>NZ_MJGM01000034.1:98740-135427 GCF_001864905.1 Curtobacterium sp. MCBA15_007
GTGGACTGTCGCTCAGCGCGTGAGGACGCCGCCGATCCCCCCGGCGCTCCCGCTACCGCGCCACCGGGTAGTCGCAGTACGCGAACCACGTCGAGTCCGGCGCCCACGGCGGCACGTTGACCGTCCCCTGCCCGCCGTCGAGCGCCACCAGGGTCTCCGGCTGCACGGCGATCCGGGCGCCGCGGACGAGCGAGCCGGGCAGCAGCCGGAGCTCGACGCGGTGGTCGGCCGGGTGGCCCTGCACGCCGGGCTCGTACGACAGGGACAGCAGGTGTGCGCCGTCGGGCGACAGGTGCGGGAACCAGTTCACCCGCTCGTCGTTCGTGATCCGCACGGGGTCGTCGGCGCCGGGCCGGAGTGACGCGAGCTGCGCGGTCCCCGGTGTGAAGCGCTCGGTGTTCCAGAGCAGCGTGCCGTCGGCGGTGATCGTGCAGCCGTCGTCGGCGTGCTCGTCCCGCGTGACGAACGTCGGCTCACCGGTCGCGGGGTCGACCATCGCGACGTCGGTCGTCCAGACGCCGTCCTCGGACAGCTCACCCACGATCGCGGCGAGCGCGCTGCCGCCCGGGGCGATGCCGTGCAGGTAGAACTTCCGCTTGGTCGGCAGGGCCGCGGCGACGTCGGTGATCCGGGTCGCGGGGCCGCCGTCCGGCAACGGGACCCGGTACAGCTCGCCGTCGCGGGCGCTCACCACGATCGAGGTGCCGGACGGCTCGAGCACGTGGTCGTTGTTGATCTCGTCGACGCCGTCCATCGGCACCGGCACGAGCGCGGTCTCGTCGAGCACGGTGCCGCTGTCGGCCGACGGCAACCGCAGCAGCCAGAGGTCGCCGTCACCGTTCAGCACCAGGGTGTCGGCGTCCAGGACGTTCGGCGCCTCGACGAGCACCGTTGCCGACTCGAACACGAGCCGCGCGGTCCGTGACCGGACGTCGTACACGTGCACGCGGCTGGTCTGTCCGGGCAGCAGCTGCCGCCCCCGGGTTTCGTCGCTCATGCTTCCATCCTGTCGGTCGTCGGGTGGTCGGGGTCGGTGGGGAACGACAGAACACCGGTGTTCACGCTGCGCACCGCGTGATGCGGGGGTGTCGAGCGTGAACACCGGTGTCTTGCGGAAAGGGGCTCCGCCTACTTCACGGCGCCCGCGGTCAGGCCGGCCACGAACTGGCGCTGGACCACGAGGAACGCGGCCACGACCGGGATCGACACGACGAGCGACGCCGCCATGACCTGGTTCCAGTACACGTTCGTCTGCGTCGAGTACTGCTGCAGACCGACCGCCAGGGTCGAACCGAGCCCGTTCGTCATGACCGAGGCGAAGAGGACCTCACCCCAGGCCGTCATGAACGAGTAGATCCCGACCGCCACCAGACCCGGACGGGCCGACGGCAGGATGACCCGGAACAGGGCACCCATCGGACCCGAACCGTCGACCATCGCGGCCTCGTCGAGCTCGCGCGGGATGGTCTCGAAGTACCCGGCGAGCATCCAGATCGAGAACGGGAGCGTGAACGTCAGGTACGTGAGGATCAGCCCGAGCCACGACCCGACGAGCTGGATCCCCAGGGTGTTGCCGAGGTTCGTGAAGATCAGGAACAGCGGCAGCAGGAACAGCACGCCGGGGAACATCTGCGTGGAGAGCACCGCGGTGGTGAAGGTGCTCTTGCCCTTGAAGTTCCAGCGCGAGACACCGTAGGCGGCGAACGTCGCGATGATCAGCGAGAACACCGTCGCCACCGTGCACACGACGAGCGAGTTGATGAAGTACCGACCGAGCGGCACCGTCGACCACATGTCGATGAACGGCTGGAAGGTGATCCGCGACGGGATCCACGTGAAGTTGTCCTGCACGTCGCCGAGGGGCTTGATGGCCGTGGTGATCATCACGTAGAGCGGCACGACCGTGAACAGCGTCAGGACGACCAGTGTGATGATCTTGAAGGACTTGGCGCCAGTTGTCTCACGCACGGACGGACCTCCGGTTGGTCACGGCGAGGTAGATGCCGGTGACGACGAGCAGGAAGAGCAGGAGCAGGACGCTCATCGCGGCGCCGGAACCGAAGTTCCAGGTGATGAACGACGCGTTGTAGATGTGGAAGCTCAGCAGGTCCGCGGCCGGTGGCTGCGCGGTCGAGCCGAACAGCACGAACGGGGTGTTGAAGTCGTTGAACGTCCACAGGAACATCACGAGCACGAGCGTCACGTTGACCGGACGGACCATCGGCAGCGTGATCGAGCGCCACTGGCGGAACGGCTTCGCGCCGTCGACCGAGGCGGCCTCGTACACGTCGTTCGGCACGGACTGCAGGCCGGCCATCAGCATCAGGAACGCGAACGGCCAGGTCTTCCAGATGGCCACGACGACGACCGCGACGAAGGCGTTGTTGCCGATGAGCCAGAACGGGGCGTTGCCACCGAACAGTCCGAGCTGGTCGACCAGCAGGTGGTTCAGTGCCCCCGAGTCCCGCTGGAACATGAACTTCCAGGTGATGACGCCGGCGTACATCGGCAGCGCGTACGGCACGAGGAACAGGGTGCGGAACAGCCCGCGTCCGGCGAACGGCTTCTGCAGCGCGACGGCTGCGGCCATGCCGAACGTCCAGGAGAGCCCGACCACGAGGACCGTGAAGGCACACGTGATGAGGAACGAGTTGAGGACCCCGCGGCCGATCGCCTGGTCGAAGTCGACCACGACCTGGTAGTTCCGGAACCCGGCGAAGGGCGCGGCGCCCCAGTTCGCGATGAAGTACTTGGTGAGCTGGATGAACGAGATCCAGATGCCGGTGAGCATCGGGACGATGTGGATGAGCAGCTCGAACAGGATGGCCGGCGCGACGAGCGCGTAGGGCAGCCAGTGGGTCTTGCGCTTGCGACCTGGCGGACGGCCCGACATCGTCGGGGCCTTCGTGTGCGTCAGGTCGATGCGCTCCGAGTCGGGCAGGACCGTCGTGGACATCTGGTGGGGCCTTTCGGCAGGAGGGGCGTGCAGGTGCGGTCCGCGCGTGCCGTGGCAGCCGGGAGGCGCGGGATGCGTGGGGCGTGTGCCTCACGGCCGACGGGTGGTCGGCTCTGGAGCGTCAGGGGCTGGAGGCCCGGGCGCGTCCTGCGGACGCGACCCGGGCCTCCAGGGTGGATCAACCGGCGGCCTGGGACACCTGGTCCTGGGCGGTCTGCAGAGCCGACTTGATGTCGGCCTCGGAGACCTTGGAACCGGTCGCGATCTTGGCGAACATGTCGTTCATCGCCTTGCCGACCGTGGACTCGAACTGGTCCTCGGCGGGCACCAGCGGGAGCGGCTTCGCCTTGTTGTTGTAGATGTCGAGGAACGTCTTCGTCTGCTCGTCCGTGACGGAGTCAGCAGCCTTGGCGAGCACCGGCAGGGCCGAGTACGGCTTGTCCAGCGTCGTCTGCGTGTCCATGCTCGTCATGTACTTGACGAACTCGAGCGCGCCGTCCTTGTTCTTCGTGTTCTTGAAGACCGACAGGTTGATGCCAGCGGGGAACGAGGCGATCTGCTCGCCACCGCTCGGGGCGGGCAGGGCCACGACGCCGTACTCGGACGACTTCATGCCGAGCGACTCGATGGTCGCGTTCGCGTTGTTCTGGTTGAGGATGAACGCGGCCTTCTTCTTCGCGAAGTCCGTGGTGGACTGCGTCGCGTTGTCGTACTGCGCGTTCGACGGGTTGGCGACCTTCGAGTCCTGCATGAGGTCGAGGTACCGCTTGATGCCGTCGACGTTGGCCTTCGAGGTGAAGGTCGGCTTGCCGTCCTTGTCGAACCACTCGCCACCGTTCTGCGCCGAGTTGATGAACGCGAAGTGCGAGTTCTCGGTGTACGAACCGCCTGCGAGGCTGAAGCCGTAGGTGTCACCCTTGGTCAGCTTCTCGGCGTCCGAGACCATCTCCTCCCACGTGGTGGGCGGGGTGATGCCGGCGTCGGACAGCATCTTCTTGTTGTAGTACAGGCCGTAGGCGAGGCCGTAGAGCGGGACGCTCGTGACCGTCTTGTCGGGCGCGCCACCGGTGGACAGGGCGACCTTGCCGAACTTGTCCGCGCCGCCGATCGCCTTCATCTCGGCGTCACCGAACTCCTGGAAGGCGCCGGTGGCCTGGAGCGAGGTCGCCCAGGTGTTGCCGATGTTGACGACGTCCGGGCCCTGGCCCGAGCTGACGGCGGTCTGGATCTTGTTCTGCAGGTCGTTCCAGCCGATGACCTGGAGGTCGACCTTGATCCCGGTCTCCTTGGTGAACTTCTCGAGGACGGGGGTCAGCACCTCCTTGTCGTTCTGCAGGGACGTGCCCTGGTTGGACGCCCAGTAGGTGAGCGTCTTGGAGTCGCCGGCGTCGCCGGACGATCCGGAGGAGCAGGCTGCGAGGCCGGTCACGGTGAGTGCGGCGGCCGCGGTGATGGCCAGTGCGCGGATGGCAGTGCGCATGACTCTCTACTTTCTCGTCGTTGAGATGGTGCAGGGATGGTGCAGAGGTGGAGCTGGTGCTGCGGATGGTGCTGGTCGGGTGCTGCTGTGGGTTGCGGGCAGCGCCCCGGCGGTCAGGCCAGGGTGCGTTCCGCGGGGTCCCAGCCCTCGGGGAGGGTCGGGGAGGGCGACACGGTGCTCTCGACGAGCACCGCCTCGCCACGTTCTGCTGCCTCGGCGATGGAGACCATCACGTCGAGGACGTGGAAGGCGAGCGCGCCGGGGACGCGGTTCGTCTCGCCGGCCCGCAGCGAGCGGGCCAGGTCGACCACGCCGGTGCCGCGCGAGGAGGTGGAGCCGACCGCGGGGATCGTCTCGGGCTCCTCGGCACCGAGCCGGTACAGCTCGGTGTCGCCGTCGAAGTTGTTCGGGTCGGGGAACACGACGGTGCCGGTCTCCCCCGCGATCTCGACGAAGCCGGTCCGGCCCCGGTCGGACTCGAACGAGAAGACGCTCTGCGCGCTCCCGCCGTTCTCGAACTCGATGAGCGCGGAGTGGTTCGTCGGGACGTCCACCGGGAACTCGGTGCCAGCCTTCGGTCCGGAGCCGATGGTGCGGGTGGCGCGGGACTTTGACGCCGTCGCCGTGACCTTCTTCACCGGTCCGAACGCCTGGACGAGGGTGGTGATGTAGTACGGGCCGATGTCGAACAGCGGACCGGCGCCGTACGCGAAGAGGAACTCGGGGCTCGGGTGCCACGACTCGGGTCCGGGGCTCTGGAACAGCGTCAGGCCGTTGAGCGGCGTGCCGATGCGGCCATCGCGGATGGTGCGGAGCGCGGTCTGCAGGCCGGCGCCGAGGAACGTGTCCGGGGCGACGCTGACCGTCTTGCCCGCGGCGACCGCAGCGTCACGGAGCTCCGCGGCGCTGGCACGGTCGAGGGCGTAGGGCTTCTCGCCCCAGACGTGCTTGCCTGCGGCCAGGGCCTGCAGCGCGACCTCGACGTGGGCAGCCGGGATCGTCAGGTTCACGACGATCTCGATGTCGTCGTCGGCCAGGAGCTCCTCGACGGTGCCCGAGCCGGGGACGCCCCACTTCTCGGCCTGGGCGGCAGCGCGCGGCAGGTCGATGTCGGCGATGAAGCGGACCGTCACGTCGGGGAAGACCGTGAGGTTCGACAGGTACTGGTCCGAGATGACCCCGGCGCCGATGACGCCGACGCCGACCGGGCCGGTGCGCAGCGTGCTGTCGGTCGCCGTCGCAGCGGCGGTCGTGGTGTCGGTCATGCGCGGGCCCCCTCGAGGAACGTGTAGGAGTCGGCGACGGCCTGGAAGACGTCACCGTCGTGGTCGTCGAGCTCGACGACGTGCAGGGCGTCGGGTGCGGCGGCGATGATGTCGCGGATCGGCATGATGCCGTTGCCGACGGCGACCTGCTGCTTGTCGTCGTGCGAGCCGTCGCCGTCCTTGACGTGCAGGAACCGGACCTTGTCGCCGTACTTGCCGATGACCGCGACCGGGTCGTCCCCGCCGACCTGCACCCAGTAGGTGTCGAGCTCGAGCACGACGTCGTCGGACAGGGCGTCGGCGAAGACCTCGTAGGCGCTGACGCCGTCGATGCGGTTCGAGAACTCGAACGCGTGGTTGTGGTAGCCGAGCACCAGACCGTGGTCGGCCGCCCGCGGGGCGAGCGCGCTGAGTTCGCGGGCGATCGCCTCGACGTCCTCGCGGGTGGTCCAGCGGGCCTCGTCGATGTGCGGGTCGATGAGCGTCCCGAACCCGAGGGTGGTGGACGCGTGGAAGATGCGCTCGAGGTCCTGCTCGCCGGCGTCGAGCAGCCGGGCGTGGCCGCTCGGGGCGGCGAGGCCTGCGCTCCGCAGGGCGGCGGCGAGTTCGTCGGCGTCGTCGACGAAGCCGAAGGCCTCGACGTTCGTGTAGCCGATGTCGGCGATGCGCTGCAGGGTGCCGGGCAGATCGGCGCTGAGGGCATCGCGGACCGTGTAGAGCTGGACCGAGAGCGGTTGGGTCACCAGGGTTCTCCTCGTCGAGATGGTGCGGTCGTCAGTGACCGATCGTCACACTACGAGCACTTTTGTCGGCGGTCAAGCAGAAGTCGAAGGAATGTCGACGGACTTCATTGCGTGGCGCGAACGATGTGTGCTTCACTCCCCACATGGTCGACTTGAACCGGACGGCAGCGTCGCCTCCGGTCGGGACGAGCGAGCTCTTCCAGATCCTCCGCGACGGCGTGCCGCGCACCAGGGCCGAGCTCGCCGCACTGACAGGACTCGCACGCTCCACCATCGGCGTGCGCCTCGACTCCCTGATCGACATCGGACTCGTCGGTGCCGTCGACACCGCCGTCTCCACCGGCGGCCGTCCGCCCGCCCAGGTGGCGCTGAAGCCCCGCGCCCGGCTCGTCATCGCCGCCGACCTCGGTGCGTCGCACGGCCGCGTCGCCGTCACCGACCTGGTCGCGGCACCGCTCGCCACCCGTGATGCCCGGATCGACATCGCGGCCGGCCCGGTGCCGACGCTGTCGTGGCTCGTCGAGACGATCGACGACCTGCTCGCCGAGGTCGGGCGCAACCGACAGGACGTCATCGCGATCGGCATCGGCGTCCCCGGACCCGTCGAGTTCTCCACCGGACGACCGGCCAACCCGCCGATCATGCCCGGCTGGGACGGCTTCGACGTGCCCTCGTGGCTCCGCCAGCACATCGCCGCCCACGTCCTGCTCGACAACGACGTGAACATCGCCGCGCTCGGCGAACGGGAGCACGGCTGGCCGGACATCGACCACCTGCTGTTCGTGAAGGTCGCCACCGGCATCGGTTCCGGCATCGTGTCCGAGGGCCGGCTGCAGCGCGGCGCCCAGGGCACCGCCGGGGACATCGGGCACGTGCGCGTCTCGCGGGCGGGCGACGTCCCGTGCCACTGCGGCAACACCGGCTGCCTCGAGGCCGTCGCCTCCGGTCCGGCCATCGCCCGGGCCCTCCGCGCGAAGGGGCACGACGTGCACACCGGAGCCGACGTCATCGACCTGGTGAACCGATCGGACCTCGACGCGATCTACGCCGTCCGGCAGGCGGGCCGTGACATCGGCGAAGTGCTGGCGACGTGCATCTCGCTCATCAACCCGTCCGTCATCGCGCTCGGCGGATCGATCACGCAGGCGGGTGAGCACCTGCTCGCCGGCGTCCGCGAGGTCGTCTACTCCCGCTCGATGCCCCTCGCCAGCGAGCACCTCGTCATCGTGCAGTCCCGTGCGGGCTCCCTCGCAGCGCTGCAGGGTGCCGCGGCCCTCGCCATCGGCTACGCCCTCTCCCCCGCCGGGGTCGACGAGCTCGTCGCCTTCGCCGAGGGCCGCGAACTGGCCTCCTGACGCACACCCGCCCGCCGCGTGAGCGCGTCGGTTTCGGTCCTGCCGGTGGTCGGGGGGACAATCATGGGGTGACGATCGTGCAGCCCACCCTGTGGGGCGACCTGGACCCCGGTCTGGAGGCGTATCCCGCCCCCGGTACGCCGGTCCCGGCCGCGCGTGACGCGTTCACCGCCCTGCGCGGCCACACCGAGCGCATCGTCGCGCACTCCTCGGACCGCGTCGCGTGGCTCCGCGCCCGCGCCATGGGCATCACCGCCACCGACGTCGCCCGGCTCGCCTCCCTGCGCGCCGTCGAGGCCGTCGTCACCGAGAAACGCTACGGCTCCCGGTTCTCCGGCAACGCGTTCACCGAGCACGGGAAGGACCGCGAACCGGTCATCGCCGCCTGGGTGGCTGCCACCCACGGCATCCAGCCCTCGGCGCACCTGTTCCACGCCGCCGCGAACCGCGCGCACCTCGCCACCCCGGACGGCGTCGGGGTCGACGAGTCGTCCCGTGTGGTGCTCGCCGAGATCAAGACCACCGGCAAGGGCTGGCGGAGCATCCCCCGGCACTACCTGCGGCAGATCTGGTGGCAGCAGTACGTGCTCGGCGCCGACCGCACCCTGTTCGTCTGGGAACGCCACGACGGGTTCGTCCCGGTGGCCGACGAACCCGAGTGCCGCTGGGTCGACCGCGACGACGACCAGATCCGGGGGCTGGTGCAGCTCGCCGACCTGGTGCTCGACAAACTGCGCGGCTTCCGCTCCTAGACCGTCAGCTGGACCGTCTGCTGGACCGTCACCAGCTAGACCTTCACCAGCCGCAACCGGCTCATCCCCACGACCAGGATCCCGAGCAAGGTGATCGACACCGCGATCCCGACGACGTAGATCGCGACGACACCGTAGCCCTGCGCGGGGTCGAGGAACGGGTACGGCACCCACCCGTCGGTCGCACCGCGGACGAGCACCACGGTGGTCCAGACCGCCGGGTAGAGCAGGAACCACCACACGTGCCGGAGCAGCAGCCGTGCTCGGTCCGAGAACAGCAGCCAGTCGAGCACCGCGTACACCGGGATGATCTTGTGCACGATGTCGTTCGACCACGGCACCGAGGCCGACACGTTCGCGCCCGTGAGCAGCGTGTTGTAGACGATGCCCGTCGTCGCGATGTACACCGTGGCGGCACCGCGGAGCACCGAGACGGCGAGGTCCGCCCGCTTGCGACGTGCCGCGGCGACGAGCGTCACCGCGAGGGCCACGGCGATGATCAGGTTCGACTGGATCGTGAAGTAGCCGAAGAAGTTCCAGAACGAGTAGGTCGGGGACTTCGCGCTCTCGAGCCACTGCGCGACGACCGCGACGACGATGGCGATGACGGCGATCAGCCGGAGCGAGTTCACGAGGGTGCGCACCACACCACGTTATCGGGACACGCGCCCCACATGCGGAAAGGACCCGCACCGTTGCCGGTGCGGGTCCTTCCACGAGTCAGTGGACTCAGATGCTGTTGACGTCCAGCGGGATGCCGGGACCGAAGGTCGTCGAGACGGCGCCCTTCATGACGTAACGGCCCTTCGAGGACGACGGCTTGAGGCGGTTGATCTCCTCGAGCGCGGTCGAGATGTTCTCGTCGAGCTGCTCCGGCGTGAACGAGGCCTTGCCGACGACGAAGTGCACGTTGGCGTGCTTGTCGACGCGGAACTCGATCTTGCCGCCCTTGATGTCGTTGACTGCCTGCGCGACGTTCGGGGTCACGGTGCCGGTCTTCGGGTTGGGCATGAGGCCACGCGGGCCGAGCACCTTGCCGAGACGACCGACCTTGCCCATGAGCTCCGGGGTCGAGACGGCGGAGTCGAACGAGGTGTAGCCCTCGGCGACCTTCGCGATGAGCTCGTCGCCACCGACCTCGTCGGCGCCGGCGGCGATGGCGGCCTCAGCAGCCGCGCCCGTCGCGAAGACGATGACGCGGGCGGTCTTGCCCGTGCCGTGCGGCAGGATGACCGTGCCGCGGACCATCTGGTCGGCCTTGCGGGGGTCGACGCCGAGCTTGAGCGCGACCTCGACCGTGGAGTCGGTCTTCGAGGAACCGGTCTCCTTGGCCAGGGCGACGGCCTCGGTCGGGGTGTAGAACTTGTCGGCCTCGATCTTCGCGGCCGCGGCCTGGTAGGCCTTGGACTTCTTCGCCATGGTGGTCTCCTTGCGAGATACGTGGTTGGCGAGCCGGCGAGGCTCTCCCACGGAAAGGTGTCTGGTGGTGGGCCGGGGCCCGATCGGTGCTTAGGCCTCGACCGTGATGCCCATCGAGCGTGCGGTGCCGGCGATGATCTTCGCGGCCTGCTCGATGTCGTTGGCGTTCAGGTCGGCCTGCTTGGTCTCGGCGATCTGACGGACCTGGTCCATCGAGATCTTCGCGACCTTGACCGTGTGCGGGGTCGAGGACCCCTTCTGCACACCAGCAGCCTTCTTGATGAGCTCGGCGGCCGGCGGGGTCTTCAGGACGAACGTGAACGAACGGTCCTCGTAGACGGTGATCTCGACCGGCACGACGTTGCCACGCTGCGACTCGGTCGCCGCGTTGTACGCCTTGCAGAACTCCATGATGTTGACGCCGTGCTGACCGAGCGCCGGACCGATCGGGGGTGCCGGGTTGGCGGCTCCCGCGTTGATCTGCAGCTTGATCAGGCCCGTGACCTTCTTCTTCGGTGCCATGACTTGTCTTCCTCCTGGAATCGAACACACGGGGATCCGTGCACTCTCCCGCTGGTCCGGCCGTTCCGGACAGCGGTGAAGGCCCGCTCGCACGAGGCGCGCGGGCCCAAACCCGTTCAGTGTAGTCGATCTCGGTGATCGCTACAGCGTGGTGATCGCTAGAGCTTGGTGACCTGGTCGAAGCTGAGCTCGACCGGGGTCTCGCGCTCGAACAGCGAGACGAGGACGGTGAGCTTGCCGCTCTCCGGCTTGATCTCGGAGATCGAACCCGGAAGACCCGCGAACGAGCCTTCCTTGATCGTGATCGTCTCGCCGATCTCGAAGTCGACCTCGGCTGCGGGCTGTGCCTGCAGCGAGCCGCTGCCCTTCGCGCCACCCTTGGTCGGGGCGGCCTCGGCCACCTGCACCAGGGACTTGAGCATCCCGAACGCCTCGTCGAAGCGGAGCGGGGTCGGGTTGTGGGCGTTGCCGACGAAGCCGGTGACACCCGGGGTGTGGCGGACGACCGACCACGAGTCCTCGTTGAGGTCCATGCGGACGAGCACGTACGAGGGGATCCGGACGCGGGTGACCAGCTTGCGCTGCCCGTTCTTGATCTCGACGACGTCCTCCATCGGGACCTCGACCTGGTAGATGTAGTCCTCCATCGACATCGAGACCATGCGGTTCTCGATGTTCGACTTCACGCGGCGCTCGAAGCCCGCGTAGGAGTGGATGACGTACCACTTGCCCGGCTTCATCCGCAGCTCGGCCTTGAAGGCCTCGTACGGGTCGACCTCGGCGGGCTCGTCGTCCTCGTCCTCGGCGTCGAGTGCCTCGTCGGCAGCGAGCGTCTCGTTGGCCTCGGCGGCGGTCTCGGATTCGAGCTCGACTTCTTCCTCGTCCTCGACGGCCTCGACGGCGGCCTCGGCTTCGTCGGCGGAGTCGATCTCGAGGGCGTCGTCCACGACGGCGTCGGCTTCGGGGTCGCGGGACTCCTGCAGAGCCGTCAGCGCTTCGTCGAGGCCGGCGTCGACGGTGCCGTCGTCGGGCTCGGAGCTGAGGCCGAGCGACTCGTCGTCGTCGCCCTCGATCGAGATCGCACGCTCTTCAGCGGACTCGACGGAGCGTCCTTCGCCGGTCTCGACGTCGCCTTCCTGGTTCTCCTCGACCTCGGAGGACTGCTCGGCAGCCGTCGCGAGGTCGATGTCATCGCGGGAGTTGTCAGACACAGTCGATTCTTTCCGTTCGGTGGTTCGGGTCGGGTTGGCGGTCGGTCATGGTCACGATCGACGCCGTCACGATCGACGCCGTCTCGGGCGACCGTACTCCTCGGAACGGCTGCGCACGGCAACCGACGTCGGGGTCAGGCCGTGGGCCCGTTGCCGAAGACGTACCCGACGCCGAGACCGAACACGAAGTCGAGGATCGACACCAGGATCATCATGACGACGACGAACACGAGCACGACGCCCGTGTAGCTGAACAGTTCCTTGCGGGTCGGCGTCACGACCTTGCGCAATTCGCCGATCACCTGACGGATGAAGAGCACGATGGCAGCGATGGGCCCGCGGCGCTCGGCCCGGTCCTGCTTCGCCTGGGCGACGACGTCGTCCGCCGTCGTCTCCATGTCTTTGCTCGCCAACTTCTACCCTTCCAGAGTTGCAGGGCGGACAGGACTCGAACCTGCAACCTGCGGTTTTGGAGACCGCTGCTCTACCAATTGAGCCACCGCCCTTCGCAACACGGCTCGTCACCGATCCGCGTTCCGGTGGACGAGTCTACGGGAGTCCGTCACACGGTGTCCACTTGACCCCTTCCACGGCGTGCCGCGCCGGTAGGCTGAGCCCCGTGAGCACCGCAGCCCCAGGCCCCGAGTCCACCGCCCACGTGTCCCCCGACACCCTCGCCACCGCGTCGGCCGATCGCCCGCGCATCGCGTCCCGCATCGCCGCCATCGCCGAGTCCGCGACGCTCAAGGTCGATGCCAAGGCCAAGGCGCTCAAGGCCGCCGGGCGCCCGGTGATCTCGTTCGCCGCCGGCGAGCCCGACTTCGCGACCCCGCAGCACGTCGTCGATGCCGCCGTCGCCGCGGCGCAGGACCCGAAGAACCACCGCTACACCCCCGCCACCGGCCTGCCCGAACTGAAGCAGGCCATCGCCGACAAGACCGCCCGGGTGTCCGGCGTCACGGTCGAGCCGTCGCAGGTCATCGTGACGAACGGCGGCAAGCAGGCGGTCTACCAGGCGTTCCAGACCATCGTCGACGCCGGTGACGAGGTCCTGCTGCCCGCGCCGTACTGGACCACCTACCCCGAGGCCATCCGCCTGGCCGGTGGCGAGCCGGTCGAGGTCTTCGCCGGCAGCGACCAGGACTACCTGGTGACCGTCGAGCAGCTCGAGGCAGCCCGCACCCCGAAGACCAAGGCACTGCTGTTCTGCTCGCCGTCGAACCCCACCGGCGCGGTGTACTCGGCCGAGCAGACCCGGGCGATCGGCGAGTGGGCGCTCGAGCACGGCATCTGGGTCATCAGCGACGAGATATACCAGGACCTGGTGTACGACGGCGTCCGCTTCGCCGGCATCCTGGCCGAGGTCCCCGCCCTCGCCGACACCACGATCCTGGTGAACGGCGTCGCGAAGACCTACGCCATGACGGGCTGGCGCGTCGGGTGGTTCATCGGCCCGACCGACGCCGTCAAGGCCGCTTCCAACCTGCAGTCGCACCTGTCGTCCAACGTCTCGAACGTGTCGCAGCGCGCCGCCATCGCCGCGCTGACCGGTCCCCAGGAACCCGTCGCCGCGATGCGCGAGGCCTTCGATCGTCGACGTCGGTCGATCGTGGACGGCCTCAACGCGATCCCGGGGTTCCGGACGCCGACCCCGCAGGGTGCCTTCTACGTCTACCCGGACGTCACCGAACTGCTCGGCCGCGAATGGGCCGGCGCCACCCCGACGACCACGCTCGAGCTGGCGGACCTGATCCTCGAGCACGCCGAGGTCGCGGTCGTCCCCGGTGAGGCCTTCGGTCCGTCCGGCTACCTGCGTCTGTCGTACGCGCTGGGCGACGAGGACATCGCCGAGGGCGTCGCCCGACTGGCGGAGTTCTTCGCGTAGACACTGCCGGACACGGAACGGGCCACCTCGTCGAGGTGGCCCGTTCTTCCCGTTCCGGGAGGCGCGTGGAGCGTCGTGCTCGTCGGTCCCGTCGCGCGGACGCTCAGCCGAGCAGGTCCCCCACCACCACAGGTTCCGGGACGAGCGAGACACCGAAGCGGTTCAGGACGCTCACCTGCACGTACCGGGCGAGCTCGGCCACCTGCGCGGCCGTCGCCCCGCCGCGGTTCGTCAGTGCGAGGGTGTGCTTCGACGAGATCGCCGCGCGCGAACCCGGCACCGCGTACCCCCGGTGGACGCCGGCGTGCTCGATGAGCCAGGCCGCACTGAGCTTGACGCCGTCGCCCGCGGGCCAGCGCGGAGCATCAGCTGGCAGGGTCTCGGCGAACGCGGGCGAGACGATCGGGTTCGTGAAGAACGATCCGGCGCTCCAGGTGTCGTGGTCGTCCCCGTCGAGCACCATGCCCTTGGAACCGCGCAGCCGCAGGACCTCGTCGCGGACGGTCGTGGGCGGCACGAGCGCGCCGAGGTCGACACCGAGCGAACCGGCGAGCTGCGCGTACTGCACGGGCACGCCGTGCTCCCCCGCGAGTCCGAACCGGAACTCCACCGTCAGCACGACACCGCGCCGACCGTGCTTGAGGGTCGACGTGCGGTAGCCGAGCGCCAGCTCGGCTGCCGGGACCCACGCGCGCTCCCCCGTGGCCGCATCCAGGAACTCGACGCGGGTGAGCACGTCGGCGAGTTCGACCCCGTAGGCGCCGATGTTCTGCACGGGGGACGCACCGACCGTGCCCGGGATGCCGCTGAGGGCCTCCAGGCCGGTCCAGCCGTTCGCGACCGTCGTGGCGACGAACGGGTCCCACGGTTCACCGGCGGCGACGCGGACGGTGACGCCGTCGGCGTCGCGGTCCGCGTCGACGCCCGTCGTGCGGACCAGCACGACGGTGCCGTCGAAGCCCTGGTCGGCGACCAGCAGGTTGCTGCCGCCGCCGAGGACGAGCCACTCGTGGTCGTCGAAGGCGCCGGTCGCGTGGGCGACGAGCTCGTCGGTCGTCGTCGCCGTCAGCAGCCGGGTGGCGGGCCCGCCGACGCGGAGCGTCGTCAGGTCGGCCAGCACCGGCTCGGACACGGTCAGTGGAACACCACCGTGACCTGCGCCTTGCCGAGCACGGTCTGCCCGGCGGCGGTCACGGTGAGGTCGATGCGCTTCGGACGGCCGTCCTCGTCGACGGTGCCGACCTTCGCGACGATGCCGACCGTGGCACCCTGCTCCGGGTCGACGACGACGGGGCGCGTGAAACGGACGCCGTAGCCCGCGACCCAGCCGCGGTCGCCGAGCCACTCGGCCACCGGCTGCACGGCGATCCCCATGGTGAGCATGCCGTGGGCGAGGACGCCGGGCAGACCGACCGAGGCGGCGACGTCGTCGCGGTAGTGGATCGGGTTGAAGTCGCCCGAGGCGCCGGCGTACCGGACAAGCGAATCACGGGTGAGGTGCACGGCACGTTCGGCGACGACGGTGCCGACCTCGAGCGCGGTGGCGGGTGCGGCGGTCATGCGTCGTCTCCTCGGACCACGAGGGTGGAGGTCGCCGTGACGACGTGCTCCCCCTCGGCGTCGTTCATGGTGCTCTGGGCCGTGACCATCGCGTTGCCGCCGAGGGTCTTCACGCTGGTCACCGTCAGGGTCGCGGTGAGCTCGTCACCGGCGACGATCGGACGGTCGTAGGTGAAGGACTGCTCGCCGTGGACCACGCGGGAGAAGTCGATGCCGGCGTCGGGCTCGTTCAGGAGCTGCGCGAGCGTGGCTTCCTGCACGACGACGGCGAACGTCGGGGGTGCGACCACGTCGGCGTACCCGGCGGCGCGGGCGGCGTCCGGATCGTGGTGGACGGGGTTGGTCGCGAACACCGCACGAGAGAACTCGCGCACCTTCTCGCGGCCGACCAGGTAGGGCTGGGCCGGCGGGAACGTCCTGCCGACGAGCTCGGGGTTCACTGACACCACGGCAGTCTACTGAAGGCCCGTGCGGGCGGGTCCGTCCGGGCGGGTCCGTCTGGCGCTCGGGCCGCACTGTCGTCCATGAGAACGCATCAGTTAGACTGTCTGAGACCGATTCGGGGGAATCGGTGCGTGCCGTTCGGCACGCGTTCGTTCGGGACGGGGAGGGCCGATGGACACCACGACGGAGTTCGCCGTGCACACGGGCGACCGGTGCACCGCCATGGAGGTCGCCGCCGCCGCGCTGCGCCGCACCGGTCACCACGTCGAGTCGACCGGTGGCACGATGACCGCGACGGCAGGCAGCCGGGCGCTCACCATCCTGCTCGGCGCGCTCGTGCAGCCGGCCCGGGAGTACCGCCGGTACGAGCTGTCCACCGTCGTGGACGGTGCCACCACGACGATCTCGCTGCGCCGGGCCGGGCACGGCACGGCCGTGTCCGGCGGCAGCATCGGAGCGAACCGGCGTCGGGCCGCCTGGCACGAGGTCACCGCCGCCGTCGAGGACGCGTTCCGCACCGCCGGGGTGCTCGCGACGCGGACCGACACCGGCTCCCACCGCACCCGGTAGCGGGCTGCAGCACGTGGCCGCCCGGCGGACCGTGCCCGGATCGGTCACCGATGACCCCGTCGGCCATCTATGTTGGGCGCGGGGCCCGGGAAAGGAACCGCCATGAGCATGGAGAGCGCTGCCTGGAGCTCGCTGTACAAGATCTCGTCCGCGCAGGGCGGCAAGCACGGGTTCTCCCGCGCGACCGTTAGACGGATCCTGACGTTCGCGGTGCCGTACCGGGCGAAGCTGCTGGTGTTCATCGCCCTCTCCGTCGTCGGTGCCTTCCTCGCCGTCGCGACGCCGGTGCTCGCGGGACGGGTGGTCGACGTCATCGTCGCCCGGGGCGAGGTCGCCACCATCGTCCGGCTGGCCGTGGTCATCGCCCTGGTCGCCGTCGCCGACGCCGCCGTGTCGCTGACGACACGCTGGTACTCGGCACGGATCGGCGAGGGCGTGATCCTGGACCTCCGCACCGCCGTCTTCGACCACGTGCAGAAGATGCCGATCGCGTTCTTCACCCGCACCCGGACCGGCGCGCTCGTGAGCCGCCTGAACAACGACGTGATCGGTGCGCAGCAGGCCTTCAGCGGCACCCTGTCCGGCGTCGTCACGAACCTGGTGGCGCTGGTCCTCACCCTGATCGTCATGCTCAGCACCTCGTGGCTCGTGACGGTCCTCGCCGTGGTGATGTTGCCGCTCTTCCTGGTCCCCGCGCGCCGGATGGGCAGCCGCCTGGCCGCACTGCGCCGCGAGGCCGCCGACCACAACTCCGCGATGAGCACCCAGATGACCGAGCGCTTCTCGGCACCCGGCGCCACCCTCGTCAAGCTGTTCGGTCGGCCCGACGAGGAGGCCGAGGAGTTCCGCGTCCGCGCTGCCCGCGTCCGCGACATCGGGGTCCGGACCGCGATGCTGCAGTTCGTCTTCTTCACCGCACTGATGCTCGTCTCCGCACTCGCCCTGGCGCTCGTGTACGGGCTCGGCGGCTTCCTCGCGCTCGCCGGGCGGCTGGACACCGGCGAGGTCGTCACCCTGGCGCTCCTGCTCACCCGCCTGTACGCGCCGCTGACCAGCCTGGCGAACGCCCGGGTGGAGATCATGAGCGCCGTGGTCAGCTTCGAGCGCGTCTTCGAGGTCCTGGACCTCGAACCGCTCATCCAGGAGCAGCCGGACGCGGTCACCATCCCCGACGGGCCGGTGTCCGTCGAGTTCGACGACGTCCGGTTCGCCTACCCGTCCGCCGACAAGGTGTCCCTCGCCTCGCTCGAGGAGGTTGCGACGCTCGACACCCGCGGCGGCGAGGAGGTCCTGCACGGGCTGTCCTTCCGGATCGAGCCGGGCCAGACCGTCGCCCTCGTCGGGACGTCGGGTGCGGGCAAGTCCACGGTCGCGCAGTTGCTCTCGCGCCTGTACGACGTCGACAGCGGCACCGTCCGCCTGGCGGGCACGGACGTCCGCGACGTCACCTTCGCCTCGATGCGGCACACCCTCGGCATGGTGACGCAGGACGGCCACCTGTTCCACGAGACCATCCGCTCCAACCTGCGGTTCGCGCGGCCCGAGGCGACCGAGGACGAGGTGTGGGACGCCGTCCGTCGCGCTCGTCTCGAACCGCTCATCCGGTCCCTGCCCGACCAGCTGGACACGATGGTGGGAGAACGCGGCTACCGGCTGTCCGGCGGTGAGCGGCAGCGCATGACCATCGCGCGGCTCCTGCTCGCCCAGCCGCGCGTCGTCATCCTCGACGAGGCGACGGCAGCGCTGGACTCGACGTCCGAGGCCGCCGTGCAGGCCGCACTCGGCGAGGCGCTCGAGGGACGGACCGCGATGGTGATCGCCCACCGACTCTCCACCATCCGCAGCGCGGACCTGATCCTGGTGGTCGAGGACGGCTCGATCGTGGAGCGCGGTACGCACGACGAGCTGCTGGCCGCCGGTGGGCGGTACGAGGAGCTGCACCGGACCCAGTTCGCCGCGCAGGAGAACGTCGATGCCGACGCGGAAGCAGCGGTGGACTGAGCGGGCAGTCGGGCAGTCGGGCGGCGCAGCAGGGGTCTGCGCCGCCACCAACAGAGAAGGCCCCCTGACCCAGGGGATCCTGGACGAGAGGGCCTTGCGCGTAGCGAGGGCGGGACTTGAACCCGCGACCCCACGATTATGAGTCGTGTGCTCTAACCAACTGAGCTACCCCGCCAGAGATCCGGGGCGGCGTGCGCACCGGGTCGGAGCCCCGAGTCAGGATTGAACTGACGACCCCCTCCTTACCATGGAGGTGCTCTACCACTGAGCTATCGGGGCGATGTGCCGCGAACGGCACCACACGAGGATAGCAGACCTCCGACGCTGCTCCGGAACCGGACGAGACGCCCGGGCGTGCCGCGTCGTGGGCCGCTAGTTCGCGTTGGCCTTGAGCCACGCCAGCGGGTCCACCGGGACTCCGTCGACGTGGACCTCGAGGTGCAGGTGCGGGCCAGTGGAGTTGCCCGTGCTGCCGACGAGACCGAGGATGTCGCCGACCTCGACGTGCTGGCCGGTGACCACCTTGAAGGAGTTGTCCTCCATGTGGCCGTAGACGCTGACGAACTGCTTGCCGTCGACGTCGTGCTCCACCCAGACGTCGTTGCCGAAGCCGCCGTCGTTCGCCTGCACCTTGATCACGGTGCCGGCGGCGATGACACCGATCGGGGTGCCCTCACCCGGTGCGAAGTCGACGCCCATGTGGTTCGTCGAGCAGAACGAGCACCCGGCGACCTGGCGGCCCCCGAAGCCCGAGGTGATCGGGACGCCGGTCAGGAACGGCCACTGGATCGTGCCCGTCGGGTCGTTCGTGAAGCTCGAGGAGTCGACGTTCGCGTACTGCGTGGCATCGGACACCGTGAACTGGTCTCGGGCGGTGGAACCGTCGGCGGCAGCCCCGACCTGCATCGACTGGGTGGCACCACCGGAGGTGGCACGAGCCGCGGTCGACCCGGACTCGGGCACCCAGAGGGCCTGCGCCGGCAGGGAGGTCGAGACGACCAGGCCGGCCGCGAAGAGCAGGGCGCCGACGGCGGTCACGCGCGAGGCCGACCGGCGGAACGACGCGCCCCGCTTCCGGGTCGGCGCTGCGACGGGCGTGCTGGTGGAGGGGATGTGGCGCGTTGCGCGGTCGACCGGGGCCGGGGCCGTCGTGGCTGTCCGGCCGTTGCGGCGGCGCGAGGCGGGGACCTGACCGGCCACGCGGCGGGGCGCAGATGTGGGAGCGACGGGGGCGACGGACTGCGCCTGCACGTCGGGCGAGGTGGGTGCCGGCGGCGTCTGGATGCGCGAGGCCGGGCGCGCGGGCGACGCCGGCGCGAAGTCGATCGGCGACACGGGGGCCGCAGGGGTCCCCGGCGTGGCCGCTCCGATGACGTCGTCGAAGCTCGGACCCGTCGAGTCCTGCGCCGTGGTCGAGCCCTTGGCCGCTGCTCGTTCTGCCTCGATCCGAGCGCGTCGGGTCTGGTGGACGACCGGGGTGGCGGCGTCGACGGAACCGTCGGTGGGAGCGGACGACAGAGGAGTACGGGGCATGCGTGCGGTGGCGATCCTGATCGGAGAAGGGCCCACTCGTTGGTAACGAGCAGATAACGGGACCTGAGCACGCTAGCAGGCGACGTCCCAGGTCGCCAGTCGTGGTCATGTCCACCCAGGACCCCCGGAGGTGGTGCCCGGCGGGTCGTCAGGCCGGCACGGATCCGAGCGCACCGGCCTCGAGCCGACGCACCAGCGCCTCGAGTTCGTCGGCGACGGCGGGGCTCGCGAACAGGAAGGAGCGGGTCCCCCCGGCCTCCCAGATGCGGATCGCCGCGCCGGCCTCCTGTGCCACGAGGGCCCCGCCCGCCATGTCCCACGGGTTGATCCCGCGTTCGTAGTAGGCGTCCACCGTCCCCGCCCCGACCGCGCAGCAGTCGAGCGACGCCGCTCCCCCACGGCGGATGTCCCGCACCTCGCCGATGAGACCGGCGAGCACCGCCACCTGCTCGCGACGACGGTCTGCCGTGTACCCGAACCCGGTGGCGACGAGCGTCTCCGCCAGCGACCCGGGCGCGGCGACGGACAACGGCTCCCCGTCACGCGTCGCGCCCTGTCCGGCGGCCGCGCGGAAGACGGTGCCCGTCGCCGGTGCCACGACGACGCCCGCGATCGGCTCCCAGGTCATCGGGTCGGCCCCGCCGCGGACGACACCGATGCTCACGCCGTACTCGTCGCTGCCGTACAGGTAGTTGACCGTGCCGTCGATCGGGTCCACCACCCACGTGATGCCCGAGGCACCCGAGGCGGATCCGGACTCCTCGCCGTGGAAGGCGTCGTCGGGACGGGCCTCGGCGATGCGGGCACGGATGAGCGCCTCGACCTCGCGGTCAGCGGCCGTGACCACGTCGACGATGCTCGACTTCCGGTCCGCGACCTCGACCCCCTCGGCGCGGCGCCGTGCGGCCAGCGCCGCGGCGTCACGGGCGATCGACTCGGCGAGGTCGGCGAACTGGGCGGGGGTGAGGTCGGAGGCCATGCACCCATCCTCCCGGAAACACCATCGGCCCCGTCCGCAGTGGACGGGGCCGATCAGATGGTGGCAAGTGAGGGATTCGAACCCCCGAAGGCTACGCCGGCTGATTTACAGTCAGATCCCTTTGGCCGCTTGGGTAACTTGCCATGCGCACCCAGCCAGTGTGATCACCAACCGAAGGCGCGCACAAAAGCATAGCGGATCGCTGACGGTGGTCGTGACCACCGTCAGCCGATCCGCGCGACCGGAACCGGGCCTCCTGTCCGCCGTTAGGCTGTTCCGCATGGCAGACAGTTCCTTCGACGTGGTCAGCAAGGTCGACAAGATGGAGGCGGAGAACGCCCTCAACCAGGCGGCCAAGGAGATCGAGCAGCGGTACGACTTCAAGGGTGCCGACGCCTCGGTCGCGTTCAGCGGTGAGGACGTCCTGATCAAGGCGAACTCGGAAGAGCGCGCCAAGGCGGTCCTCGACGTGCTGCAGAGCAAGGCGATCAAGCGCAACATCAGCCTGAAGAGCCTGGACGCCGGCGACCCGTACCCCTCGGGCAAGGAGTACCGCATCGAGGTCAAGTTCAAGAACGGCATCGAGCAGGACGTGGCGAAGAAGATCGGTGCGTTCCTGCGGGCCAACGCCCCGAAGACCGTGAAGAGCCAGATCCAGGGTGACGAGCTCCGCGTCTCGTCGAAGAGCCGTGACGACCTGCAGAACACGATCCAGCTCCTCAAGGGTGAAGAGTTCGACGTCCCGTTGCAGTTCATCAACTTCCGCTGACCCGCGGCCCCTGCGAACGACACCCCGACACCGGCACCCCGTGGAGCACTGGCTCACCGTCGTCATCACCGTCCTGCTCGTCCTGCTGGACCTGGCGATCCGCGTCTTCTCGATCATCTACGTCCCGATCAACCGGAAGCCGCAGACCGCGACGGCGTGGCTGCTCGCGATCTTCCTCATCCCCTACATCGGCTTCATCGTCTTCCTGGTCATCGGGTCGACGAAGCTCCCGCGCGCCCGACGCGAGAAGCAGACCGAGATCAACGCGTACATCCTCGAGCAGACCGAGGGCATCGAGCGGGTCCGCCGTGACCACCCGTGGCCCGCGTGGCTGGAGAGCGTCACACGGCTGAACCGCGAGCTCGGAGCGATGCCGTTGGTCGGGGGGAACTCGGCGGAGCTCTACCCCGACTCCGAGGAGTCCATCGCCGAGATGACCCGGGCGATCGACCAGTCCCGCCGCTTCGTGCACGTCGAGTTCTACATCGCGACGCTCGACGACACCACCCGGCCCTTCTTCGAGGCGCTCGCGCGGGCACAGTCCCGCGGTGTGACCGTGCGGTTCCTGCTCGACCACTGGGCCAGCCGCGGGTACCCGGGGTACAAGGACACCCTGGCGTTCATGGACCAGGCGGGCATCGAGTGGCACCTGATGCTCCCGCTCCTGCCGCTGCAGGGCAAGTTCCAGCGTCCCGACCTCCGCAACCACCGGAAGATCATGGTGCTCGACGGCTCGGTCGCGTTCACCGGCTCGCAGAACCTGATCGACGCCTCCTACGACATCAGGTCCCACGTCGAGAAGGGCATGGTCTACAAGGACCTGTTCGCCCGGTTCGAGGGGCCGGTCGTCGCCGGGCTCAACGCCCTGTTCGTCACCGACTGGTACAGCGAGACCGACGAGCTGCTGCTGCGTGAGAGTGACCCCGTTCAGCGGGCCGACCGCGGCGACGCGCTCGACTGCCAGGTGGTGCCGTCCGGACCGGGGTTCGACGGCGAGAACAACCTGCGCCTGTTCAACGCGCTGCTCTACTCCGCACAGCAGAAGGTGTCGATCACCTCGCCGTACTTCGTGCCGGACGACTCGATGCTCTACGCCATCACCACGACGGCGCAGCGCGGGGTCGAGGTCGAACTGTTCGTCGGCGAGATGGGCGACCACACGATGACCTGGCACGCGCAGCGCTCCTACTACGAGGGACTCCTGCGGGCCGGCGTGAAGATCTGGCTCTACCGCGCGCCGACGATCCTGCACGCCAAGCACTTCACGATCGACGACGAGGTGTCGGTGATCGGCTCGAGCAACATGGACATGCGCTCGTTCAGCCTGAACCTCGAGGTCTCCGTGATGGTGCGCGGTCACCGCTTCGTCGACGCCCTGCGCGAGGTGCAGGAAGCGTACAAGCAGCACAGCTTCGAGCTCACGCTCGACGAGTGGGTCGACCGTCCGCGCCGTTCCAAGGTGCTCGACAACGTCGCGCGGCTCACGGCGGCGCTGCAGTAGCCGACGCCGTCGCAGCGTCGCAGCGTCGCAGCGCGCACCGTGGCGGCGCGCACCGTGCGTCGTCCTCCACCCGGTGCGACCTTGGCCGCACCGTGCGTCGCGACAGCGGGGCACCCGGCGAGCAAGCCCGCGGCGGACGGACAACCCTGCACCGTGCGGTAAGCGTTCCGTGGCCGGTTCAGGATGCCGTGCGCCCCGCGTCGCACAACCAACCACGCACGGTGCGAAGGGGAGGCGCGGGTCGCCTCCGTCGCGCACCGTGCGTCGTTCTGCACCCGGTGCGACCTTGACCGCACCGTGCGTCGCGACAGCGGGGCACCCGGCGAGCAAGCCCGCGGTGAACGGACAACCCTGCACCGTGCGGTAAGTGTTCCGTGGCCGGTGCGGGTCCGCCAGGTGCGCTCAGCGCAGCGGGACGAGGGACGCCAGGGCTCCCACCACCCGCTCGAGCGGGCCGCGGCCGAGGAACCGCCGCCACAGCATCGCGAAGACCACCGAGCCGAGGGCGAACCAGCCCCAGGCCTCGGCCGACTCGGGGGACGTCGGCAGCGTCGCGAGGACCACGAGGTGCCCCGAGTACACCGTCAGGGGCATCGACCCGACAGCGGCGAGCGGGAACGCGATCCGCTCGGCGACCCGCCCGCGGCCGTCGAACACGAGCACGCAGAGCGCGATGAGCGTGACCGCGACGCCGGCCGTCCCGAGCACGTCGACGACCGACGACGAGTGGTCACGCGGGGACAGGAACAGCTGGGCGAGCGCCTGGCCGGGGGTCGAGCCCTCGCCCGCGTACGGCACGCCGGGGAACGCCAGGGCCGCGTCGTCCGGCAGCGGGGCGAGGAACGAGCCCGCGACGTACGCGGTGGCGGCGACCAGTGCGCCGGACACGAGGAGCGCGACCTGCCGGCCACGGTCCTCCAGGCCGACCCGGGCGACCGCGAGCCCCACCAGGACGTACGCCAGGAAGGTGACCACGGGGTAGACCAGGCCGAGCTGGACACCGACCATGCCCGCATCCGCGTAGGCGGGGGCGATCGCCAGCGCGGCGACGGGCGACAGCAGCGCGCAGACGGCGGCGATGCCGAGCAGCGCCGCCGGCCGGAGGCGGAGCACCGGGACCACGAGCAGGAACAGCACCCCGTACGTCGGCAGGATCACGTAGACCGGGGTGTCGAGCGCCATCAGCGCGAAGCCCATGACGACCACCACCACCGCACGGATCGCGAGCCGGGCGCGGATCCGTCCGATCGTCGGCGGGCCGGGCGGGTCCGTGCGGCCGCTCGTCAAGCCGATCGAGACACCGGCCAGGACTGCGAACAGGGTCGACGGGCGGCCGTGGGCGACGGCGGTCCAGGTCGCCGGGTCGGTCCACTCGAGCTGCTCCGCGATGGCGCCGACGTGGGCGGCCACCATGCCGAGCAGCGCGATCGCGCGCGCCACGTCGACGCCCTGCAACCGGACCCCCGACGCAGACGCGCCCCGCACCGCGGTGGGCGGGACGGGGCGCGTGTCGGTCACGGCAGTCAGCTCGTCGGTGCGTCGACGCGGCCGAGCGAGACGTCGATCATCTCGTCGCGCGGGACGACCTTGATGCGCTCGCGGCCGTCGATCGACCCGAGGGCCTGCTCGTGGGTGTCGAGGTGGTGCCAGCCCTCGAGGTCGGTGTACTCGACACCGCGCTCGCGGAGCAGGGCCGGGATCGCCTCGTCCGAGGGGTCCTCCGGCGTCCACCAGCTCGCCTGGTCGTTGACGATGTGCTGCACGGTCTCCATGGCGTCGGACTTGGTGTGCCCGATGAGCCCGACCGGACCACGCTTGATCCAGCCGGTGGCGTACACACCGGGGATCTGCTGGTTGTCGTCGTCGAGGACCTGGCCCTCGTGGTTCGGGATGACGCCGTGCCGCTCGTCGAACGGGACACCGGGCAGCGGGGAACCGAAGTACCCGACGGCGCGGTAGGCGGCCTGGATCGGGATCTCGCGGATCTCGCCGGTGCCCTCGACGCCGCCCTCGCCGTTCGGACGGGTGCGCTCGTAGCGGATGGCGGTCAGCTTGCCCTGCTCGTCGCCGATGAACTCGATCGGCTTCGCGTAGAAGTGCAGGTGGAGCCGACGGCTGGCCTGGCCGACCTCGCGCGTGCGCCACTGCTCGAGGACACGGTTGATGACCATGACCTGCTTGTTCGTCGCGATCGCGGTCTTCGATGCCTCGTCGTGGTCGAAGTCCTCGTCGTAGACGACCATGTCGACGTCGCGGACCTCGCCGAGCTCACGGAGCTCGAGGGGTGTGAACTTCACCTGCGCCGGGCCCCGGCGGCCGAAGACGTGCACGTCCGTGACCGGCGAGGCCTTGAGTCCCTGGTACACGTTCGCGGGGATCTCGGTCGGCAGCAGGTCGTCGGCGTGCTTCGCCAGGATGCGCGACACGTCGAGGGCCACGTTGCCGACACCGATGACCGCGACGCTCTCGGCCTCGAGCGGCCAGGTGCGCGGGACGTCGGGGTGGCCGTCGAACCAGCTCACGAACTCGGCTGCACCGTACGAGCCGTCGAGGTCGACGCCGGGGATGTCGAGGTCGGCGTCCTTGATCGCACCCGTCGAGAAGACGACGGCGTTGTAGTGCTTCTTGAGGTCGTCGAGAGTGATGTCCTCGCCGTAGCGGACGTTGCCGAACAGCCGGACGACCCCGCGGTCGAGGACGTCGCGCAGAGCGTTGATGATGCCCTTGATCCGCGGGTGGTCGGGGGCGACGCCGTACCGGACCAGGCCGTAGGGCGCCGGGAGCTGCTCGAACAGGTCGATCGACACGTCGTAACCGCGGGCCTCGCGCAGCAGGATGTCCGCCGCGTAGATGCCGGCCGGGCCGGCGCCGACGATGGCGAGTCGGAGGGTGGGCACTGATCGTCTCCAGTTCGTTCGGGTGGGGGTTCCCGGGGATGCCTCCCGACCGTGCCGCGGTGGGCGTGCCGTGTCGGGAGGGGTGTTCAGCGGCTTCGGTCGACGACGGAGTCCGCGAAGCGGGTGAGCGCCCGTTTCACGATGCCGTCGGGCAGCGGAGCGAGGGCGTCGACGGCTTCGCGGGCCCAGGCGACGGCGACCGCACGGGTCGCTGCGGTGGCCTCGTGCTCACGGAGGGCGGAGACGGCCGACTGGTACGGAGCGGAGTCGACCACGTCGTCGGGGGCGCCGTTGACGTCGCGCTCGATGCGCTCGACCAGGTGCTGTGCCGAGGGGTCCGTCACGGCCATCCGCCGCAGTTGCAGCATCGGCAGGGTGTCGACGCCTGCGCGCAGGTCGTTGCCGGCGATCTTGCCGGTCTTGTCCGTCGCGGGGGCGAGGTCGATGACGTCGTCGACGAGCTGGAAGGCCACACCGACCTTCTCGCCGAAGGTGCCAACGGCGTCGAGGTAGGCCCGGTCGGCACCGGAGAACATCACACCCGCGCGGGCGGCGGTGGCGATGAGCGAACCGGTCTTGTCGCTGAGCACCTGGATGTAGTGCTCCAGTGGGTCGTCGTGCGACTGCGGACCGGTGGTCTCGTGCAGCTGGCCCATGCAGAGGCGCTGGAACGTCTCGGCCTGCATCCGGATGCCCTCGGTGCCGAGGTCCGCGGTGATCAGGCTGGCGCGGGCGAAGAGCAGGTCGCCGGTCAGGATCGCCACGTTGTTGCCGTAGGTGATCTGCGCGGCGGGGACCCCGCGGCGCACCGGCGCCTCGTCCATGACGTCGTCGTGGTAGAGCGACGCCAAGTGGGTGGTCTCGATGCTCACCGCGGCCTTGACCACCGCGTCGGTCACGCCGTCGCCGAGCTGCGCGATGAGGAGCGTCAGCGTCGGACGGATGCGCTTGCCCCCGGCGGAGAGCAGGTACCGGCTGGTGGTGTCGGCGAGGGTGTCGGTGGAGCGCATGGCGTCCTCGAGCCCCTGCTCGACGAGCTCGAGCCCGTCGTCGACCGCGGAGATGAAGCGACGGTCGGCGGGCGTGGCGAACAACCGCTCGCCGATGCCCAGCGACGCGCGCAGGCTCGGCGCGCGACGTGCGACCGGGACGCTCGGATTCAAGTGCTGCTCCGTCTTCGGGGGTGGTGACCGGTCAGTCGGCGGCCGGGTCGACGCGCGGCTGCTCGCCGGTGTTCTGGTGGTCACGGCGGGCCTTCGCACGCCGTGCCGCGGACTCGCGCACCGTGTCGGCGACGGGCTTGCGGCCACGGTGCAGTGCGACGATACCGGCCGTCAGGTTGCGGTAGGCGACCACCGAGAAGCCGACACCGCGGAGCCACTGGGTCAGCACCTGCTGGTCGGGCCACGCGTCGATGGACTCGGCGAGGTACCGGTAGGCAGCTGGGTTGCTGCTCGAGAGCCGCGCGATGCCCGGGAGCACGCGCTTCAGGTAGGTGCCGTAGCCGAAGCGCAGCAGCGCACGCGGCGGCGTCGAGAACTCACAGATGACGACGCGGCCACCGGGCTTCAGGACGCGGAGCATCTCGGCGAGCGCCTGCTTCGGGTCGTTGACGTTGCGCAGTCCGAACGAGATCGTGACGGCGTCGAACGTGTCGTCGTCGAAGGGCAGCTGCTCGGCGTCGCCTTCGACGAAGGTGATCTCGGGGTGACGCTCACGGCCGACGGCGATCATGCCCGCGGACAGGTCGAGCGCGGTGACCTCGGCGCCCTTCTTGGCGAAGGCCGCCGCGCTGGTGCCCGTGCCCGCGGCGATGTCGAGGACCTTCTCGCCGGGCTGGGGGTCGACCGCGCGGACGGTGGCGACACGCCACAGCGGGGCGTTGCCCGCCGACAGGATGTCGTTCGTGAGGTCGTACTTGGCCGCGACGTCGTCGAACATCGCCGCCACCTCGTCCGGGCGCTTGTTCAGGTCCGCTCTGCTCACGTGGTCAATCCTAGAGGTCCCGACCGAGCGTTCACCGGACTCGCAGCCACCCGGGCGGTGCGGGATCGGCGCGTAGCATCGGAGCCGTGACCCGAACCACCACGGCGGCGCCCCCGCTGACGGTCTCGACCCGGATCCTCGACGACCCGGGCACCGTCCTCCGCCACACGCTCCGCGACCGACCCCTCGCCTTCGTCCGGAACGGCGACGGCATCGTCGGCATCGGTGAGGCGCTTCGGTTCACCTTCACCGGCCCCGACCGGATGCGTGACGCGGCCGCGCTCTGGCGCAGTGTCGTCGCGACCGCCGTCGTCGACGACCCCGTCCAGCTGCGCGGCTCGGGGCTCGTCGCCTTCGGGTCGTTCGCGTTCGCCGACGACTCCGCCGACGAGAGCGTGCTCATCGTGCCCCGGGTGGTCCTCGGCCGCCGTCGGGGCAAGGCGTGGCTGACGGCCATCGACACCACGGCCGGCGCGGAGCCCCTGGCCTTCACCCGGACCTCGGTCCCGGTCCCCCGGGTCGGACCGCACGTCTCCGTCGAGCTGCGTCCCGGGCAGATCGACGAAGCCACCTACGCCGCCAACGTGTCCGAGGCCGTCCGCCGCATCGTGGCCGGGAGCGCCCAGAAGGTGGTGCTCGCCCGCGACCTGGTCGGCACGCTGCCGTCGGGGGCCGATCGACGAGCCGTCCTGCTCGACCTCGCCGCCGCCTACCCGCAGTGCGTGACCTTCGCAGTGGACGGGCTGGTCGGTGCCACGCCGGAGACCCTCGCCCGCACCGACGGCACGCGGCTGACCGCGCGGGTGCTCGCCGGCAGCGCCGCACGGGGCACCGACGAGGTCTCCGACCGTGCCGCCGCCGAGGCCCTGGCCAGCAGCGCCAAGGACGTCGAGGAGCACGCCTTCGCGATCGACAGCCTGCTCGCCGCCCTCGCACCGCTCGCCACGGACCTGCGCGCCGACGCCGAACCGTTCCGGCTGCAGCTGCCGAACCTGTGGCACCTGGCGACGGACGTGCAGGCGACGCTCCCGCCCGACACGACCTCGCTCGACGTCGCCGACGCGCTGCACCCGACGGCCGCGGTCGCGGGCACCCCGACCGACGTCGCGGTGCGGCTCGTCGCCGAGCTCGAGGGCGTCGACCGCGGTCGCTACGCCGGGCCGGTCGGCTGGATGAGCGCGACGGGCGACGGTGAGTGGATGCTCGCGCTGCGCAGCGCACGGATCGACGACGACGGCACCGTCCGCGCCTGGGCGGGCGCCGGGATCGTCGCCGGCTCGGAGCCCGAGCGCGAGGTCGCCGAGACGGCCCTGAAGTTCCGACCGATCACCGACGCCCTGGCCTGAAGCACCCCGGGGCCGCGCGGAGACCGGGTCGCAGCGTGGCCGGGGCACCCGTGGCCGGTCAGTCGGCCAGCGGTACTTCGATCACGACGCGCTCGGCGGGGTCCGTCAGCACGCGTTCGAGGTCGCCCCACGTGGCCGCCCGGCGGTACTCCCACCCGAGACCCGTGACGACCCGTTCGACGTCGACGTGCTGCGGGGTCGACATCATCCGGCGCATGTCGGCGTCCGGCGTGGTCTTCGCGACCTCGAGCCCGCGGAAGATGGCGCCACCGTGGTCGTTGCCGACGACGACCTGCACCCGGTGGGTGCGTTCCTCGGTGCCGGTGACGAACGCGCCGAGGTCGTGCAGCAGCGTCAGGTCGCCGAGGAGCACGCGCGTGGTGCCCACCGA
This sequence comes from Curtobacterium sp. MCBA15_007, assembly GCF_001864905.1. Classification (NCBI taxonomy): domain Bacteria; kingdom Bacillati; phylum Actinomycetota; class Actinomycetes; order Micrococcales; family Microbacteriaceae; genus Curtobacterium; species Curtobacterium sp. MCBA15_007. The sequence continues at coordinate 128,306 of NZ_MJGM01000034.1, forward strand.
GGCGGAGGACTGCTCGAGTGCCGCGGCGATGCCGAGCGCGGTCGAGACGGTGCCGTCGATGCCGGCCAGTCCGCGGTTCGCGTGCACCCGGATCTTCTTGCCGAGCACCCGGGCATCGGCTTCGCGGATGAGCTGCGAGGCGCCGAGGACCAGGCGGTCGTGCGGCCAGGTCACCCCCCAGACGGCGTCGGCGAGCATGGCCCGGTCGACGGGTCGGCGACGGAGCGCGACCTCGTCACGCAGGAACTTGTTCCGCTCGGCGCGGTCGGCGGAACGCTTGGCGTCGAGGTCCGGGCCGGCGTCGCCGTCCCCCAGGATCCGTCGGCTGGCACCCACCCAGCGGCCGACCCACGCACGGTGCTCCGGGCGGGTGCGGCCCGTCACGCGGACGTCGGACACGAAGGTGGTCGCGGCGTCCGGTCGGGAGGCACGGGCCGGGTCGAAGGGGTCGGCCGCCGGTCCGCGGACGACGATCGTCTCGACCCCGTCGCGCTGCAGGAGCGCGGGGACCTCTCTGCTGAGGGTCGGGTGGCCGAGCACGACGGCGCGGCGGACGGCGCCACCGTGGTCCGCGTCGCGCAGGAGTTCACGGTAGGCCACGACCAGGTTGCGGCCGAAGCGCGCGCCGCTGGAGACCTCGGCGAGGAGCGGCGCCCCGAGTTCCCAGGCGATCCGCTCAGCTTCCTCGCCGGCGTCGTGCCCGGCGATGACGACGGTGGCCGGCTCGTCGTCCGGGGTGAGTTCGGCGACCGGCAGACCGGTGTGGGCGCGGCGGGTGGCGAAGGCGAGGTCGATCTCGTCGTCGGGGACGGCGGTGACGTGCTCCGGGGTGAGCCCGGCGGAGAGCGGCTCACGGAACGCGACGTTGAGCTGTGCGGGCCCTGGCTGCCCGGTGTGCCCGGCTGCGGCGGCGACCGCCTGTCGGGCGAGGGCGCGCAGGGTGTCGCGGACCGAGGCATCGACGCCGTGCGCCGACGGGGCCTCGACGTCGCGGACGAAGGCGACGGCCTCGCCGAAGATCCCCGGCTGCACCGTGGTCTGGTTGCTCCCGTTGCCGCGGAGCTCGTCGGGGCGGTCCGCACTCAGCACGATCATCGGCACGCCCGAGTGGTGCGCCTCGAGCACGGCGGGGTGCAGGTTCGCCACCGCGGTACCCGACGTGGTCACGACCGCGGCGGGTCGGTGCGTCTCGACCGCGAGCCCGAGCGCGAAGAACGCGGCGGTCCGTTCGTCCAACCGGACGTGCACGGTCAGTCCGCCGACACGCTCGAGGGCGACCGCGGCGAGCGCGAGTGCCTGGGACCGGGAACCGGGGCTGACCACGACGTCGGTGACGCCGGCGCGGACGAGTTCCTGCAGGAGCGCGAGCGCGGTGTCGGTCGCCGGGCTGCCCGAGCCGACGGGGCCGTCAGCGATCGGTGCGGCCGTCGTCGTCGCGCTCGTGGAACTGGTCTTCGAGGTCTCGGAGGGTCGCGTCGTCCTGGTCCTTGTCCGTGAGGGTGTCGCCCGGCTCCGGCGTGGTGCCGAGGAAGTCTGGGTCGTCTTCGGGTCCACGGTACCGGGCAGATGCACCGGGGTCCGTCGCGGGGGTGCGACCGAGCAGGAACCACAGGACGCCGCCCAGCACGGGCAGGATGATCACGAGCAGCAGCCACACACCGCGACGCAGCGAACGGATGCGCTGACGGGGCATCGTGCCGCAGTCGATGGCCGCGTACACCGTGAAGGCAACGGCGGCCACGACGACGATCAACCACAAGCGGACCATGCGGTGAAGTCTAGGTCGCGACCCTGTGATGCCCCTGCCGGTCGGCGCTTCCGTAGACTCACCGTGTGAAAGCGTGGCTCCTGTACACCCTGGCTCGGCTCGGCATCTTCGTGGTGGCGCTCGTGCTCCTCCTGCTCCTGACGCCGCTGAAGTGGTACTGGGCGACGATCATCGCCGCCCTGGTGGGTCTGCTCATCTCGTACATCGCACTGTCCGGACTCCGCACGCAGGTCGCCCTGAGCCTGGCGAACCGCCGCGGCGTCCCCGAGCGCGACGCCGACTCGGACTTCGAGGACGACTTCGTCGACGCCGCCGACTCGGATGCCGCGGCCGCTCCCGTCGTCCGTCCGGTGTCCGACGCGGACCGGCACGAAGCACGCCGGGACGCCGACGCCGACTGACCCCGGGCATGGGGTCGTCAGGTCGGAGCCGGAACGGTTACGGCTGCACGGCCAGGGTGATCCCGAGCACCACGCCGAAGGCGAGCGACGCGAACGACGACAGCTGCAGCGCCGTGATGAGCTCGCGGGGCTTCCGCGACGACACCCCGATCGCCAGGGCCGGCAGCGCCAGCAGCAGCGAGAAGTACGTGAAGCCCGTGCGGAAGTACAGCAGCACGAACCAGAGCAGCACGACGTACGGCAGCATCAGGAACAGGCCGAAGAGCACGCGGGCGACCGGACGGCCGACGACCACGGCGAGTGTCCGCTTGCCCGCCAGCTGGTCCTCGTCGATGTCGCGGATGTTGTTCACCATCAGGACCGCGCAGGCGAAGAACCCGGCGGCCACCGCAGCTGCCCAGCCACTCAGCGTGACCTCGCGGATCTGCACGAACTGCGTACCGAGCACGGCGACGAGTCCGAAGAACACGAACACGAACACCTCGCCGAGGGCGTTGTACCCGTACGGCTTCTTGCCGCCCGTGTAGAACCAGGCGGCGACGATGGCGGCGGCCCCGACGAGCAGCAGCCACCACAGCTGGGTGAGCAGCACGATGACCAGGCCGGCGACGGCTGCCAGGCCGAAGAACGTCAGGGCGACCGTGAGCACCGTCCGGGGCTTGGCCAGCCCGGCACCCGTGAGCCGTGCGGGTCCGACGCGGTACTCGTCGGTGCCGCGGACCCCGTCGGAGTAGTCGTTGCTGTAGTTCACGCCGATCTGCAGGAACAGCGCCACGGCCAGGGCGAGCAGCGCGATGGCGAGGTGGCTGCCCTTCGCCAGGTAGTCGCCGAAGTCCCCGGGCTCACCGCTGTCGACGAACGCGACGGCGGTGCCCAGCACGACCGGGACGACGCCGAGGGTCAGGGTGCGCAGACGCGCGCCGCCGATCCAGTCGCGTGCGGTCGCCTTCCGCTTGGTGCGGGCGGGGGCAGCGGCCTTCGCCGGGTTGCCGGACCGGCCCTGCTTCTGCGTCGAGTTCTTCGTTCGTGCCACGAGCACCGATCTTATTGCCGATGCGGCGCCCGGAGGATCGCCCCTACGGCCCTGCCGGGTCGACGAGCGCCTGCACGGCCCGCCGGTCGGGTTTGCCGGACGTCAGCATCGGGATCCGGTCCACCAGGACCACGTCGGCCGGCCGGGCGGCACGGCCGAGGGCTGCTCCGACGTGGGCACGCACGGTGTCCGGGTCGAGCGGTTGCTCGGTGACGACGACGGGGACCTCGCCCCACTCCCCCGCCGAGCGCCGCACGACGACGGCGCTCTGCTGCCCGGACAGCCCCCGGACGAGCCGTTCGACCGCCCCGAGCTGGACCTTCTCGCCACCGGAGATCACCACGTCGTCGAGGCGTCCGAGCACGCGGACGACCCCGCCGGACAGGGTCGCGGTGTCCCCGGTCCGGTACCACCGCAGCCCGTCCCGCTCGACGAAGGCCGACGCCGTGCGGTCGTCGTCGTCGAGGTACCCCTCGGCGAGCATCGGCCCGGCCAGGTGCAGCTCGTCGTCGACCAGCGCGGTGCGCACCGTGCCGAACGGGACGCCGTCGTACACGCACCCACCGCTCGTCTCGCTCGCGCCGTACGTCGTCACGATCCGGACCCCGGCGTCGCGCGCGCGCTGCCGGAGCGGCGCGGGGGTCGCCTGTCCGCCGACCAGGACCGCGTCGAACCCGGCGAGGGCGCGGGTGGCGTCCGGGTCGTCGAGGACCCGGGCGAGCTGGACCGGCACCAGCGAGGTGTACCGACGGGGCGCGGCCGGACCGGTGACGAGCCGTTCGGCCGCCTCGGTGAACGCGGCGGCCGCGAAGTGCCCGGGTGCCACGACGACGGGCTCGGTGCCGGCGGTGATCGAGCGGGTCAGGACGTTGAGGCCGGCGATGTAGTGCGTCGGCAGCGCGAGCACCCAGCGCCCCGGACCACCGAGCGCCGCGTCGGCCGCCGCCGCACCGGCGAGGAGCGCCTCGGACGACAGCGCCACGCGCTTACCGGTCCCGGTGGACCCGCTCGTCTCGACCACCAGGGCGACCGCCTGCCGGACCTCGGCCGGAGGTGCCTTCGGCAGCGCCGGAGCCCCCTCGGCGACGGGGAGCAGCGCGGGGCCGCCGGCGAGCGCTGCCTCCAGGGCGCGCAGCACGGCCGACGGGTCCGACGTACCGGTCGCGACCAGCGGACGGGGCATCAGTAGTGCCAGGGGAACGCGGTCCACTCGGGAGCGCGCTTCTCGAGGAACGAGTCGCGACCCTCGACCGCCTCGTCGGTGCCGTACGCCAACCGCGTCGCCTCGCCCGCGAAGACCTGCTGACCGACCATGCCGTCGTCGACGGCGTTGAACGCGTACTTGAGCATCCGGATCGCCGTCGGGGACTTGCCGAGCACGATCTCGCCCCAGCGGATCGCCTCACGCTCGAGGTCCTCGTGGGGGACCACGGCGTTCACCGCACCCATCTCGTAGGCGCGCTGGGCGGAGTACTCCTGCGCGAGGAAGAAGACCTCGCGGGCGAACTTCTGCCCGATCTGCTTGGCGTAGTAGGCGCTGCCGTACCCGCCGTCGAACGAGCCGACGTCGGCGTCGGTCTGCTTGAACCTGCCGTGCTCGGCACTCGCGATGGTGAGGTCGCAGATGGCGTGCAGGGAGTGCCCACCGCCGGCGGCCCAGCCGGGGACGACCGCGATGACGACCTTGGGCATCATCCGGATGAGGCGCTGGACCTCGAGGATGTGGAGCCGCCCCATCGACGCCTGCGCGGCCGCGGGGTCGACGCCCTCGGGCGGTGCACCCTCGTCACCGACGTACTGGTAGCCGCTCCGTCCACGGATGCGCTGGTCGCCGCCGGAGCAGAACGCCCACCCGCCGTCCTTCGGGCTCGGGCCGTTGCCCGTGAGCAGGACGACACCGACGCGGGGGTCCTGCCGGGCGTCGTCGAGGGCGCGGTAGAGCTCGTCGACCGTGCGCGGGCGGAAGGCGTTCCGGACCTCCGGACGGTCGAAGGCGACACGGACGATCCCCTTGGAGACGTGCTTGTGGTACGTGATGTCGGTGAACTGCTCCGCGATCGGAGCGGTGGTCCAGACGTCGGGGTCGAACAGGTCGGAGACGGGAGCAGCCATGCCCCCAACGTACCGCCGGGCGTCTGCCGGGTCAGGCGCCCATGTCGGTCAGGAGCTCCGGCGCGACGAACACCATGATCACGATGAGGATCACGGGGTTCGCGAAGAACGCCAGGACGACCCCGATGGCGCCGTACCAGCGGCCGAAGGATCCGACGGCGGCGACGAACCCGAGCACGGCGGCGATGAGCGTCAGGAACACGACGACGAAGCAGATGCCGAACGCGAAGTTCGTGTCACCGCCCATGAACACGGCGAACGCGCTGGCGTCGACCGCAGCGGAGACCACGGCGAGGCCCAGGGCGATCTTGCCGACGACGGGGTTGCGGCGCTTCTTGGAGGCCGCCTGCCGCACGTCGACGGTGTTGCGCTGCATGAGCCGGGCGAAGTCGTCGGACCCGGCTGTCGGACGCGCCGTCGCTCGGGACGGGTTCGCCGCGGGTCGGGCATCCGCGCTCGGACGGGCTGCAGACGCCGGACGGGCTGCCGGACGAGCGCCGGCGCTCGACGGGTCGGCCTGGCGCTGTGCTGCCCGCTGCTGTGCTGCGCGCTGCCGCGGATCCACCGCCACCGAGCCTCCCTCGTTCCGGGTCGTTCCCCTCGCCGACCGGAGCCGACCGATGCATGCTAGTGCCCTGCCCTGGCGGTCCCCTCCGAGGAACCGGCGGGCGACCTGGGTGCGGTGGGAGGATGGCGGACGTGCTCCCCGACCTCGCCGAACTCCTCGCCGACGCGCACGTGGTGGCCCTGCCCATGCGGGTGCGGTTCCGCGGCATCACCACGCGCGAGGCGGTCGTGCTGCGTGGCCCCGCAGGCTGGACGGAGTTCTCGCCGTTCGTCGAGTACGACGACGCCGAGGCAGCGGCATGGCTGCGCGCCACCGTCGACTTCGGGTGGACCGACCACGAGCCGGCCGCCGACTCCGTGCCGGTCAACGCCACCGTCCCGGCGATCGCCGCCGACGACGTCGCCGACCTGCTCGCCCGCTACCCCGGCTGCGCCACCGCGAAGGTCAAGGTCGCGGAGCCCGGCACCACCGTCGACGACGACGTCGCCCGTGTCGCGGCCGTCCGCCGGGTGATGGGGTCCGATGCTTCCGTCCGCGTCGACGCGAACGGGCTGTGGAGCGTCGAGCAGGCAGCCGCGGCACTCGAGCGGCTCGCACCGTTCGACCTGCAGTACGCCGAGCAGCCCTGCGCCACGGTGCCCGAGCTCGCCGAGCTCCGGACGCGGATCGCCGGTCTCGGGGTACGGATCGCCGCGGACGAGAGCGTCCGGAAGGCGAGCGACCCCCTCGCGGTCGCCCGGGCCGGCGCAGCCGACGTCCTGGTGGTCAAGGCCCAGCCGCTCGGGGGCATCACCGCGGCGGGCGCGGTCATCGCCGACGCCGGGCTGCCGTGCGTCGTCTCGAGTGCGCTCGACACGTCGGTCGGACTCGGGATGGGGGCGTTCCTGGCCGCCGCGGCGATGACCCCGGGGTACGCCGCGGGCCTCGGGACGGCGGCGATGTTCGCCGGGGACGTGACGGCGGAGCCCCTGCTGCCGGTGGACGGCCGCGTGCCCGTGCGTCGGGTGGACGTCGCGGCGGAACTGGTCGAGCGGTACGCCGCGTCGCCGGAACGCTCCGCGTGGTGGCGCGAGCGGGTGGCGCGTGTGCACACCGTGCTGGCCGCAGCTGCTGCCGAGTAGCTCCGGGCGCGGGACGCCGTCGTCTCCGCAGAACGCCGTCGTCACCGCAAGACGCCGCCGTCTCCGCAAGACGCCGTCGTCTCCGCAGAACGCCGTCGTCTCCGTTCGGCGCCGCCGAG
>NZ_MJGM01000035.1:0-273 GCF_001864905.1 Curtobacterium sp. MCBA15_007
CCGCGCCTCCCGTCCGTCACCGGGCGGTAGCCTGGTCCGGCAGCCGAGACCTCCCCGGGCGACGCGCCCGGGCCGCCACGACGGAGCCCACTCCCAGATGACCGACAGCGCCACCGCGACCACACACGCGTCGCAGCACGACATCCTCATCGTCACCGGCATGTCCGGGGCCGGGCGGTCCACGGTCGGCAAGGCCCTGGAAGACCTGGGCTGGTACGTCGTCGACAACCTGCCCACGCAGATGCTGGCCCCGCTGACCGAGCTCGCCGACCG
>NZ_MJGM01000035.1:910-2747 GCF_001864905.1 Curtobacterium sp. MCBA15_007
CTGACCGAGCTCGCCGACCGTGCGGGCGAGAAGATCCCGAAGATCGCCACGGTGGTCGACGTCCGGGGCGGGCGGTTCTTCACCGACCCCGAGCACGCGGTCGAGCAGGTCCGCTCGAGCACGTCCGCGCGGGTCCGGGTGCTGTTCCTCGAGGCGACCGACGCCGTGCTGGTCCGACGGTTCGAGCAGGTGCGCCGACCCCACCCACTCCAGGGCGAGGACACCCTGCTCGACGGCATCGCCCGCGAACGCGCGCGTCTCGCCGGCCTGCGTGAGGCGTCCGACGTGGTGATCGACACCTCCGACCTCAACATCCACCAGCTCGCGAACACCGTCATCGAACAGTTCGCCGACGAGCACTTCGTGGGACTCCAGGTCACGCTGATGAGCTTCGGATTCAAGTACGGACTGCCCGCCGACGCCGACATGGTGGCGGACGTCCGGTTCCTGCCGAACCCCTACTGGGTGCCGGAACTGCGGCCCCACACCGGCCTCGACCAGCCGGTATCGGACTACGTGCTCGGCCAGGCCGGAGCCCGTCCGTTCGTCGACCGCTACGCCTCCGTGCTCGAGCCGGTCTTCGAGGGGTACCAGCGCGAGAACAAAAGACACGCTACGATCGCCATCGGCTGTACCGGCGGGAAGCACCGCTCGGTCGCCATCGTCGCCGAGTTGGCGAACCTCCTCCGCGGGATGCCAGGCGTCGCCGTGCGTGTGAAGAACCGAGATCTCGGCCGGGAGTGACCGTCCCTCCGGCCGCTCCCACGCCCGTGCCGCCGGATCTGCGGGAACCACTGAATGAAGTTAGGAATGATGCTGTGCCGTTGACTGCCGAGGTCAAGGACGAACTGGCCAGGGTCGCCGTGAACCGCAACACGGTCCGCGCCGCCGAACTGGCCACGATCCTCCGGTTCGCCGGTGGTCTGCACGTCATCTCGGGCCGCATCGCGGTCGAGGTCGAGCTCGACACCCGGATCATCGTGCACCGGGTCCGCAAGGACCTCGCCGAGCTGTACGGCGTGCGCAGCGAGGCGTCGGTGGGGTCGTCCGCATCCTCCCGTCGCGGGACCCGCTACCTGGTCCGCGTGCTCGAGGCGGGGGAGACCCTCGCTCGCCAGACCGGCCTGATGGACGCCCGTCGTCGACCCGTCCGCGGGCTGCCGAACCGCCTGACCACGGGCAACCGCGAGGACCTCGCCGCCATCTGGCGTGGTGCGTTCCTCGCCTCCGGCACCCTGACCGACCCCGGTCGGGCCGCTGCGCTCGAGGTCACCTGCCCCGGCAACGAGGCCGCGATGGCCCTCGTCGGTGCCGCGTCGCGTCTCGGTGTCGCCGCCAAGGGCCGCGAGGTCCGCGGGGTCCACCGCGTCGTCATCCGCGACGGTGAGGCCATCGGTCAGATGCTGACCGTCATGGGCGCCGCACGCACCACCGCCGACTGGGAGGAGATGCGCCAGCGCCGCGAGGTCCGTGCGACCGCGAACCGCCTGGTCAACTTCGACGACGCGAACCTGCGCCGTTCCGCGCAGGCCGCCGTGGCCGCCTGCGCCCGGGTCGAGCGCGCGCTCGAGATCCTCGGCGAGGACGTCCCCGACCACCTGCAGTACGCCGGCACGCTGCGCCTGCAGCACCGCGACGCCTCGCTCGACGAGCTCGGCCAGCACGCGGACCCGCCCATGACCAAGGACGCCATCGCGGGTCGCATCCGTCGCCTGCTGGCGATGGCCGACAAGCGGGCCTCCGACCTCGGCATCCCGGGTACCGAAGCGAGTGTTCCCGAGGAGCTCGAAGGGGTCTGACACGGGTCTGTCGACCCTGCGGACGGGAGGCGCGGTGC
>NZ_MJGM01000035.1:3449-3864 GCF_001864905.1 Curtobacterium sp. MCBA15_007
ACCGCGCCTCCCGTCCGTTTCCGCACCCGTTCCCGGACCCGTGCCAGGCCTGGTCGGCGACCGTCCGGACGGACCGTCATCCCGTTCGGGCACGCAGTGTCCGACTGCTAGGGTCGTTACGGCGACGTTACGGGGCGTATCGTCCACCACACGCGGGCCCGCCAGGGTGCGCGACTCCCGAAAGCAGCGCCCCCTGGGCGCTCCACACTCACCAGGAGATCCATTGACCGTCAAGATCGGTATCAACGGCTTCGGCCGCATCGGCCGTAACTTCTTCCGGGCCGCCCTCGCGAAGGGCTCCGACCTCGAGATCGTGGCGGTGAACGACCTCACCGACAACGCGTCGCTCGCCAACCTGCTGAAGTTCGACTCCATCACGGGTCGTCTCGGCGTCTCCGTCGAGCTCGACGGCGAC
>NZ_MJGM01000035.1:4676-5048 GCF_001864905.1 Curtobacterium sp. MCBA15_007
CAGAAGCACATCGACGCCGGTGCCAAGAAGGTCATCATCTCCGCCCCGGCCTCGGGTGACGACGTCACCATCGTGCTCGGCGTGAACGAGGACCAGTACGACGCTGCGAACCACCACATCATCTCGAACGCGTCCTGCACCACGAACAGCCTCGCGCCGCTCGCCAAGGTGTTCCACGACAAGTTCGGCATCGAGCGTGGCCTCATGACGACGGTGCACGCCTACACCGCCGACCAGAACCTGCAGGACGGCCCGCACAAGGACCCCCGTCGTGCCCGCGCCGCCGCGCTGAACATCGTCCCGACCTCGACCGGTGCCGCCAAGGCCATCGGCCAGGTCATGCCGGAGCTCGCCGGCAAGCTCGACGGCTTC
>NZ_MJGM01000035.1:5720-7621 GCF_001864905.1 Curtobacterium sp. MCBA15_007
CCGGCAAGCTCGACGGCTTCGCCCTGCGCGTCCCGGTCCCCACCGGCTCGATCACCGACCTCACCCTCGAGACCAAGTCCGAGGTCACCGTCGACGAGATCAACGCCGCCTACAAGGAGGCCGCAGAAGGTCCCCTCAAGGGCATCCTGCTCTACAGCGAGGACCCGCTGGTGTCGACCGACATCACCACGGACCCGCACTCCTCGATCTACGACTCCGGCCTGACCAAGGTCATCGGCGGCCTCGTGAAGATCACCTCGTGGTACGACAACGAGTGGGGCTACTCGAACCGCCTCGTCGACCTCACCGAGTACGTCGGCGAGCGTCTGTAACACATGGCCCTCCGCACCCTCGAGGACCTCGGCGACCTCGCCGGCAAGCGTGTCGTCGTCCGTTGTGACCTGAACGTCCCGCTCAAGGACGGCACCATCACGGACGACGGCCGCGTGCGGGCGTCGCTGACCACCCTGAACACCCTCGTCAACGCCGGCGCGCGCGTCATCGTGATCTCGCACCTGGGTCGCCCCGACGGGGAGCCCAAGCCCGAGTTCTCGCTCGCGCCGGTCGCCCAGCGGCTCTCCGAGCTGCTCGGCAAAGAGGTCACGTTCGTCGGCGAGACCGTCGGCGACGAAGCGACCGCCGCGGCCGAGGCCCTCGAGGACGGCGACGTCCTGCTGCTCGAGAACCTCCGGTTCAACCCGGAGGAGACCTCGAAGGACGCCGCCGCGCGGAGCGCCTTCGCGGACCGCATCGCGGCCCTCGGTGACGCCTTCGTCTCCGACGGCTTCGGTGTCGTGCACCGCAAGCAGGCCTCGGTCTACGAGCTCGCGTCCGCGCTGCCCAGCGCGGCCGGGTCGCTCATCGAGACCGAACTGCGGGTGCTCGAGCGGCTGACCACCTCGCCGGAACGGCCGTACACGGTCGTGCTCGGCGGGTCGAAGGTCAGCGACAAGCTCGGTGTCATCGACCACATCCTGCCGAAGGTCGACACGCTGTGCATCGGCGGCGGCATGCTCTTCACCTTCCTCGCGGCCCAGGGCCACGGGGTCGCGAAGTCGCTGCTCGAAGCCGACCAGCTCGACGTCGTCCGCGAGTACCTCTCGCGTGCGAAGGAGCTCGGCGTCACCATCGACCTGCCGACCGACGTCGTGGTGGCATCCGGCTTCGCGGCCGACGCCGACCACGAGACCGTCGCGGCGGACGCCATCGAGTCCTCGTCGTTCGGAGCGGACGGCATCGGCCTCGACATCGGCCCGGAGACCGCAGCGCGGTTCGCCTCGGCCGTCTCGGGTTCGAAGACCGTGTTCTGGAACGGCCCGATGGGCGTGTTCGAGTTCCCGGCCTTCGCCGCCGGCACGAAGACCGTCGCGCAGGCGCTCACCGAGGTCGACGGCCTCGGCGTCGTCGGTGGTGGCGACTCCGCTGCCGCCGTGCGCTCGCTCGGCTTCTCGGACGACCAGTTCGGCCACATCTCGACCGGTGGCGGTGCGAGCCTCGAGTTCCTCGAGGGCAAGTCGCTGCCTGGTCTCGAAGCACTGGGGTGGACAGCATGACCCGGACTCCGTTGATCGCGGGCAACTGGAAGATGAACCTGGACCACCTCCAGGCCATCGCCACGGTGCAGAAGCTCGCGTGGACCCTCAAGGACGCCCGGCACGACTTCGACGACGTCGAGGTCGCGGTCTTCCCGCCGTTCACGGACCTGCGGAGCGTGCAGACGCTCATCTCGGCCGACAAGCTGCCGATCCACTTCGGTGCGCAGGACCTGTCGCAGTTCGACTCCGGTGCCTACACCGGTGACGTCTCCGGCGCGTTCCTGGCGGCGCTCGACGCCCAGTACGTCATCGTCGGCCACTCCGAGCGGCGCACGCTGCACGGTGAGACCGACGAGGTCGTCGCGG
>NZ_MJGM01000035.1:8263-9568 GCF_001864905.1 Curtobacterium sp. MCBA15_007
GACCGACGAGGTCGTCGCGGCGAAGACCGCAGCGGCAGTCAAGCACGGCCTCGTCCCCGTGGTGTGCGTCGGCGAGACCGGCGAGCAGCGCGAGGAGCGCGGCGCCGGTGTCGTGCCGGTCGAGCAGCTCCGCGTCGTGCTCGACGCGGTCAAGCCGGCCGACATCGTCGTGGCGTACGAGCCGGTCTGGGCCATCGGGTCCGGCCAGGCGGCCACGGCCGAGCAGGCGCAGGACGAGTGTGCGGCCATCCGTCGCGGCATCGCCTCTGCCTGGGGCGACCAGGCCGCTGCGGACACCCGGGTGCTCTACGGCGGCTCGGTCAAGTCCGGCAACATCGCGGGGTTCCTCCGCGAGCCCGACATCGACGGCGCGCTCGTCGGTGGCGCTTCGCTCGACGTGCAGGAGTTCGCGGCCATCGCGCGGTTCCGTCAGCACGTCGGGCTGTAGTCCACAGGCGTCGTCGCGGGCAGTCGTCCGCACCACTCCCGTCCAGGTACCGGCCGTGCTCCGCGCGGCCGGTACACTGGTACGGCTGACTGACACGAAAGGTACGTCGTGGCGATACTCTCCGTCGTGCTGCAGGTCCTGCTCGCAATCACGAGCCTCCTGCTCACGCTCCTCATCCTGCTGCACAAGGGCCGCGGTGGTGGCCTCTCCGACATGTTCGGCGGTGGGGTCACGAGCAACCTCGGTGCGTCCGGCGTGGCCGAGCGCAACCTCAACCGCATCACGGTGATCCTCGGTCTGGTCTGGATCGTTTCCATCATCGTGCTCGGTCTCATCAACAAGTTCACGGCGGGGGTCTGATCCATGGCAAGCGGAGGCAGTGCAATCCGAGGGTCTCGCGTCGGCGCGGGACCGATGGGCGAACAGGACCGCGGGGTCCAGGCCGAGCGCGTGGCGATCTCGTACTGGGACGCCCTCGGCAACGAGGTCGTGCGGTACTTCGCCGCCAACCTCCCCGACGAGGAGATCCCCGAGACGGTGGACTCGCCGTCGAGTGGTCTCCCGGCTGGGCGCGACAAGGAGAACCCTCCCGTGGTCTCCAAGACGGAGCCCTACAAGACCCACCTCGCGTACGTGAAGGAACGCCGCACCGAGGAAGAGGCAGCGCAGCTCCTCGAAGACGCGCTGCAGCAGCTCCGCGAGCGTCGCGGCACCGCGGCGAAGAAGGCGTAGCGCCCACACACTGACGAAGGCCCCCGCACCGGATGGTGTGGGGGCCTTCGTGCGTCCGTCCGTCGGGGGAGGAGGGCGCAGGGAGAGCTGGCTCGTCGAGTGGATTGGTCACGACATGCCGCGTG
>NZ_MJGM01000036.1:0-519 GCF_001864905.1 Curtobacterium sp. MCBA15_007
AGGCTCTCGCGGACGATGTTGCCGCTCATCTTCGAGACACCGAACTCCCGCTCGGTGAACGTGATCGGGGTCTCCACGACCCGCAGGCCTGCCTCGAGGGCGCGCCAACAGAGGTCCACCTGGAAGCAGTACCCCTTCGACGCGACGCCGGCGAGGTCGATCCGCTCGAACGCCTTCGAGGTGAACACCCGGAAGCCGCCGGTGGCGTCGCGCACCGCGATGCCGAGTGCGAGGCGGGTGTACAGGTTGCCGCCGCGGGACAGCAGGAGCCGGTACCAGGGCCAGTTCTCGACCTTGCCGCCCTTGACCCAGCGGGAGCCGAGCACCAGGTCGTTGGAGTCCGCGAGCTCGAGCATCCACGGCAGGTACTCGGGGTGGTGGGAGCCGTCGGCGTCCATCTCGACGAGCTTGGCGTAGCCGTGTTCCAGGCCCCACGCGAAGCCGGACAGGTACGCCCCGCCCAGGCCGTCCTTGACGGTGCGGTGCAGCACGTGCACACGGTCGGTCTCGGTCGCGATG
>NZ_MJGM01000037.1:0-535 GCF_001864905.1 Curtobacterium sp. MCBA15_007
TCGGTGCCCGAGGTCCTCGGTGGCTCCACCGCCGTGAAGCTCGACTCCGGCTTCACCGACGCCCTCACCTCCCTCAAGCTCACCCCCGGCGTCTCCGGCACCGCCAAGCTCGCCGACGGGTCCGTGTCGTTCCCGATCACCGCCGGGTCGGTCACCTACTGGTCCCCCGACGGCAACTACCGCCCCTACGTCCAGGGCCTGCTCAACCACGACGACTCCGGCCTGACCCTCAAGGGCGGCGACACCACCGTCACCCTCGAGAACTTCGTCGTCAACCCCGGCTCGTCCAAGCTCTACGGCGACGTCCTGGTCAACGGCAAGGTCGCCGTCAACAACGCGTTCCTGTTCGAGCTGCACGGCGGCTCCCTCAAGCCCCTCCAGCTCGAGGGCGACAACGCCATCCTGACCGGCACCACCGTCCACATCAGCGAAGACGCCGCCGGCCTGCTGAACAAGACCTTCGGCACCGACGCCGTCAAGCGCGGCCTCCTCGTCGGCACCGCCACCATCACCGCACAGATCAAGTAACACCCCC
>NZ_MJGM01000038.1:0-608 GCF_001864905.1 Curtobacterium sp. MCBA15_007
CCGCAGCCGCTCCGCCGGCAGCCGTTCCGGCCCAGGCCGCTCCGGCAGCAGCTCCGGCGTCCGCGCCGAGCACCACGGCCGCCGCCGCGGTCCCGAACCCCACGCAGGACGGCGCAGCCTCCGGCTACGTCACCCCGCTGGTGCGCAAGCTCGCCAACGAGCAGGGCGTCGACCTGTCCACGGTCACCGGTTCCGGTGTCGGAGGGCGCATCCGCAAGGAGGACGTCCTCGCCGCCGCCGAGAAGGCCCCGGCCGCCCCGGCTGCAGCAGCACCCGCTGCCGCGTCCGGCCCGTTCGTCGCCGAGGTGTCGCCGCTGCGCGGCACCCGCGAGAAGATGACGCGCCTGCGCAAGGTCGTCGCCGAGCGTGCCGTGCAGTCGATGACCTCGACCGCACAGCTCACGAGCGTCGTCGAGGTCGACGTCACGAAGGTGGCGCAGTTCCGCGACGCCCACAAGGCGGAGTTCCTCGAGAAGACCGGCTCGAAGCTCTCCTTCATGCCGTTCTTCGCCCTCGCGGCGTCCGAGGCACTGAAGGCCCACCCGAAGATCAACTCCACGGTCGAGGGCGACGAGATCGTCTACCCGGAGACCGAGAACGTCTCCATC
>NZ_MJGM01000038.1:1278-2234 GCF_001864905.1 Curtobacterium sp. MCBA15_007
AGACCGAGAACGTCTCCATCGCGGTGGACACCGAGCGCGGCCTGCTGACCCCGGTCATCAAGGACGCGGCCTCGCTGGACCTGGCGCAGTTCTCGAAGTCCATCGCGGACCTCGCCGAGCGCACCCGGAACAACCAGCTCAAGCCCGACGAGCTCGCCGGCGGCACGTTCACGCTGACCAACACCGGTTCGCGCGGCGCGCTGTTCGACACCCCCGTGGTGTTCCTGCCGCAGTCGGCGATCCTGGGGACCGGCATCGTCACGAAGCGTCCGGCGGTCGTGAAGGTCGACGGCCAGGAGGCCATCGCCATCCGCTCGTTCGTCTACCTGGCGCTGTCGTACGACCACCGGATCATCGACGGTGCGGATGCCTCGCGGTACCTCGTCGCGGTGAAGAACCGTCTCGAAGAGGGCAACTTCGCCCCGAACCTCGGGTACTGATCCCAGCAGCACGGCCGACGGCCCCGGTTCCCCTCGTGGGAGCCGGGGCCGTTCCCGTTCCGGGTGGGTTCGGCGTCACCAGTCGCGTCACCCACCCCCGAGCAGGGTCAGGGCGGCGACCACCGACCCGACGGCGACCACGAGTCCCACGAGCACGCGGCGGAGCGGGAGTCGTCGATCGGTTCCGAGCGGGACGCCGTGTTCGACCACGTCGCGGAGGCGCTCGAGCAGCCCGTCCTGCCGAGTCGCCGTCGGCGACTCGGCGAAGACGAGGTCGCTCGGCACCGGCGTCCACCGGAACGGGCGGGGTGCTGCACTTGCGCGGACCAGCTCGAGAGCCGACCGCGCGGTTCGGTCGTCGCCGTCGAGGGCGTCCTGCAGCGCGTCGAGCACCGGTCGCTGTGCGGGATCGGCCGGGTCGACGCGGTCCCAGACCGTCCGGGCTGCGAGGACGAGGGTCCGGGTGGCGTCCGTCGAGTGCGCGGTGCGCGTCGGGGTCGCGTTCGTCGGGCTCGT
>NZ_MJGM01000038.1:2996-3122 GCF_001864905.1 Curtobacterium sp. MCBA15_007
CGTTCGTCGGGCTCGTCGGGCTCGACGCGTTCGACGCGTTCGTCGGGCGGTCGCAGAGCACGACAGCGCCCGAGTCGTCGACCAGGACGTCGTCGATGCCGGCGGAACCGAGCAGGACGGCGCCGT
>NZ_MJGM01000039.1:0-243 GCF_001864905.1 Curtobacterium sp. MCBA15_007
TGTCGATCGACCAGAAGTCGACCAACCGCAACCCCCGGTCGACGGTCGGTACGATCACCGAGGTCTACGACTACATGCGTCTGCTCTGGGCGCGCATCGGGGTACCGCACTGCCCGACGTGCGGCGAGGTGATCAGCAAGCAGACCGTCCAGCAGATCGCCGACCAGCTCATGCAGTTCGAGACCGGTACCCGGTTCCAGGTCCTCGCACCCGTCATCTCCAAGAAGAAGGGCGAGTTCGTCG
>NZ_MJGM01000039.1:951-1208 GCF_001864905.1 Curtobacterium sp. MCBA15_007
GAAGAAGGGCGAGTTCGTCGACCTCTTCCAGGAGCTCGCAGCGTCCGGCTACGCCCGTGCGATCGTCGACGGGGAGCGCATCCAGCTCAGCGACCCGCCCAAGCTCAAGAAGCAGGTCAAGCACGACATCTCGGTCATCGTCGACCGCCTGGTGTCGAGCGACGACATCCTCGGGCGGCTCACCGACTCGCTCGAGACCGCGCTGCGGCTGACCGACGGCACCGTCGGCATCGACCTGGTGGACCACGAGGGACCCG
>NZ_MJGM01000039.1:1904-2745 GCF_001864905.1 Curtobacterium sp. MCBA15_007
GACCTACTCCGAGAACCTCTCCTGCCCGAACAACCACCCCCTGGCGCTCACCGAGATCGAGCCGCGGACGTTCTCGTTCAACGCCCCGTTCGGTGCCTGCCCCGAGTGCTCCGGCCTCGGCACGCGCATGTCGGTCGACCCCGACCTGGTGCTCGGCGACCCCGAGGCATCGTTGCGTGACGGCGTCCTGCTGCCCTGGACCGGCACCAGCGGGCTGTACTCCTACTTCGAGAAGCTGCTCGGCGGCCTCGGCAAGGAGCTCGGCTTCTCGCTCGACACCCCGTGGAACCAGCTCGACCCCGCGGTCCAGGCGTCGATCCTGACCGGCAAGGACTTCCAGGTCTCGGTCTCCTGGCGCAACCGCTTCGGCCGCGAGATGCGGTACACGAGTGGCTTCGAAGGCGTCATGCCCTACATCGAGCGCAAGTTCGCCGAGGCCGAGTCGGACTCGCAGCGGCAGCGCTTCCAGGGCTACCTGCGCGAGGTCCCGTGCCCGGTGTGCGAGGGAACCCGCCTCAAGCCCGAGGTGCTCGCGGTGACGGTGAACGACCGCAGCATCGCGGACGTCACCGACATGTCGCTCGACAACGCGTACTCGTTCATGGACGAGCTGACGCTGACCGACCGCGAAGCGCACATCGCCGCGGCGGTGCTGCGTGAGATCCGCGCGCGTCTCGAGTTCCTGCTCGAGGTCGGTCTGAACTACCTCACCCTGGCGCGTGGTGCCGGTGGCCTCTCCGGTGGCGAGGCACAGCGCATCCGTCTGGCGACGCAGATCGGCTCCGGCCTGACGGGCGTGCTCTACGTGCTCGACGAGCCGAGCATCGGCCTGCACCAGCGT
>NZ_MJGM01000039.1:3406-3805 GCF_001864905.1 Curtobacterium sp. MCBA15_007
GCATCGGCCTGCACCAGCGTGACAACCGTCGACTCATCGACACCCTGGTCAAGCTCAAGGACCTCGGCAACACGCTCATCGTCGTCGAGCACGACGAAGACACGATCCGCACGGCCGACTGGGTCGTCGACATCGGCCCCGGCGCCGGCGTCAACGGCGGCAACGTGGTGCACTCCGGTTCGTACGAGGGCATCATCGAGAACCGCGAGTCGATCACGGGTGACTACCTCGCCGGCCGCCGTGCGATCGAGGTGCCCGCCGAGCGTCGCAAGGTCAACCTCAAGCGCGCCATCACGGTGCAGGGCGCTCGGGCGAACAACCTGAAGACGATCGACGCGGACTTCCCCCTCGGTGTCTTCACCGCGGTCACGGGTGTCAGCGGTTCCGGCAAGTCGACGC
>NZ_MJGM01000039.1:4466-5047 GCF_001864905.1 Curtobacterium sp. MCBA15_007
GGTTCCGGCAAGTCGACGCTGGTGAACGACATCCTGTACAAGGTGCTCGCCAACCAGCTCAACGGTGCGCGGCACATCGCGGGCAAGCACACGCGGGTGAAGGGCCTCGACCAGCTCGACAAGGTCGTGCACGTCGACCAGGCACCGATCGGCCGCACGCCGCGGTCGAACCCGGCGACCTACACGGGCGTGTTCGACCGCATCCGGCAGCTGTTCGCCGAGACGCAGGAAGCGAAGACCCGCGGCTACCAGCCCGGTCGATTCAGCTTCAACGTCAAGGGCGGTCGCTGCGAGAACTGCGCCGGTGACGGCACGATCAAGATCGAGATGAACTTCCTGCCCGACGTCTACGTCGCGTGCGAGGTCTGCGGTGGTGCGCGCTACAACCGCGAGACGCTCCAGGTGCACTACAAGGGCAAGAACATCTCCGAGGTCCTCGACATGCCGATCAGCGAGGCGGCCGAGTTCTTCGAGCCGATCTCCGCGATCCACCGCTACATGGCGACCCTCGTCGACGTGGGCCTCGGCTACGTGCGCCTCGGCCAGAGCGCGACCACGCTCTCCGGCGGCGAGGCGCAGCG
>NZ_MJGM01000040.1:0-2015 GCF_001864905.1 Curtobacterium sp. MCBA15_007
GCGAGACCCCGAACCCGGCGAAGACCCCCGAACACGGCACAGCGCACAGCCACGAGGGGATCCCCGCCCCGCTCAGCCCCGAGAACTCGGCGATGCACCGTCGGAGAGAACCGCGCCGTCGTCCTGTGAACATCCACTCAGCACACGGCGCGGATCAACCGTCAGTAGCGGTAGCTCCCGGAGGTCATCAAGTAACGCAGCTGCGTCCGGGTTGCGACGCCCTGGGTGATGGACGGCATCGCGATGTCACCACTCCACGAATCAACGGGCGCTCCGTCGCTGACACCGCTGCCGAGGAGCAGGCCGCCGCTGCTCGACCTCTCGCCTGCTCCGAGCGAGTGACCGGTCACGCCCACCCCGGACGACGACGCATTGACCATGATCCGGACCTGGTTGTTCGCGGGGTCCCAGACACCCGTGACGAAGGCCCACGTGCCCGGGGACGCGGACGTCTGAGCGGGACTGGTGCAGTCGACTGACGGGATGTCGGTCTGTTCCTTGACGCAGAAGCGGTACTTGCCGTTGACGTACTGCAGGTAGAACGGCGAATTGGTCTGACCGTCGAGGGACATCGCCGTGTTGGTCTCGTCGACGGAGGTCTTCGAGGGCCGGAGCCATGCGGAGACCGTGTAGCTCTTCGTCGTGTCCATGATGGGACCCGAGGTCGTGCTGGTCCCTGCCGCGGCGAAGAAGCCGAGATCGCTGTCCTTGGTGAAGCCTTCGCAGTCCGGGTCGATGGAGGTGAAGTAGTCGACGTCGCCGTGCACGCACCGGTACGCGTGTACGGGCTTCGTCCCCGTGGGCACATCGGCCGCCACCGTCCACGAGTAGCCGAGCTGCACACCAGAGTCGCTGCAGGCACGTCCGGTCGTCATGTCGCCGACCGACGTCGGACACGACCAGAGCAGCCGACTGTGCGAAGGCGCGGGTGCGGCGGGGCTCAGGAGTTCGCCCAGCGTGGACTGGAAGTCCTTGCCGGCTCGCGTGTGCGCTGTGACGGCGATGTGACCGTAGTCGCCGTAGTAGCGGTTGATCCGGACGAGGTCGTCTTGGTGGACACGCGTGGCGTCGAACGGACCGGCGTACCCGGTGTCATCGATGGGGCCGCTCGTGACCGCGCTCGGGTCGAGGGTCAACGACCGGGGGCTGGTCGGGGTCGATGCTTCGTCGAGGAGGACTCTTCGTGATCCGGAAGTGCCGTCGCCTCCCACGTGCCCTGAGCTCCCCGTCCAGGTGTGTGCAGCGCTCTCGCTGTCCACGGTGGGATCGGAGTCCGCCACGATGGGCCAACCCTGGTTCGAGGTGTCCGGGGATGCCGCGGTGACGGAGACGTTGCCGGCCTTGTCGATGCTCTTCACCCAGAGAACGCTGCTGTTGTCGGTCGGTGCGAACCGGATGGTCGCGGTCCGCGAGGACGTGGCACACACGTACGTCACGATCCCGTCGTGCAGGCCGCAGTCCGGGAACCCGATGGCAGTGTTCGCTGCGGCCGTGACCGGCTGGATGTCCGAGCGAGAAGCGCTCACCCACCACGCGAACCCGGCAATCGACGCGTCCGTCGGTGTGGTGGCGGTGACGGAGGTCGCGACCCCGACGGTGTGCGGCTTGTCCAGACCCGTCACCGAAGGAGCCTTCGGAGGAGTCGAGTCGGAGTGGATGTAGCACCACGGCGACCAGTCGCCCCATTCGCTGTCGTCGTTCGAACGCGCGCGGACAGCGAAGTCCCCGTCGGGCAGGTAGCCCTTCGGCAGGACTGCCGTCTGTGTTCCCGGTGCCGCTCGGACCGAGCCGACTCCGTCACCGACGTGCGTTGCCAGGTCCGACGCCTTGTACACGTAGAACTTCGTCGCGAGGTTCTCCCCGTCGGGATCCGAGCTCTGCGCCGAGAGGGTCAGGCTCTGCGCATCGTTGTTGATCCATGCGGCGGAATCAGTCGAGTCCCCGCACGTGCGGGTCGGTGAGGTGATCCGGAAGTGCGTCGGGGCGTTCGGGATGGTGTTGTACTCGATGGTGAG
>NZ_MJGM01000041.1:0-562 GCF_001864905.1 Curtobacterium sp. MCBA15_007
GTGACGGACGGGAGGCGCGGGGTTCGTCACGACGGTCGCTGCGGACCGTCGCTGGTCACCTCGGGGACCCGCACCGGGCCTCCGGGGTGGGTAACGGTCTGCTGGGTGGCTGCGTCCTCGGTCACGGTGTCCGCGATCGCGTCGGCGTCCGGCTCGGGGGCGCTGGACGCGCTCGTGGCCGGTGCGCTCGTCGGCGTCTGGGCCAGCTTCGAGACGACCGCGGCAGCCGTCGCCGGACCGATCCCGTTCACCTCGCCGATGTCCTCGGCCGTGGCTTCACGCAGCCGGGCGACCGATCCGAAGTGCTTCAGCAGGGCGTTCACGCGACTCGGTCCGAGACCGGGGATCTCGGACAGCCGTGAGCGCACGTCGCGCTTGCGCTTGCTGCGCTGGTGGGTGATCGCGAACCGGTGCGCCTCGTCACGGATCCGCTGGATCAGGAACAGCGCCTCGGAGTTGCGGGGCAGGATCACCGGGAAGTCGTCGTCCGGCAGCCAGAGTTCCTCGAGCCGCTTGGCGATGCCGACCAGGGCGATGTCGTGCACGCCGGCTTCGTCCATCG
>NZ_MJGM01000041.1:1217-1867 GCF_001864905.1 Curtobacterium sp. MCBA15_007
CACGCCGGCTTCGTCCATCGCGCGCTTCGCGGCCTGCACCTGGGGCTGGCCGCCGTCGACGATCAGCAGCTGCGGACGGTAGGCGAACCGCTTCGTCGGCTTCGACCCCTCGACGACCTCGTCCGTCGTGACGTCGGGGACGTCCGGCAGCTCGGCGTCCTCGTCCAGCCGGGCCAGGCGCCGCGACAGCACCTGGTGCATGCTGTCGGTGTCGTCGGTGGTCTCGGCGATCGAGTACCGGCGGTACTGGTCCTTGCGCGGCAGACCGTCCTCGAACACCACCATCGAGGCGACGACGTTCGTGCCCTGCAGGTGCGAGATGTCGTAGCACTCCATGCGGAGCGGCGCCTCGGCCATGCCGAGGGCGTCCTGGATGTCGGCGAGTGCTGCGGCCCGGGTGGTGTAGTCGGCGGAGCGCTTGGTCTTGTAGAGCATGAGCGCCTGCCCGGCGTTCTGCGCAGCCGTCCGGGCGAGACCCGCACGGTCGCCGCGCTGGGCGGTGCTGAGCTTCGTGCCACGCCCGTTCCGGCGCTTGCTGAGCCACTCCTGGAGCGCGTCGGCGTCCTCTGGCAGCTCGGGGACGACGACTTCGCGCGGGGGCTCGTCCGTGACGTAGACGCCCTGCACGATCTGCTCGACGAGGTCGCCGG
>NZ_MJGM01000041.1:2532-3517 GCF_001864905.1 Curtobacterium sp. MCBA15_007
CTGCTCGACGAGGTCGCCGGTGGCGATGTCGAGCTCCTTGTCGACCACCCAGCCGCGGACACCGCGGATGCGGCCGCCCCGGACCGAGAACAACTGCACAGCGGCGGCGAGCTCGTCTTCCGCGATGCCGAACAGGTCGAGGTCGACCGAGTCACGGAGCACCACGGCGGACTTCTCGAGCACGGCTTCGAGCGCCTCGACCTGGTCGCGGAACTTCGCGGCCTGCTCGTACTGCATCGCGTCGGCGGAGGCGCCCATGCGCTGCCGGAGTTCGGTGATGACCCGACGGTCGTAGGAGTTCATGAAGCGCACGAACTCCTCGACGAGCGCCCGGTGCTCTTCGATCGTGACCTTCTGCGAGCACGGGCCACCGCACTTGCCGATCTGCCCCGGGAAGCACGGGCGGCCGGTCTGCATCGCCTTCTTGTACGAGGAGTCCGAGCACGTCCGGATCGGGAACACCTTGATCATCAGGTCGATGGTGTCGTGCACGGCCCAGATCTTCGGGTACGGACCGAAGTACTTCGCCCCCTTGATCTTGCGGTTGCGCGTCACCATCACCCGCGGCGCTTCGTCACCCAGGGTGACCGCCATGTACGGGTACGACTTGTCGTCGCGGAACTTGACGTTGAAGGGCGGGTCGAACTCCTTGATCCAGGTGTACTCGAGCTGGAGCGCCTCGATCTCGGAACCGACCGTCGTCCACTCGACGCTGCGGGCCGTCAGGACCATCCGCCGGGTGCGCTCGTGCAGCGTCGGGAGCGGGGCGAAGTAGTTGCTCAGCCGGGCGCGGAGGTTCTTCGCCTTGCCGACGTAGAGCACCCGGCCGGCCTCGTCACGCCATCGGTAGACCCCCGGGTCGGTCGGGATCTCCCCCGCCTTCGGACGCCACGGGACGGTGTCCGCCACCTACCGAGCACCCGCCTTCTGCTTGCTCGTCTGCTTGGTCGTGCCCGACTGCTTGCCGCCCTGCTGCGTGCCGCCC
>NZ_MJGM01000041.1:4160-4433 GCF_001864905.1 Curtobacterium sp. MCBA15_007
CGCCCTGCTGCGTGCCGCCCTGCTGCTTCTGGGTTGCCTGGCGTGCACCGACGGCCTGCTGCTTGCCGACCCGGGCGTCCTGCGCGTCGAAGATCTCGCGCAGGAAGACACCGGTGTGGCTCTCCGGCACGGTCGCCACGTGCTCCGGGGTGCCCGTCGCCAGGACCGTGCCGCCACCGGAGCCGCCCTCGGGCCCCATGTCGATCAGCCAGTCGGCGGACTTGATGACGTCGAGGTTGTGCTCGATGGTGATGACGGTGTTGCCCTTGTCGA
>NZ_MJGM01000042.1:0-251 GCF_001864905.1 Curtobacterium sp. MCBA15_007
GGGGCGATGTCCGGGTCCTTGCCGACGGTGTTCGGGTTGCCGTGGTGCCGGGTGTGCTTGTTCATCCACCACGAGTAGCTCAGCCCCACCAGGAACGTGCCGAGCCAGCGGCCCGCGCGGTCGTTCCACTTCTGGGACTCGAACACCTGACGGTGCGCAGCCTCGTGCGACAGGAACGCGAACTGCGTGAACAGCACCCCCAGCGCACCGGCCACGATCAGCTGGAACCACGAGTCACCCAGGAACGCGAA
>NZ_MJGM01000043.1:0-1441 GCF_001864905.1 Curtobacterium sp. MCBA15_007
CGCCGGGTTCGGGGTCTCGCTACGGTGTGCTCGCGCAGTTCGCGCTCGGGATGTTCACAGGGGGTTCAATGCCGCACGGCAGAACCGTGGTCGCGACAGTGGCCACATCAGCGTTGGTGCTCGGTCTGCTCGCGACGACGGGCGCACCCGCGTTCGCCGATGGGTCCGCCACCACCACACCGACCGTCGCGGACAGCCAGTCCTCCGCGACCTCGGCGGACGCCTCCGAGATCGCGCAGGCCCACGACCACGGCGTGACCGTCTCGGACGAAACCACCCCGACGAGCCTGCTCACGGCGAACCCGGACGGCTCGTTCACCGTGACACAGGACACCATCCCGGTCCGCACCCAGCAGGCCGGGCAGTGGATCCCCGTCGAGACCGACCTCGTTCCCGTCGACCAGTCCTGGATCGCACCGAAGGCCACCGACACCCACGTCCGGTTCTCCCGCGGCGGCACCGACACCCTCGCACAGGTCCAGACCGACACCGGCGCCTGGGTCAGCGAGTCCTGGCCCGCAGGCGGCGCCCTGCCCTCGCCGACCATCGACGGCGCCACAGCCACCTACGCAGACGTCCTGCCCGAGGTCGACCTGCGCCTCACCGCAACACCGTCAGGCATGGCGGAAGTGCTCGTCGTCAACACGCCAGAAGCCGCCACGAACCCGGACCTGCAACAGGTCGAGCTGCAGATGCACGGCGCCACCGTCTCGACCTCGTCGACAGCATCAACAGCGACCGCGACCGATGGGTCCACCCTGCAGTCGTCGAAGCCGACCTGGTGGGACTCCTCCGACGGCGGCGATGCCGACGGCCCCGGCGGCGCCGGCAGCGCCACCCCCCTCGAGCACACCACGACCACCACCGCAGTCACGCTCGACGTCACCGACGCAACCGACACCGCACCGACGTTCCCCGTGTTCGTCGACCCCGACTGGTCCTCCGGTCAGAACGCACTCTGGTTCGACGACATCGCCTACCCCACCCAGTCCTACCTCAACGGCCAGGCAGCGAACGGCTACCAGAGCGTCGGCTACGCCGTCGAGAACGGCAAGACGTTCATGTCACGCGCGTTCTGGCAGTTCAACCTCGGCCCCCTCGACGGCAAACACATCACCGAAGCGCACTTCAACGCCATCGCGAACTACAGCTGCGGCGAAGCCACCGTCCAGGCCTGGCGCTACGGCAACGTCACACCCGGACAGAACTGGAACGACGACCAAGCCAACCAAGGCCAATGGCGCGACCACATCTCCGACGCCGAGATCCCCAGCGTCGCCGGCTGCGCCATGCCCGGCAAAGCCGTCGGCTGGGACGTCACCCGCGGCGCCGCCGCCACCGCCGGCAACACCCTCCAGATCGGCCTCCGCTCCCCCACCGAAGGCAGCCTCAGCCGCAAACACTTCGCCTACAACGCCACACTCACCATCGAGTACAACAC
>NZ_MJGM01000044.1:0-475 GCF_001864905.1 Curtobacterium sp. MCBA15_007
GCTTCGTTGCACACCTCGAAACACGCATCGGTGGCGAAACGCTTGGCCATGGCGCAATGCAGCGTGGCTTCGGTATCGCCCTGATCGAGCCGGTAGGCTGCCAGGCGAACCATCTGCCGCGCGGCTACCAGGTTGGTTGCCATATCCGCCAGTTTGAACTGCAGCGCCTGAAAGCCCGCCAGGGCCTGGCCGAACTGCTCGCGTTCGTGCATGTAATTGCGCGCGCGCAGCAGCGCCGCCTGGGCACCACCCATGGAGCAGGTGGCAATGTTAAGGCGCCCACCGTCCAGGCCTTTCATGGCGATCATGAAGCCCTGACCTTCTTCACCCAGCCGGTTATTGGCCGGCACGCGTACGTTCTCGAAAGTAATCTGGCGGGTGGGCTGGCTGTTCCAGCCCATTTTTTCCTCGGCCTTGCCGTAGTGGATGCCATCACTGTCAGCGGGCACCACAAACGCACTAATGCCCTTGGGAC
>NZ_MJGM01000045.1:0-43701 GCF_001864905.1 Curtobacterium sp. MCBA15_007
CACGTCCGCCGGGTGGTCACCACCTGTCGGCTGGAGCGGTCGCAACAGACAACTCGTGACCAGCCGCGTCACGAGCTGCGGTCGCGTTGTTCACGCGACCGTAACTCCAGAAACCGCGTGTCGCTGGCGGGGTGTCGGGGGCCGGACGTACGTTGTCCCCATCGGGCACCGCGCCCGATCGAAGCGGCCACAGTCGGTGCTTCGGGACCCGCTCCGTGGCCGCGTTCGAGGACAGGACCGGGCCCGTCGCGGCCCGGGGATGGAGTGGTCGTGACCTCTCAGAACGTCTCTCGCGGAACACAGGAACAGCACACCGCGGACTCGTCCACATCGGTCGCCCAGCGCACGTACGTGCTCGACACATCGGTGCTCCTCAGTGATCCGCGGGCCTTGTTCCGCTTCGCCGAGCACGCCGTGGTCCTGCCCGTGGTGGTCGTCAGCGAACTCGAAGCGAAGCGCAACGACCCGGAGATCGGGTACTTCGCCCGGCAGGCCCTCCGGCTGCTCGACGAACTGCGCATCGAACACGAGCGGCTCGACTTCCCGATCGCGATCGGCGACGGCGGCTCGTTCCGCGTCGAACTGAACCACTCCAACCAGTCCGTCCTGCCGTCGGGCCTGCAGCTCGGCGACAACGACTCCCGCATCCTCGCCGTCGCGTCGAACCTGAAGAACGACGGGCTCGACGTCGTCGTCGTGTCGAAGGACCTGCCGCTCCGGGTCAAGGCGTCGTCGATCGGCATGGCGGCCGAGGAGTACCGCGCCGAACTCGCGGTCGACTCTGGCTACACCGGCATCGCCGACCTGCAGGTGTCCGGCGAGCAGATGTCCGACCTGTACGAGAAAGAGGAGATCCGCTCCGCGAAGCTCGACGGCGTCCCCGTGAACACCGGGGTCGTCATCCACTCCGAGCGTGGATCGGCGCTCGGCCGCGTGCACGTCGCCGGAGCAGTCGCCCTGGTGCGCGGCGACCGTGAGGTCTTCGGCCTCCGCGGGCGCTCGGCCGAGCAGCGGCTCGCGATCGACGCGCTGCTCGACTCCGAGATCGGCATCGTCTCGCTCGGCGGCAGTGCCGGCACCGGCAAGTCGGCGCTCGCCCTGTGCGCCGGACTCGAAGCGGTGCTCGAACGGCAGCAGCACAAGAAGATCATGGTGTTCCGGCCGCTGTACGCCGTGGGCGGGCAGGACCTCGGCTTCCTGCCGGGTGACGCCGGCGAGAAGATGAACCCGTGGGCGCAGGCCGTCTACGACACCCTCGGTTCGGTGGTCTCGGACAACGTGCTCGACGAGGTGATCGAGCGCGGCCTGATCGAGGTGCTGCCCCTGACGCACATCCGTGGCCGCTCCCTGCACGACGCCTTCGTGATCGTCGACGAGGCCCAGTCGCTCGAACGGAACGTGCTCCTCACGATGCTCTCGCGCATCGGCCAGAACTCGCGGGTGGTGCTCACCCACGACGTCGCGCAACGCGACAACCTGCGGGTCGGCCGGCACGACGGGATCGCGTCGGTCATCGAGCGGCTCAAGGGGCACCCGCTCTTCGCGCACGTGACGCTGACGCGGTCCGAGCGCTCCGCGATCGCCGCCCTGGTCACGGACCTGCTGGACTCGCCCGATCTGGTGTAGCGCGCGTCGGCCGCCACGTGACGGACGGGAGGCCCGGTGCCAGCTGGCACCGGGCCTCCCGTCCGTCCTGGGGATGTGTCAGGAGCGTCGCGTCAGTTCGGGTGGGTCATGCTGAGGACGTCGAGCGCCTCGTCGAGCTGCGCCTCGGTGACCTCGCCGCGCTCCACGTGGCCGAGGGCCACGACGGCCTCGCGCACGGTGATGCCCTCGGCGACGGCGTACTTCGCGACCTTCGCCGCCGCCTCGTAGCCGATGACCCGGTTGAGCGGGGTGACGATCGACGGCGAGGACTCCGCGAAGGCGCGGGCACGCTCGAGGTTCGCCTGCAGCCCGTCGATGGTCTTGTCCGCGAGCACCCGCGAGCTGTTCGCCAGCAGGCGGATCGACTCGAGCAGCGCCGTGCCCATCACCGGGATGGCGACGTTCAGCTCGAACGCACCCGATGCGCCCGCCCAAGCGATGGTGGCGTCGTTGCCGATGACCCGGGCGCCGACCATCAGGGTGGCCTCGGGGATCACCGGGTTCACTTTGCCGGGCATGATCGAGGAACCGGGCTGCAGGTCGGGGATGTGCAGCTCGCCCAGCCCGGTGTTCGGACCGGAGCCCATCCAGCGCAGGTCGTTGTTGATCTTCGTCAGGCTGACGGCGAGCACCTTGAGCGCACCGGACGCCTCGACCAGGGCATCACGTGCGCCCTGTGCCTCGAAGTGGTCGACGGCCTCGGTGATCGGCAGGTCGGTGTCGCTCGCGAGCTGGGCGATGACCCGCTGCGGGAAGCCCTTGGGGGTGTTGATGCCGGTGCCGACCGCGGTGCCGCCGAGCGGGACCTCGGCGACGCGGGGGAGCGTCGCCTGCACCCGCTCGATGCCCAGGCGGATCTGGCGGGCGTAGCCGCCGAACTCCTGCCCGAGGGTGACGGGCGTGGCGTCCATCAGGTGCGTCCGGCCGGACTTGACGGCGTCGGCCCACAGGGTGGCCTTCGCCTCGAGCGACTCGGCGAGGTGCTCGAGCGCGGGCACGAGCGTGCGGATGAGCGCTTCCGTCACGGCGACGTGCACGGAGGTGGGGAAGACGTCGTTCGACGACTGCGAGGCGTTGACGTGATCGTTCGGGTGCACGGCGGAACCCGCGATGTCGGACGCCAGTGTCGCGAGCACCTCGTTCATGTTCATGTTCGACGACGTGCCGCTGCCGGTCTGGTAGACGTCGACCGGGAACTGGTCGTGGTGCTGCCCACCGATGATCAGGTCGGCCGCACCCGCGATGGCGTCGGCGACGGCGGGCTCGACGATGCCGAGCTCACCGTTCACGATGGCCGCGGCGCGCTTGATCCGCGCGAGCGCCACGATCTGCGCCGACTCGAGCCCGGTGCCCGAGATGGGGAAGTTCTCGACGGCGCGCTGGGTCTGAGCACGGTAGAGCGCCGACTTCGGCACCCGTACCCCGCCCATGGTGTCGTGCTCGATGCGGAACTCGGTCGGGGTGGTGTCGGTCACGTCGTCGTGGTCCTTCCTGGGGTGCTCGCCGGTCGCGGTCGCGCCGGCCCGTGCCTGCGCCCCGGGGTCGCCGGGGCGGTCGTCGTCGGGGTCGGTGTCGGGGTCGGCGTCGGTCAGACCTGGCCGACGACGGTGTCGATGGTGACCTCTCCGGTGGCGAGGTCGTAGGTCGCCCCGACGACGGCCAATCTACCCTCGGCCACGGCGTCGGAGACCGCGCCGGAGCGCTCGATCACCTGGCGGAGGGTCGCTTCGAGGTGTGCGGCGCCGACGGCTTCCTGCGGCAGCTCGGCGTCGGTGCGCCGGACCTTCTCGACGCTCGGGGCGATCGCGTCGACGAGGGCCTGCAGGTGCGGGGCGGGGACGGGCTCACCGGAGCGCGCGGCCGCGACGGCACCGCACCGGGTGTGCCGGAGCACGACGACCAGGGGAGTTCCCAGCGCGACGACCGCGAACTCGATCGAGCCGAGGACGACGTCGTCGACGATCTGGCCCGCGTTGCGGATGGCGAACAGGTCACCGATGCCGGCGTCGAAGACGTGCTCGAACGGCACCCGCGAGTCCGAGCAGCCGAGGACGGTCGCGAACGGCGACTGCGATCCTTCGAGTTCGGTGCGGCGGTCCGGGTCCACGCGGCCCATCCGGCGCTTGTCGGCGGCGAAGCGGGCGTTGCCGTCGACGAGCAGGCGCAGGGCGTCGGACGGGGTGGAGGCGGCGCGGTCGGGCATGGGACTCCTCGGTTCGGATGGGACGCAGCGGGGCGGGTGCGGTGGTGACGGGCGGCGGTCGTGCCGGTCGTCGTCTACTCGGTCAGTTGTCGGGAGACGGCGGTGGCCACGGTCCGGAAGGCCTTGTCGTCGGCGGTACCGGAGAGCACGATCGTGTCCTTGCCGAACGTCGAGACGAGCGAGTACGAGTGGTTGCCGGCGTCGGTGCCCTCGGCGCGGCGGTCGTAGACGGTCCACTCCGTGTCGCCGATGGTGCGGTCACCGGTGGACGGACGCTGGTCGAGCTGGTTCGACACCCACGAGGCGTTGGCGTCGATGCCCTGCTGCAGACCGAGGTACTGCTTGTCCGGGGTCACGAAGCCGACGGTCCAGACGTCCACACCGTCGGTGGTCTTGTTCGCGAAGTCCGCTCGGTTGGCGCTGTAGCCGTCGGGCAGCGGGGGCGCCACCAGGGTGACGTCGTCGACCTGGGCCTTGGCCGCGATCTGCTGGTAGTCGACGGTGCGGTCCACGGTGGTGTCGGGCCGGACGACGACGGCGACCAGGAACAGCACGATGCCGAGCGAGGCGATGAGCGCGATGACCAGGTTGAACGCGGTCTGGTGCTGCCGGCGGGCGGTCCGGGCGGCGTCCTTGCGCGCCCAGGTCTCCTCTGCCGTCTCGGGGCGACCGAGCTCGGCGACGATCGGACGGCCGTTCGGGTCGGTCATCGGCCGGAGCCGTCCTGGGCATCGCTGGCGGCACGGGCCGCGTCGAGTCGCGCGCGGGCACCGACGAGCCACTCTTCGCACCTGGCGGCGAGGGCTTCGCCCCGCTCCCACAGCGCCAGTGAACGTTCGAGGGTCGCGGAGCCCTGTTCGAGCTCGCTCACGACGCGCACGAGTTCGTCGCGGGCCGCTTCGTAGCTCAGCGACTGGACGTCGGTCTGCTCGGGTTCCTGCTGGGATGGCACGGGACGATCCTACCGAGCGTCCACCGACGATCCGCCGCCCGGACCCAGGCTGTGGAGAACACCCGTCGTGCTCAGGAGCCGTCCGGGCCGGGGCCGTCCGGTTCGAGCGTGCCCGTGGCCGTGCCGGCACCGAGCGTGACGTGCACCGGCGTCGCTCCGGACAGGTCGTCGGTGCCCCGGACGACACCCCCGTCGGCCCGCTGCACGATGGCGTACCCGCGGCGCAGGGTGTCGCGCGGCGAGAGCGCCCGGAGGCGAGCGGTCAGGTGCCCGACCTCGGAGTGTCCGCGCTCGAGCCGGCGGTCGAGCAGCTCGCGGGCGCGGGACAGGTCGCGCGCGACCTCTTCCGCACGGGTGTCGACGAGCCACGCGGTCGACGCCAGGGCCGGCCGCGACCGCAGCGCGGCGAGCCGGTCGGCCTCGACCGACAGCGTGTGCGAGAGCCGCAGCCCGAGCCGGGCGCGGGCGGCCCGCACGTTGGCGAGCTCCTCGGCGACGTCGGGCACGACCCGCTTGGCGGCGTCCGTGGGGGTGGAGGCGCGCAGGTCGGCGACCTCGTCGAGGATCGGGCGGTCGGCCTCGTGCCCGATCGCCGAGACGATCGGGGTCGACGCCGCCGCCGCCGCACGGACGAGTCCTTCGTCGCTGAAGCCGAGCAGGTTCTGGAAGTCGCCGCCGCCACGGGCGATGATGATGACGTCGACCTCGGGGTCGGCTTCGAGCTCGAGGATCGCCGCGGTGACCTCGGCGACGGTCCGTTCGCCCTGCACCGCGGTGTGCACGGTGCGGAACTCCACCTGGGGCCACCGCAGCTGCGCGTTCCGCTTGACGTCCTTCTCGGCGTCGGAGTCCTTGCCGGTGATCAGGCCGATGCGGTGCGGCAGGAACGGCAGACGCTGCTTGCGGGACGGGTCGAACAGGCCTTCCTCGGCGAGGGTGCGACGGAGGCGCTCGAGGCGTTCGAGCAGGTCACCGAGCCCGACGTGCTTCATCTCGACGACCTGCATGGTCAGCGAGCCGCCCTTGACCCAGTAGTTCGGCTTGAGCGCCGCGACGACCCGGTCGCCCTGCTTGATGTCGGCCGGCACCCGGGAGCGCACACTCGACCAGATGGAGAACGACACGGTGGCGTCGACCTCGACGTCCTTGAGCTTGCCGTACACGTTGCCGCCGGCGACGTTCCACTGCGTGATCTCGCCCTCGACCCAGGCGGTGCCGAGCCGGTCGATCCAGTCGCGGAGCTTCGCGCCGAGGAGCGCCACCGGCCACGGGTTGTCGGCCGTCGGCGGGCCCTGTTCGATCGCCATGTCGCTCCTCGTCCTGCTGGGACGTCCATCGTGCCCGAGACCGGTGACAGGGGACGGACGTCGTGTTGTCCACAGGCACCCCGCGCGCCCAGGTCGCGTGCGTGCCGCTCACCTATCATCGGGGACGTGACGATCACCAACGGCCACACGGTCCCGCTCGCCCCACCGCGTGTGCACGCGGCACGGGGCCGACTGCGTGACGAGCCGGTCGCCGGCCCCAAGAAGGTGCTGCTCGCCGCGCCCCGTGGCTACTGCGCCGGGGTCGACCGCGCGGTCGTCGCCGTCGAGAAGGCGTTGGAGCAGTACGGCGAGCCCGTCTACGTCCGCAAGCAGATCGTCCACAACGTGCACGTGGTCTCGACGCTCGAGCAGCGCGGCGCCGTCTTCGTCGACGACGTCGCCGAGGTCCCCCGCGGCTCGCACGTGGTCTTCAGCGCGCACGGTGTGTCGCCGGCCGTCGTCGCGGGTGCCGCAGACCGCGACCTGCACGCCATCGACGCCACCTGCCCCCTGGTCACCAAGGTCCACCGCGAAGCCACCCGGTTCGCCAAGGCCGAGCGCACCATCATCCTGATCGGGCACGCCGGCCACGAAGAGGTCGAGGGCACCATGGGACACGCCCCGGACCGCACGATCCTGGTGAGCGGCCCCGCCGACGTCGCGGCGCTCTCGGTGCCGGACCCGGACAACCTCGTCTGGCTGTCGCAGACCACGCTCAGCGTCGACGAGACGATGGAGACCGTGCGGCTGCTGCGCGAGAAGTTCCCGGCCATCCAGGACCCCCCGTCGGACGACATCTGCTACGCCACGCAGAACCGCCAGGTCGCGATCAAGAAGGTCGCGCCCGGTGCCGACCTGGTGATCGTGGTCGGCTCGGCGAACTCGTCGAACAGCGTCCGCCTGGTCGAGGTCGCGCTCGAGCACGGTGCCCGCGCCGCGCACCGCGTCGACTACGCCGAAGAGATCCAGCAGGAGTGGCTCGACGGCGTCGAGACGGTCGGCGTGACGAGCGGTGCGTCCGTGCCGGAAGAACTCGTGGCCGAGGTGCTCGAACAGCTCGCCGACGCCGGCTACGCCGCCGTCGAAGAAGTCGTCACCGCACACGAAGACCTGATGTTCTCGCTCCCCAAGGAACTCCGCACCGACGCATCGGGCAACCCGACGCGCGCGCTCGGCGGGCGTCGGGCATGAGCGGCGCGGACGGCTGGTCCTCGGTGCCGCGCCGCCACCCGGCGAACCACGGCGACGCCGGTGTCGGTTCCGGCCAGGAGGCCCGGGGAGCGTCCCCGACGTCGCCTGCCGGTCCCGCGAACGGTCGGCCACAGGGCCGTCCCGCCCCGGGCTACGGCGAGTACGCGCCCGAAGGCTGGGTGAACCCGGTCCTCGTCGAGCAGGAGCGGCAGGAGCGGCAGGACCGCGAGCGACAGGACCAGGCCAAGGCCGTCGGCGGGCGCGACGCTGCTCCGCGCGACAGCGTCCGCACCGACCACGCTCGTCCGGACGCTCGCTCCGGTGCGGCCCCTGCCGGGGTGCAGCGGACGATGCCACGGAGCCGGTTCGGCCGCACGCCGGCCGATTTCGTGCTCACCGTCGGGCTCCTGGCATTCGGACTCGTCTCCGTGGTGCAGTCCCTGTCGGTCGGTGACGTCGCCTCCACCGTGCGGCGCACCCTCGAGACCCAGTACACGGCGCTGAACGACCCGAGTGCCCTGAGCACGGCCGCCGTCATCGCCGCGATCACCAACGTGGTCGTCTTCGCCCTGGTCGCCTGGTGGTCCATCCGCCGGCTCCGGGCACGGAAGCGGACGTTCTGGGTGCCGCTGGTCGGCGCGGTCGTCGCCACGGCCATCAGCACGATCGCGTTCGTCGTCGTGGTCCTGCAGGACCAGGCCTTCGTCGACTTCATGCTGCGACAGTCCGGCGCCTGACCGCCTGACCGCCTGACCGCCTGACCGCATGACCGCCTGACCGCCGGGCTGCTCGCCGCGCCCGCCCTCGGCCGTCGAGTGGTCGCAACGTGCCGCGTTCCCGCCGTCGAGTGGTCGCAAAGTGTCGTCCGGCATCGGCGCGACCGACACTTCATGACCCCTCGGCCTTGCGCGCGCGGGGAGTCGTGACCACTCGGCGGCTGGTCCGTCGGCCAGTCGGCCAGCCGCGGTGCCGGTGCCCTTCCGGCGATCGTCGTCAGCCTCGCGGACACGCGCAGCACCCGCCGTCAACCGGTCGCAACACGCCGCGGGCCCACCGTCGAGTGGTCAGGAAGTGTCGTCCGGCATCAGCGCAACCGACACTTCGTGACCACTCGGCCTTGCGCGCGTGGGGAGTCGTGACCACTCGGCAGGCGGTCCGTCGGCCAGTCGCGGTGCCGGTGCCCTTCCGGCGATCGTCGTCAGCCTCACCGACACACCCAGCACCTGCGGTCGAGCGGTCGCAACACGCCGCGGTCCCGCCGTCGAGTGGTCAGGAAGTGTCGTCCGGCATCGGCGCGACCGACACTTCGTGACCGCTCGGCCCTGCGCGCACAGGGAGTCGCGACCACCCCGGCCCGCCTACGCCGCCCGGAGGTCAGCCGGCCAGGAAGGCCGCGACCGCGCCGTGCAGGGCGGCCAGGTCGTCGACGTGCACGAGCTCCCGGATCGAGTGCATCGACAGCAGCCCGACGCCGATGTCGATCGTCGGG
Source organism: Curtobacterium sp. MCBA15_007 (assembly GCF_001864905.1). NCBI lineage: Bacteria > Bacillati > Actinomycetota > Actinomycetes > Micrococcales > Microbacteriaceae > Curtobacterium > Curtobacterium sp. MCBA15_007. The sequence goes on from NZ_MJGM01000045.1 coordinate 8,790, forward strand.
ATCCCGAGTCGGGTCGCCGCGATCGGGCCGATCGTCGAGCCGCCGGGGATCGTGTTCACGTTGACGAACGGCTGCCACGGCACACCGGCGGTCTCGCAGGCGGCGGCCCAGACGGCCTCGCCCTTCGCCTCGGTCATGTAGCGCTGGTTCGCGCTGATCTTCAGCAGCGGACCGGCTCCGGGACGCGGACGGTTCGTCGGGTCGTGCTTCTCCGGCTGGTTCGGGTGCACCAGGTGCCCGGCGTCGCTCGACAGCAGCCAGGACGCACGGAACGCCCGGGCTGCTTCGGATCGGGTGGCGCCGAGGCCCTCCTGCACACGGCCGAGGACGTCCTCGAGGAACGGACCCCCGGCACCGGACGGCGTCGACGAGCCGATCTCCTCGTGGTCGAACGCCGCGAACACCGGGATGTGGTCACCGTCGGTGGGAGCGTCGACGATGCCCCGGAGTCCGGCGTGCACGCTCGTCAGGTTGTCCATCCGGCCGGACGCCAGGAACTCCCGCTCGATGCCGATCCGGGCCGGCGCCTGGGTGTCCGCGAGGAACAGGTCCCACGACACGGCACCCTCGCCGAGCCGGGCGAGCAGCCACTCCACGACAGAGGTCCCACCGGCGTCGCCGTCGACCCCGACGATCGGCAGGGTGTGGCGCTGGCGGTCGATCTCCTTGCCGTCGTTCACCCCACGGTCCAGGTGGATCGCCAGGTTGGGGATCCGGGCGACGGCATCGGTGCTGACGAGCCGCACGCTGCCGTCGGCGTCGACGACCCGGCCGGCGATCCGCAGGTCACGGTCGAACCAGGTGGACAGGAGCGCCCCGCCGTAGACCTCGACGCCCAGCTGCTCCCAGCCCCCGGTGCGCACGCCGGGGTTCGGCTTCACGCGGAAGCCGGGGGAGTCGGTGTGGGCGCCGAGGATCCGGAACGGCGTCGTCGGGTCGGCCCCGTCGGGCAGCCGCCACGCGATGACAGCACCGTCGCGGACCACCACGTACGCACCGGGTTCGGTCGGCCAGGCGTCGAGCTCGGACAGCTCGGTGAACCCGGCAGCGACGAGACGGTCACGGGTCGCCGCTGCCGCGTGGAACGCGGTCGGCGACTCGGTGACGAACTGGGCGAACTCGGAGGCGATGGCGTCGACGGTCACCCGACCATCGTGGCACGTGACGAGCGTGGCGGAGGCGAGCCGTGCCTCCAGGCCGTCCGTCGAGACGCCGGCGTCATCGCAAGACGCCCCTGGAAACGCGAGACGCCGCCGGAATCCGCGGTGTTTCGCGGACACGACGGCGTCTCGCGACGGGTCGGACGGGACGGACCTGCTCAGCCCTTGGCGTGACCGGCCGAGCCGAGGACCTTCGCGGCCTCGACGACGCGAGCCGCCATGGCGGTCTCGGCGACCTTGCCCCAGGCGCGGGGGTCGTACTGCTTCTTGTTGCCGACCTCGCCGTCGATCTTCAGGACACCCTCGTAGTTGCGGAACATCGAGTCCGCGATCGAGCGGGTGAACGCGTACTGCGTGTCCGTGTCGATGTTCATCTTGATGACGCCGTTGCGGACGGCCTCGTGGATCTCGTCGTCGGTCGATCCGGAGCCGCCGTGGAAGACGAGGTCGAGGGGGTTCTCGCCGGTGCCGTGCTTCGCCGCGACGGACGCCTGGATCTCGCCGAGGAGCTCGGGACGGAGCTTGACGTTGCCCGGCTTGTAGACGCCGTGCACGTTGCCGAAGGTGAGCGCCGCGATCCAGCGGCCCTTGTCGCCGAGGCCGAGCGCGTCGACGACCTTCTCGACGTCGTTCGGTGTGGTGTAGAGCGCGTCGTTCGTGCCCTCGTGCTGGACGCCGTCCTCTTCGCCGCCGACCACCCCGATCTCGACCTCGAGGATCGCGTTGATGTTCCGCGTCTTCTCGATCATCGTCTTCGCGATCTCGATGTTCTCGTCGAGCGGCACGGCCGAACCGTCCCACATGTGCGACTGGAAGATCGGGTTGCGTCCCTGCCGGACCTCTTCCTCGCTCGCGGCGATGAGCGGCAGGACGAAGCCGTCGAGGGCGTCCTTCGGGCAGTGGTCGGTGTGCAGCGCGACCGTGATGTCGTAGTTCTTCGCGACCTCGTGGGCGAACTTCGCCATCGCGAGGGCACCCGCTGCGCGGTTCTTGATGGTGTGGCCGGCGAAGTAGTCCGCACCGCCCGTCGTGACCTGGAGGATGCCGTCGGAACCGGCTTCCTGCAGGCCCTGGAGGACCGCGTTGATGGTCTGCGAGGAGGAGACGTTGACCGCGGGGTACGCGAACTTGCCCGCCTTCGCGCGTTCGATCATCTCGGCGTACTGTTCCGGCGTTGCGATGGGCACGTGGATCTCCTTCGACTTCGGTGATGTCCCCGCCGATCGTAGTCAGCCGGACTGGAGGCGCGGTCCGGGTTACGCGGTCGGCTCACGTCCGGCGTGCACATGCGTGCACGGACCCGGTGTCCGGACCGTGGGTCGGCCGCCGGTCGGTAGGCTCGGCTCGTGACTCCCACGACTGAGACCGGCTCCCTGTTCCTCCAGCCCGACCGCAACCTCGCGCTCGAGCTCGTGCGTGCGACGGAGGCCGCCGCGATCCGTGCGCAGCCGTGGGTGGGGCGTGGCGAGAAGAACCTCGCCGACGGTGCCGCGGTCGACGCGATGCGCAAGTTCCTCGGCACGGTGAACTTCGACGGCGTCGTCGTCATCGGTGAGGGCGAGAAGGACAACGCCCCGATGCTCTACAACGGCGAGCACGTCGGCAACGGTCACGGCCCGGCCTGCGACATCGCTGTCGACCCGATCGACGGCACCTCGCTCACCGCCGCCGGTCGCCAGAACGCCATCTCCGTGATGGCCGTCTCGGACCGCGGCTCGATGTACGACCCCTCCGCCGTCTTCTACATGGACAAGATCGCCGCCGGCCCCGAGGGGCGCGGTGTCCTGGACCTCGAGAAGCCGATCGGCGACAACATCCGCGCGCTGGCGAAGGCCAAGGGCAAGGACCTCGAGGACATGGTCGTCGCCGTGCTCGACCGCCCGCGCCACGACGAACTGATCCGCGCCATCCGTGCGACCGGTGCCGGCACGCGACTGCTGCTCGACGGTGACGTCGCCGGCGGCATCGCCGCCGCACTGCCCGGCTCGACGATCGACATGTGCGTCGGTGTCGGCGGCACCCCCGAGGGCATCATCACGGCGTGCGCGATCAAGGCGCTCGGCGGCGTGATCCTCGGCAAGCTCCAGCCGAAGGACGACGAGGAGCGCGAGCGCGCCATCGCCGCCGGCCACGACCTGGACAAGGTCCTCGACCAGGACGACCTGGTCACGGGGGACAACACGTTCTTCGTCGCCACCGGCGTCACCGACGGCGTCCTGGTCGACGGCGTGCGTCGTTCGCGCGGCGTCATCCACACCGACTCGCTCGTGCTCCGCTCGCGCTCGAACACGATCCGCCGCATCCAGGCGGACCACCGTGCGGAGAAGTGGTTCTAGGCCGGACGATCGTCTGCCGCTTCGGGGCGTCGCCGGTCTTCCGGCGGCGCCCCGTTGTGCGAGCCCTTGCGTAGGCTCGACGCATGACTGCGACAACGGCACGGATCGTCGGACTGGACACCGCGGGCATCCGCACGCTGCACGCGCAGGCGGACGGCACGGCCGACCGGCTGCCGCACGTCGTGCCGGTGGCGCCCGACCTCGGCGTGATCCTGGCGGACGAGGACGGTGCGATCCTCACCGCGCCGGCGCTCGCCGAGATGGGCTGGGCGGACGACGACGTCCTGCGTGCAGCCGTCGCCGCCGCGCAGGAGCAGGCCGGAGGCGACGTGGCGGTGATCCAGCCGGGCACGATCGTCATCCAGGACCCCGACCTCGCCGTGGTGCTCGTACTCGCACCGCAGGCGTTCCAGGGCATCGAGTTCCGCGGCAGCGCAGTGGTCTTCCCGGTCGCGCCGACGACGTTCATCGTCACCGGCGACCAGGACGAGGACGGGCTCCAGGTCGCGGCCGGTGTCGCCCAGCAGATCCTGGCCGACGACGAGGGCGAGGTCCTGAGCGGACCGCCCATGGTGCTGCGCGGTGACGGGTGGGTCCGGTTCGAGCACCCGTCGCTCGACGGCGAGCTCCGGACGATCCGCGCGCTCTGGACGGCGACCGCCGCGAACCTGCAGCAGGACGTCCTGCAGGAGTCGTTCGACCGGCGGGGCGAGGACGTCCACGTCGGTTCGGTCTCGGTCGCCCGGCTCGCCGAGGACGACCCGGCCTTCTCGTACTCGTCGTGGACCGAGGACGTCGAGACCGTCGTCGCCGCGGTCGACACGATCGTGCTCGTGACCCTCGACGGGCAGACACAGCCCGTGCCGTTCGGTCGGCTGCGGGAGCTGGCGTCCGGGTTGATCGAGGAACTCGAGGTCCGGCCGACGCGCTACCGGCTCCGTGGGTTCCCGGATCTCGAGACGGTCCGCGCGGCCCTCTGACCACTCGCACCGTCGTTCGCAGCAAGGAGCGCCGCGGCGGCCGTCAGTCCTCGTCGCCGGCGCCGACGAGCTCCGGCGCCGTGAGCAGCCGCGGCTCGTCCTCGATCGGGGACGGGTCCGCGATGACCTTCGACTCGTCGAGCAACGACAGCCGACGAGCGCTCGGCAGCACCTGGCGCTCCAGGGACCCGACGAACCGGTTGTAGTCGACGACGGAGCCCCGGATCGAGCGGCCGAGCTTGTCGACGTGCCCGGCCATCGTGGACAGCCGGCCGTAGAGCTCGCGGGAGACCTTGAAGAGCTCGTGCGCCTCTTGCGAGACGACGTCCTGCTGCCACGAGAACGCCACGGTCTTGAGCACGGACCACAGGGTCACGGGTGAAGCGAGCGCGATGCGCTTGCGGAAGGCGTGGTCGAGCAGGCCGGGGTCGGCGGCGAGGGCGCTCGAGATGAGCGACTCGGACGGGATGAAGGCGACGGTGAGCTCGGGGGAGGCGTCGTAGCCGGTCCAGTACTCCCGTGCGGCAAGGGCGTCGACGTGGGCTCGGAGCGCCTTGACGTGCTGGGCGATGAGCTGGTCGCGTCGGGCTGCCTCGGCACCGGTGGCGGTCGCCGGGATCTCGGCGGCCTGCAGGTAGGCGCTGAACGGCACCTTGGCGTCGACGGCGATGGTCTTGCCGCCGGGCAGGTGCACGACCATGTCCGGGCGGGCGGAGCCGACGGCGGTGGTGACGGAGGACTGCACGTCGAAGTCGACGCGTTCGAGCAGCCCGGCGGCCTCGACCACGTTGCGCAGCTGCGTCTCGCCCCAGACGCCGCGCGTGCTGTTCGACGACAGGGCGCTGGCCAGGGTGTCGGCGGTGGCGCGCAGGCGCTCTTCCGACTCGGCGGCCGACCGGAGCTGCGCCGACAGCGCGCCGTACTGCTCGCTCCGCGACTGCTCGAGCTCGGCGATCTTCGTGCGCATCACGTCGAGCGTCTGCGCCACGGGGCTGAGCGCGGAGAGCACCTTGGACTCGTTCTGGTTGCGCGCCGCGTCGACGCCGTGCATGCGCTGCACCAGGTGCTCGAGCTCGGCGGAGCGACGTTCGAGCGAGTCGACCTGGCGGCGGTACTGCGTGTCCTGGGCGTCGAGACGTTCCTCGGCGTCGTGTCGCACTGCCTCGAGCTGGCCGCGGAGCGCCTCGGCCGTCGCGCGGGCCGACGCGGCGTCGATGCCCGCGCGCGAGCGGGCGAGCGACCAGGCGACGACCGCACCGACGGCGATGCCGATCACGAGACCGATGACCAGGGCGAGGATCTGCATGTCGCGACCCTGGCAGAACCCACCGACACCGCGCCTCCCGGCACTCCGGCGCGCCCCGCAGAACCGGCGTGACCGGCGCCACCGGACCAACGCGGCGGACCGCGGAATCCATGTCATGACATTAGGGCAAAGAGGGTGTACAGTCGGGATCGTCCGCCGATGAAGCCGCACGGAAGGTCCACCGCGTCGCATGACGAACCAAGCTCCCCACGCCTACGACGTGATCACGATGGGACGCGTCAGCGTCGACATCTACCCGCAGCAGACCGGCCCGCTCGAGGACGTCTCGACCTTCTCGAAGTCCGTCGGCGGCAGCGCCACGAACGTCGCCATCGCCGCTGCTCGCCACGGCGCGGACGCCGCGGTCATCACCCGGACGGGCAACGACCCCTTCGGCCGGTACATCGCCCGCACGTTGCCCGAGTTCGGCGTCGCGAACGCCTTCGTCGAAACGGTGGAGGGGCTGAACACCCCCGTCGCCTTCTGCGAGATCTTCCCGCCCGACGACTTCCCGCTCTACTTCTACCGGGCCCCGAAGGCGCCGGACCTGATGATCACGGCGAAGTCCCTGCCGCTGCACGAGATCGAGCGCGCGAAGATCTTCTGGACCACGGTGACCGGCCTCAGCGAGGAGCCGAGCCGACAGGCGCACCACGTGGCGTACGAAGCCCGGTCCGCCGCGCAGAACAGCACGAAGACCCACACCGTCTTGGACCTGGACTACCGGTCGATGTTCTGGTCGAGCCCCGAGGCCGCGACGCGCGAGGTCGCGATCGCCCTCGAGCACGCCACCGTCGCCGTCGGCAACCGCGAGGAGTGCGAGGTCGCGGTCGGCGAGACCGACCCGGTCCGTGCCGCCGACGCCCTGCTCGACCGCGGTGTCGAGATCGCGATCGTCAAGCAGGGACCGAAGGGCGTGCTCGCGAAGACCCGCGACGAGTTCGTCGAGTTCCGTCCGCACCACATCGACGTCGTGAACGGGCTCGGCTCGGGCGACGGTTTCGGCGGCGCGCTGACCCACGGCCTGCTGCAGGGCTGGAGCCTCGAACGGATCCTGGCGTTCTGCAACGCAGCCGGCGCGATCGTCGCGACGCGGTTCGAGTGCTCGACGGCGATGCCGACGAGCGACGAGATCGAGCAGTTCCTGACCGACAACCCGGCCGAGGGCACGAACCACACGGGTGAGACGCACACCGAGGAGAAGACCCATGCCTGAGCTCAGCCCCGCTGACTTCCAGCGCCTCCGCGACATCCGTGCCGGGCAGCCGGACCTGGTGCGTGCCACGCTCGATGCCCGCCGCAAGCGCTCCCTGCTCGCCGACGACGGCAAGCTCTTCATCGTCGCCGCCGACCACCCCGCCCGCGGTGCGCTGGCGGTGCGCGACGACGAGTCCGCGATGGCGGACCGCTACGACCTGCTCGAGCGGCTCGTCACGGCCCTCGGTCGTCCTGGGGTCGACGGCGTGCTCGGCACCCCCGACATCCTCGAGGACCTCGCACTGCTCGGCGCCCTCGACGGCAAGGTCGTCGTCGGCTCGATGAACCGCGGCGGACTCCGCGGCGCGACGTTCGAGATGGACGACCGGTACACCGCGTACTCGGCGCAGGCGATCAAGGACTCCGGGCTCGACTTCGCCAAGCTCCTGGTGCGCATCGCGCTGGAGGACTCGGGCACCGCTCCGACGCTCGAGGCCACGGCCCGCGCCGTCAGCGAGGCCGCGGCACTCCAGCTGCCGATCATGCTCGAGCCGTTCATGTCCGAGTGGCGGGACGGCCGGGTCGTCAACGACCTGTCGGCCGATGCCGTGATCACCTCGATGGCGATCGCTGCCGGCCTCGGCGAGTCCAGCGCCTACAGCTGGCTCAAGATCCCCGTCGTCGACGACATGGAGCGCGTGATGGCCGCGACGACGCTGCCGACGCTGCTGCTCGGCGGCGACCCGGCTTCGCGCCCGCTGGAGACGTACGCCAAGTGGGCTGACGCCCTGGCCCTGCCCGGCGTCCGTGGCCTGGTCGTCGGACGCACCCTGCTCTACCCCTCGGACGGCGACGTCGCCGCCGCCGTGGACGTCGCCGCCGGTCTCGTCCACAGCCAGGAGGCCCGGGCCGGGTTCTCCACAGATGCCCACGACCCAGCCGCTCGGCTCGCGGGCGCCACCACCATGGACTCGTCCATCTCGGAAGGAACCAACGCATGACGCTCACCGACACGACCACCACCACCGTCGGGCACTGGATCGACGGGGCTCGCGTCCCGTCCTCGTCGGGGCGGACGGCACCGGTGTACGACCCGGCGCTGGGCGTCGCGACCAAGCAGGTCGCGCTGGCCGACGAGTCCGAGATCCAGGCGGCCATCGGCAGCGCCAAGGCGGCGTTCCCCGGCTGGAGCAACCTGTCGCTGGCCAAGCGCCAGGCGATCCTGTTCTCGTTCCGCGAGATCCTGAACCGCGACAAGGCCGAGCTGGCCGAGATCATCACGAGCGAGCACGGCAAGGTCATCGACGACGCCATGGGGGAGATCGCCCGTGGGCAAGAGGTCGTGGAGCTCGCCACCAACATCCCGAGCCTGATGAAGGGCGAGTTCTCCGACCAGGTCTCGACCGGCATCGACGTCTACTCGATCCGCCAGCCGCTCGGCGTCGTGGGCATCATCAGCCCCTTCAACTTCCCCGCGATGGTGCCGCTCTGGTTCCTGCCGATCGCGATCGCCGCTGGCAACACCGTCGTGCTGAAGCCGAGCGAGAAGGACCCGTCGGCCGCCATCTGGCTCGCCGAGAAGTTCAAGGAGGCCGGGCTGCCCGACGGCGTCTTCAACGTGCTCAACGGCGACAAGCTGTCCGTCGACGGTCTGCTCACCAGCGACGACGTCGAGTCGATCTCGTTCGTCGGCTCCACGCCCATCGCGCAGTACGTCTACGAGACCGGCACGAAGCACGGCAAGCGCGTGCAGGCCCTCGGCGGCGCGAAGAACCACATGCTCGTCCTGCCCGACGCCGACCTCGACCTGGTCGCCGACAACGCGATCAACGCGGGCTTCGGTTCGGCCGGTGAACGCTGCATGGCGATCTCGGTCGTCGTCGCCGTCGAGCCGGTGGCCGACGAGCTCATCCAGAAGATCAAGGACCGCGCGGCCACCCTGCGCATCGGCGACGGTCGTCGCGGGTGCGACATGGGCCCGCTCGTCACGAAGCAGCACCGTGACAAGGTCGCCTCGTTCATCGAGGTCGCAGAGCAGGACGGTGCGGTGGTTGTGGTGGACGGCCGCACCGTCCGACCCGACGGCGACGAGAACGGCTTCTGGCTGGGCCCGACGCTGATCGACCAGGTGCCCACCACCAGCCGCGTCTACACCGAGGAGATCTTCGGTCCGGTGCTGAGCGTCGTGCGCGTCGCCACCTACGAAGAGGGCCTCGAGCTCATCAACTCCGGCGCGTACGGCAACGGCACCGCCATCTTCACGAACGACGGCGGAGCAGCCCGACGGTTCCAGCGCGACGTGCAGGTCGGCATGATCGGCATCAACGTCCCGATCCCGGTGCCCGTCGCCTACTACTCGTTCGGTGGCTGGAAGAACTCGCTGTTCGGTGACCACAAGGCGTACGGGGCCGACGGCGTGAGCTTCTTCACCCGCCAGAAGGCGATCACGAGCCGGTGGCTCGACCCGTCGCACGGCGGCATCAACCTCGGCTTCCCGTCGAACGACTGAGCCGCAGCATGGCGAACGAACAGCACCAGCACGACCAGTGGTTCATCCCGGCGGGCTCCCGGCCCGAAGCGGGCTGGACCGACGTCGTCGACGGACGCATCGAGGGGTGGGCGCACACCGGGCTCCGGACCGGCGCGGTGGCCGACGGGGGCGAGCTGCGCCTCCCGGCCGACGCCGTGGAGCGCATCATCGTGCCGCTCGCCGGGTCGTTCCACGTGACCCACTCGGGCGCCGCCGATGACGGCGAGCAGGACCTGCAGGGGCGGGGGAGCGTCTTCGACGGTCCCACCGACGTCCTGTACCTGGGCTCCGGTTCCGCGGCCACCATCACCGGCGACGGTCGGTTCGCCGTCGCGGAAGCCCCCACCGACATCGTCAAGCCGACCACGTACGTGGCCCGGCCGGACGTGCCGGTGGAGCTCCGCGGCGCCGGGCAGTCGAGCCGCCAGGTGCACAACTTCGGCACCCCGGCCGCGCTCGACGCCGTCAAGTTCATCGTGTGTGAAGTGATCACGCCGGCCGGCAACTGGTCGTCGTACCCGCCGCACAAGCACGACACGAACGTGCCCGGGTCGGAGTCCAACCTGGAAGAGATCTACTACTACGAGGCAGCGGTGTCCCGCGGGCTCGAGTCGATCGCGCCCGAGGCCGCCGACCCGTTCGCCCTGCACCGCACCTACGCCTCGGACGACCGCGCCATCGACGAGTTCCGGCAGGTCCGCACCGGTGACGTCGCCCTGGTGCCGCACGGCTGGCACGGTCCCGCTGTCGCCGCTCCCGGCTACGACATGTACTACCTGAACGTGATGGCCGGGCCCGACCCGGAGCGCGTCTGGAACATCACCGACGACCCGGCCCACGGCTGGGTCCGCCGGGCGTGGGAGAGCGAGCAGCTCGACCCGCGCCTGCCCTACCAGAAGGAGGACGCGTGACCACCACCACGCGCCAGGCCGGCGCGACGCGTCGGATGACCGTCGGACAGGCACTCGTCGAGTTCCTGGCCAACCAGTGGACCGTCGACGGTGACGTCCGCGAACGCACCATCCCGGGGATCTTCGGCATCTTCGGGCACGGCAACGTCGCCGGTGTCGGTCAGGCGATCAAGCAGCTCCACGTCGAGCAGCCCGGCCTGTTGCCCTACCACCAGGCCCGCAACGAGCAGGCGATGGTGCACGAGGCCGTCGGCTTCGCCCGCATGCACCGACGCCGTGCGACGTTCGCGTCGACCGCGTCGGTCGGTCCGGGCGCCGCCAACATGCTGACCGCCGCAGCACTCGCCACGACGAACCGGTTGCCGGCACTGCTCCTGCCGTCGGACACCTTCGCCACGCGCACCACCGACCCGGTGCTCCAGCAGATCGAGTTGCCGCACGACACGTCGTTGCAGGTCACCGACGCCTTCCGTCCGCTGTCGCGCTACTTCGACCGCGTGGAGCGTCCGGAGCAGCTGTTCTCGATCGCGCTCGCCGCGATGCGGGTCCTGACCGACCCGGCCGAGACCGGTGCGGTGACGATCGCCCTGCCCGAGGACGTCCAGGCCGAGGAGTTCGACGTGCCCGTCGCGTTCCTGCAGCCGCGTGAGTGGCACATCCGCCGTCCGCTGCCCGAGCGTGGCCCGCTCGAGCGTGCCGTGGCCGCGATCCGTGCCGGCCGGCGTCCGGTCATCGTGGCCGGCGGCGGGGTCCTGTACTCCGACGCCGCCGACGAGCTCCGTGCCTTCGTCGAGGCCACGGGGATCCCGGTCGGCACGTCGCAGGCCGGCGGCGGATCCCTGGTCTGGGACCACCCGCAGTACCTCGGCGGGATCGGCGCGACCGGCACCGCCGCCGCCAACGCGATCGCCGCCCAGGCCGACGTCGTCATCGGGATCGGCACCCGCTACAGCGACTTCACCACGGCGTCGCGCACGGCGTTCCAGAACCCCGACGTCACGTTCGTCAACGTCAACGTGGCCGCGTTCGACGCCTACAAGCACGGATCGCAGCTGCCGCTGATCGCGGACGCCCGGGAGGCCCTGGTCGCCCTGACCGAGTCGCTCACGTCGGACACGGCGTACGTCGTCGAGCCCGGCTACGCGTCCGAGATCGCCTCGCTGAAGGCGGCGTGGGACGCTGCCGTCGACGGCGCGTTCGCGCCGTCCGGCGCGGACCTGCCCGGCCAGCCGGAGATCATCGGAGCCGTGCAGTCGGTCTCCGACCCGCGCGACGTCGTGATCCAGGCCGCGGGCTCGCTGCCCGGCGACCTGCACAAGCTCTGGCGGGTGCGCGACGAACTCGGGTACCACGTCGAGTACGCGTTCTCGTGCATGGGCTACGAGATCGCCGGCGGCATCGGGGTCCGGCGCGGGGCGCCGGACCGCGATGCGATCGTGATGGTCGGCGACGGCAGCTACCTGATGCTGCACACCGAGCTCGTCACCGCCGTGGCCGAGGGCATCAAGATCATCGTCGTGCTCATCCAGAACCACGGGTACGCGTCGATCGGGCACCTGTCCGAGACCGTCGGCTCCGAGCGCTTCGGCACGAAGTACCGCTACCTCGACGAGACCGAGTCGTTCGAGAACGGCGAGCCCCTGCCCGTCGACCTCGCCGCCAACGCCCGCTCGTACGGCGTCGACGTCATCGAGGTGCAGCCCGGTCCGGACAGCATCGAGGACCTGAAGGCCGCGCTGCGTCAGGCGAAGGCGAACGACCACACCACCCTGGTGCACATCAACTCCGACCCGCTGGTCTACGCCCCCGAGGGCGACGGCTGGTGGGACGTGCCGGTCGCGCAGACCTCCACCCTCCCCAGCACCCAGGCCGCCCGCGCCGAGTACGAGCAGCAGGTCGCCACGCAGCGTCCGCTGCTCGGCTGAACCGTTCACGAGACAGAAAGCGACAGCGACGTCATGACCGACACCGTCACCCCCATCGGCAGCCCCGCGACCGACGCGGCGCCCGCCTCGATCCGCATCGGCACCGCACCTGACTCGTGGGGCGTCTGGTTCCCGGACGACCCGAAGCAGGTGCCGTGGCAGCGCTTCCTCGACGAGGCCTCCGCTGCCGGGTACGAGTGGATCGAGCTCGGCCCGTACGGGTACCTGCCGACCGACCCGTCCCAGCTGTCCGACGAGCTCGAGTCCCGCGGGCTCAAGCTGTCGGCGGGCACGGTCTTCACCGGGTTCCACAAGGGCGAGGACCAGTTCCAGCGTGCGTGGGACCAGGCCGTCGCCGTCGCCGGCCTGGCCGCGAAGCTCGGTGCCGAGCACCTCGTGACGATCCCCGACCTGTGGCGCTCGGACGCCACCGAAGAGGTGCTCGAGGCGCGCACGCTCACCGACGAGCAGTGGGAGCGTCTCGGCAAGGGCCACGACCAGCTCGGCAAGGCGCTGCTCGAGGAGTACGGCGTCCACCAGCAGTTCCACACCCACGCGGACAGCCACGTCGGCACCTACAAGGAGACCGTCCGGTTCCTCGAGGTCACGAACCCCGAGTACACGAACCTCTGCCTCGACACCGGCCACTTCGCCTACTACGGCGGCGACAACCTCAAGCTCATCGCCGCCCACCCGGAGCGCATCGGCTACCTGCACCTGAAGCAGGTCGACACCGACCTGCTGTTCGACGTGCTCAAGAACGACGTGCCGTTCGCGACCGCGGTGTCGCAGGGCATCATGACCGAGCCGCCGCACGGCACCCCCGAGCTCGCCCCGATCATCGAGGCCGTCGCCGCGATCAACCCGGACGTCTTCGGCATCGTCGAGCAGGACATGTACGGCTGCTCCGTCGACGCCCCCGGCCCGATCGCCGAACGCACCTTCCAGCACATCTTCGGCTCGACCTCGGCCGCCCGCGCCTCCTGACGCGCCGTCCACGCAGCGTCAACAACCACCAGGAGAACACCACCATGACCACCACGCAGAACCTCCGCGTCGCCGTCGTCGGCGCCGGCATGATGGGCGCCGACCACGTCCGCCGCATCACCGCCAAGATCTCGAACGCCGACGTCGTCGCCGTCGTCGAGCCCGACCAGGCCCGTGCCGCTGCGGCAGCCGCCCTGGCGCCCGGTGCGATCACCGCCGCGTCCTTCGACGAGGCGCTCGAGCAGACCGAGATCGACGCCGTCATCATCGCGACGCCGGGTTTCCTGCACGAGCCGATCCTGGTGACCGCGCTCGAGCGCGGCCTCACCGTCCTGTGCGAGAAGCCGCTGACGACCAGCGCCGAGGACTCGCTGCGCATCGTCGAGCTCGAGCAGCAGCACGCCGCCCGGCCCGTCATCCAGGTCGGCTTCATGCGCCGGTTCGACGCCGGGTACCAGGAGCTCAAGGCCCTGCGCGAGTCGGGGGCGAACGGTGCCCTGCTCGCCCTGCACCACGCGCACCGCAACCCGACGACGCCGCCGAACTTCAGCGAGTCGATGCTCATCCACGACTCGGTGATCCACGAGATCGACATCATCCCGTTCCTGACCGGCGAAGCCATCACGAGCGTCGAGGTGAAGAAGCCGCGCAAGAACTCCCTCGCGCCGGCCGACCTGCCCGAGCCGCAGTTCGTCCTGTTCACCACCGAGTCCGGCACGATGGCGATCGTCGAGATCAACGTCAACGCCCAGTTCGGCTACCAGGTCACCACCGACGCCGTGTTCGAGTCCGGTGTCGCGTACATCGGCCGCGACACGTCGCTCTCGCTCGTCGCAGCCGGAGCGACCTCGCAGGGCGTCACGCCGTCCTTCAAGGAGCGCTTCGGTGCCGCCTACGACGAAGAGGTCCAGCGCTGGGTCGACGCGGCCCGGACCGGCGGCATCGACGGGCCGAGCGCCTGGGACGGCTACACCGCCTCCGTCGTCGCCGAGGTCGCCGTCCGCGCCCAGCAGTCCGGCGCGCACGAAGTGGTGGAGTACGCGGTCACGAAGCCGGCGTTCTACGACGAGACCAGCGACGCGACGAGCGACACCGCCGCGCTCGCCGGGGCCTGATCGATGCCGAAGATCGCGCTCGACCCCACCCCGTTCCACCACGACCTGTCGCTGCTCGAGTTCCCGCGCAAGGTCGCGGAGCTCGGGTACGAGTACCTGCAGCTCACCCCGCACAAGGACTTCATCCCCTTCTACCGACACCCCAAGGCCGACGACGACCTGGTCGACGCGTTCGCCGCGGCCTGCCGTGACGCCGGGGTCCAGGTGGCGAGCGTGCTGCCGGTGCTGCGCTGGTCGGGCCCGGACGAGGACGCCCGACAGGCTGCGGTGCAGAAGTGGAAGCGGGTCATCGAGATCACGAAGCGCCTCGGCGTGGACACCATCAACACGGAGTTCTCCGGCCGCCCCGAGCGCGCCGAGGAGTCCGAGGACCAGTTCTACCGGTCGATGGAGGAACTGCTGCCGATCATCGAGGACGCCGGCATCCGGGTGCTCATCGACCCGCACCCCGACGACTTCGTCGAGGACGGGCTCGAGGCGCTCCGGGTGATCCGCGGCCTGAACTCGAAGCACGTCGGCTTCGTGTACGTCGCCTGCCACACGTTCCACTACGGCGGCAACATGGACGAGATCATCGACGCCGCCGGTGACTCGCTGCAGCTGGTCCACGTCGCCGACGCGTACGACCACCGTCGTTCGCACGGCCTGCGCTACATCACGAACCCGCCCGGCAACCCGGTCCGCGTGCACCAGCACCTGCCGGCCGGGCAGGCGGACGTCGACTTCGACGCCTTCTGGGCGGCGCTCGACCGGGTCGGTTTCTCGGCGCGCGAGGACACCGTCGCGGTCTCGAGCGTCTTCGCCGAGGACGAGGACGCCGACGCGGTGTCGCGGTTCCAGCTCGACACGATCACGAAGGGACTCCACCGATGACCACCACCCTCGAGACGCAGGCGTCCACCGACGCCGACTCCCGTCCCGTCACCCTGCAGGCCGCGGAACAGACCCCGACCGCCCTGTGGAACGACTCCGCCGACCCGCGGGAGCTGTCGACCGCGATCCACCAGTACGGTGCCGTCGGGGCGACATGCAACCCGGTGATCGCGTACACCTGCATCCAGCAGGACCCGGAGACCTGGGTCCCCCGCATCCGTGCGATCGCTGCCGAGCACCCGACGGCGGGGGAGTCCTGGATCGGCTGGAAGGCCGTCGAGGAGCTCTCCATCGCCGCCGCGGCGCAGCTGCTGCCCGCGTTCGAGGCGTCCGGCGGCCGCAACGGTCGACTGTCGATGCAGACTGATCCCCGGTTCCACCGCGACCAGGACGCGCTCGTCGAGCAGGCCGTGCGGTTCTCGCAGCTCGCGCCGAACATCATCGTGAAGATCCCCGCCACGAAGGTCGGCATCGCCGCGATCGAGGAAGCCGCCTACCGCGGGGTCTCGATCAACGCCACGGTGTCCTTCACCGTGCCGCAGGTCGTCGCCGTGGGCGAGGCCATCGAGCGTGCCCTCGACCGTCGTGCTGCCGAGGGCAAGCCGGAGCAGGAGTTCGGCCACGTCGTCACCCTGATGGCCGGCCGCTTCGACGACTGGCTGAAGACCGTCGTCAAGCGTGACCACGTGATGGTGGACCCGGGCATCCTCGAGTGGGCCGGTGTCGCGGCGGTGAAGAACGCCTACCGCGTCTTCCAGGAGCGGGGGTTCCGCTCGCGCGTGCTGGTCGCCGCGTTCCGCAACGCGCTGCAGTGGTCCGAGTTCCAGGGCGGTGACCTCGTCGTCTCGCCGCCGTTCCAGTGGACGAAGGACATCAACGACAACGCGTTCCCGTTCCGCCCGCACGCCATCGACGACGAGGTCCCCGTGCACGTCATCGAGGCGCTCCGGGCGGCGACGCCGGAGTTCGCCCGCGGCTACGACGTGGACGGCATGACCATCGACGAGTTCGACCGCTTCGGTGCGACCGTGACGACGCTCCGGCAGTTCCTGGACGCCGATGCGAAGCTCGATGCCCTGGTCCGCGACATCATCGTCCCCGCGAACTGAGACGTGACCAGCTGCGCAGCGCGATCCCCGGTCGGAACCGCGGGGTCGCGCCCCGGGCGCTGCCGTACCAGCCTGGAGGCCCGGTGCCGGTCCCTGAGACCGGCACCGGGCCTCCAGGCGGTTGCGGCATGTGCTGACAAAGTCCGCAGCATCGGCTAGGGTCATTGTCGCGCTCCAACGCGCGTCACCTGAACGAAGGAGTTCTCCATGGACAGCATCGGCGTCGGGCTGATCTCGGTCGGCTGGATGGGGCGGTTGCACTCGCGCGCCTACCGGGCGTTGCCGGACCACTTCCCGGAGCTCGGCGTCCAGCCGCGGCTCGTCGTCGCGGCCGACCCGGTCGAGGCGGCGCGCGACCAGGCGGTGACGCGGCTCGGGTACGAACGTGCCGTCGCCGACTACCAGGAGGTCCTCGCCGACCCGGTCGTCGACGTCGTGTCGATCTGTTCGCCGAACTTCTTGCACCGCGAGATGGCCGTCGCCGCGGCCGAGGCGGGCAAGCCGTTCTGGATCGAGAAGCCGATGGGGCGGTACGCCAGCGACTCCCGCGCCATCCACCAGGCGGTGCAACAGTCGGGCGTCATCACGAGCGTCGGGTTCAACTACCGGCACGCCCCGGCGATCGAGCGTGCCCGTGAACTCGTCCGCAGCGGGCGGCTCGGCCGGATCACGAACGTGCGCGGATCGTTGCTCGCCGACTACTCGTCCGACCCGGCGGCCCCGCTGACCTGGCGCTTCGAGCGTGAGCGCGCAGGATCGGGCGTGCTCGGCGACCTGCTGTCGCACGGGCTCGACCTGGCGCAGTACGTGGTCGGTCGGATCGCTTCGGTCAGTGCGCTCGCGGAGACGTTCATCGAGTCGCGGCCCCGGCCTGCTGCCGGCATCGTCGACCGCAGTGCGGCGGCGACCGGTGAACTGGGCGCCGTCGAGAACGAGGACTACGCCGCGCTGCTGTTCCGGTTCGAGGACGGTGCGGTCGGCACGATGGACTCGAGTCGGGTCATGCGTGGGCCGCACGCCGAGTACACGCTCGAGATCTACGGCACCCGCGGTTCGGTCCGGTGGGACTTCCAGCGCCTCAACGAGCTCGAGGTGTACCTCGACGGACAAGAGGTCGACGGGTACGCCACCCACTACGTCGCACCCGGGGACGGCGAATTCGGTCGCTTCCAGCCCGGCGCCGGCACCGCGATGGGCTACGACGACCTGAAGGCGATCGAGGCGGCGCAGTTCATCGCGAGTGTCCGGCGCGGGGAGCAGCTGGCGCCGTCGGTCGCGGACGGGCTCGCTGCCGCGTCGATCGTCGAGGCGGCGGAGGCCTCGCTGGTCGACGGTGCGTGGCACGATGTCGCCCTGGTCGACGGGCCGCTGACGTACGGGGCGCCGACACCCAGGATCTAGACACGCGGTGCCGCTCCCTTGTTAGTATGTAAGGACAAAGTCCGAGCAACCAGGAGGCACCATGCCGCTCGTCCGAATCGACCTCACCACCGGCCGCACGCCCGAGGCCGTCCGTGGCATCGCCGACGCCATCCACCAGGCCATCGTCGACGTGTACGGGATCCCGGTGCGAGACCGGTTCCAGGTGATCACCGAGCACCCGGCGCAGCAGATCATCGCCGAGGACGCCGGTCTGGGGTTCGAGCGCACCGAGGGTGTCGTGATGATCCAGGTGTTCACGCAGCACGGACGGACCGACGAGGCGAAGGCGTCACTGTACCGGGCGATCCACGACGCCCTCGCGGCGATCGGCGTCGCGTCCGAGGACGTCTTCATCGGCTACGTCGAGAACGGGCCGCAGGACTGGTCGTTCGGATTCGGACGGGCCCAGTACGTGACGGGCGAGCTCGGGGTGCCCGCGCTCGGTTGAGGCCGTGCGGGGGCGGGGCGGGGGCGGCGCGGTCACGACACCCCGCTCAGTTCCGTCGAGTGGTCAAGAAGTGTCGGTTGCCGGGCGTCCGGGCGACAGTTCGTGACCACTCGGCGCACTGCCGACAGCGAGTCGTGACCGCTCGACGAGCGACCTACTTGTCGACGAGCGTGACCTCGAACGAGTACCGGTCGGGGCGGTAGCAGTGCACGCCGTACTCGACCGCCCGGCCCGAGGCGTCGTACGCGGTACGGCTCATCGTGAGCACTGGGTCGCCGTCCTCGATCTCGAGCAGACCGGCCTCTTCGTCGGTGACCGCCCGGGCGCCGATCCGCTGCTTGGCCACCCGCATCGTGACGCCCCGGCCGCGGAGCAGCTGGTACAGCCCGTGCGCCTGCAGGTCATCGTCCGTCAGGTCGAGGAACTCCGGCGGCAGGTAGTTCTCGAGGATCGCCATCGGGACGTCCTCGGCGAACCGCACCCGTCGGATGTGCGCGACGATCGTGCCCGGCTCGACGCTCAGCGCTGCGGCCACGTCGTCGGGAGCGGGGACGTCGTCGCGCTGCAGCAGCTTCGTCGCCGGAGCCTGCGCACCCTGGGCCAGGTCGTCGTACAGGCTGGTCAGCTCGACCTTGCGCGTGACCGGGCCGTGCACGACCTGGGTCCCGATGCCGCGGCGGCGCACCAGCAGACCCTTGTCGACGAGGTCCTGGATCGCACGACGGATCGTCGGCCGCGACAGGCCCAGACGCTCACCGAGGGCGATCTCGTTCTCGAGCCGGGCCCCTGGCGGCATCGCGCCGGAGCGGATCGACTCCTCGATGCGCGAGGCAACCTGGAAGTAGAGGGGCATGGGACCCGACCGGTCCAGGTCCATGAACAGGTCGGACGGCAGCTGGCCTTCGTTGGTCATCGCGGTCCTTCACACGTGCGGAGATGCCGGCGACGGTGCCGACGGCATTGTCGTGACAATACCACCGGGGATGTGGCACCCCGGCCGAGCGCAACGGGCGTTGCGCCAGTCGGCGAACCCCGTCAGTCGGCGAAGACCATCGGTCGGTTCGACAGCCGCGGCTGGTTCGCGGCCTTCGGCTTCTCGGCACGAGCACGGACCGGGGCGATCGTCACCCGGGTGACCGCGCCGAGTGCCTCGACCGTCTCGACACCGTGGTGCCCGGCGGCGTGCACCACGATCGCAGCGCAGGCCTCGGCGTCGGCAGCGGCGTCGTGGTGCTGGAACCCCTCGAACCCGGCGGCCATCGCGGCGACCGGCAGGCGGTAGGAGTCGAGCGTGTAGGTCTTGCGGGCGACCGCCAGGGAGCACAGCGAGTGGTGCTCGGCCAGGTCGATCCCCGTCGCGGAGCACCCACCGGCGATGACGCCCATGTCGAAGCGGGCGTTGTGCGCCACCAGGACGTCGCCCTCGGCGAAGGCCACCAGGTCGGGGTACTGCTGCTCCCACGTCTTGGCGCGCGCGACGTCCTCGGCGACGATGCCGTGGATGCGGGTGTTCCACTCGAGGAACGCGTCGTGCCCGAACGGCGGGCGGATGAACCACGACGCCCGATCGACGACCCGGCCGGCGCGGACCTTCACCAGCCCGACGGAGCAGGCGCTGGCGGGCGAGCTGTTGGCGGTCTCGAAGTCGATCGCGGTGAAGTTCAACGGCACGGTCCCGATCGTCGCACGGGGTTCCGACATCGCCGTCCGTTCCCCTCGGCGTTGCGTGTGGCTACTCTCAGCGCATGGGGAACGACGCCGACCGACGTCCGCTCGTCCTGGTGCTCGCCGGGACCGGCTACGGGCAGCAGGCGCCGCTGCTCTGGTGGACGAGCGAGATCGCGCTCGCTGCGGGGTGCGAGGTCATCGCGCCACGATGGCAGGTCGACGACGCCGCCGGAGCCGATCCGGTCGGCTTCGTCGAGGCCGCTGTCGCCGCGGCGCTGGGGGACCGGCTGCCCGACCTCGTCGTCGCGAAGTCGTTCGGCTGCTTCGCCCTGCCCTGGGCGATCCGCAACGACGTGCCCGGGGTCTGGCTCACCCCGGTGCTCACGCACGACGATGTGGCCACGGCGCTCGCCGCCGCGACTGACGCGCACGACGCGATCGGGGGTGGAGCCGACACCATGTGGCGGCCCGACCGTGTCTCGGGGACGGCTGCGCGCCTCCAGACCGTCGACCGTGCCGACCACTCGCTGCAGGTGCCTGGCGACTGGCGGCTCTCGCAGCGGCTGCAGGCCGACGTCTTCGACCTCGTCGAGCGCCGCATCACGGCCCTGCGGCCCCGTATGGCTGGGTCACGTCTGCTGGCCTGACGAACGGACTGGAGGCCCGGGTCGGCTCCGACAGGCCGCCGCCGGTAGGCTGTTCTCCCGTGGCTCTCACCATCGGAATCGTCGGTCTCCCGAACGTCGGCAAGTCGACCCTGTTCAACGCCCTGACCAAGAACCAGGTCCTCGCCGCGAACTACCCGTTCGCGACGATCGAGCCGAACGTCGGGGTGGTGAACCTGCCCGACTCGCGGCTCGACCAGCTCGCCGAGCTCTTCCACTCGGAGAAGACCGTGCCGGCGCCGGTGTCGTTCGTCGACATCGCGGGCATCGTCAAGGGCGCGAGCGAGGGCGAAGGCCTGGGCAACAAGTTCCTCGCCAACATCCGCGAGGCCGACGCCATCGCGCAGGTCGTCCGTGGCTTCACCGACGACGACGTCGTGCACGTCGCGAACAAGGTCTCCCCGAAGGACGACCTCGAGGTCATCAACACCGAGCTGATCCTCGCCGACATGGAGACCATCGACAAGGCGCTCCCGCGGTACGAGAAGATGCTCAAGCTCAAGCAGGCCGAGCCGGTCGTGCTCGAGACCGCTCGCGAGGCCCGTGCCGCGCTCGAGCAGGGCACCCTGCTCTCCGCCACGAAGATCGACCTGTCCACGATCTCCGAGCTCGGGCTGCTCAGCGCCAAGCCCTTCATCTTCGTCTTCAACGTCGACGAGGCGATCCTGACCGACGAGTCCCGCAAGGCCGCGCTGGCCGCGCTGGTGGCCCCCGCCCAGGCTGTCTTCCTCGACGCCCAGGTCGAGTCGGAGCTCATCGACCTCGACCCTGCCGACGCCGCCGAACTGCTCGAGTCGACCGGTCAGACCGAGTCGGGCCTCGACCAGCTCGCCCGCATCGGGTTCGACACCCTCGGGCTGCAGACCTACCTGACGGCCGGTCCGAAGGAAGCCCGTGCGTGGACGATCGGCAAGGGGTGGAAGGCTCCCCAGGCTGCCGGCGTCATCCACACCGACTTCGAGAAGGGCTTCATCAAGGCCGAGGTCATCTCGTTCGATGACCTGGTCGCGACCGGCTCGATCGCCGAGGCCCGCGCTGCCGGCAAGGCCCGCATCGAGGGCAAGGACTACGTCATGCAGGACGGCGACGTGGTGGAGTTCCGCTTCAACAACTAGACCGAGGGGCACATGAGCCAACAGTTCGCCTTCTGGCGCACGAGCGAGCGACTCGATTCCGCGCAGGTGTACGAGCGCCTGGTGGACGGTGAGCACGTCTCCGGACTCGAGGCCCTCGACCACGAGGCTGTCGAGGCCGCCCTCATCGCCGCCTTTCCGCACTGGGCCGTCGAGAAGACCCGCGCGGACGGTGCCGACCAGACGATGCTCGCCGGGCCGGGGAACCGCGGTGCGATCGATGTGAGCTACAGCCCGCAGATGGTGACCACGACCTGTTACGGCATGGACTCGGAGCAGTGGAACGTCGTCATCTCTGCGGTGGTCGACCTGGGCTTGCCGCTGTACGACCCGCAGATCAGCTACCGCTTCGACGGGTACGAGTGAAGCCGACGGACGGCCCCGGCATCCGACCGGGTAGGTCGTCGGTGAGGACGTCGACCTCGAAACCGGTGATGCGCTCGACCTCGTGCGCGAACCCACCGAGATCGAACAGCGATGCCGCGGGGGTCAGGTGGACCAGCAGGTCGATGTCACTGTGTTCGGTGTCCTGCCCGCGCACCGCGGAGCCGAAGACGCGGACGTCGTCGAGGTGGAAGCGCTTCGCCTCGTCGAGGATCGCGTCGGCGTAGACGGCCAGCGGGATGCTCGGGCGGGTGTGCGCCGCTTCGAGGATCCGCCGGAGCGAGTCCTCGCGTGGCCGCTTCCTTCCGCTCTCGTACGCCGAGATGGTGGGCTGCTGCATGCCGGCGGCGGCAGCGAGACCGGTCTGCGAGAGGCCGAGGTCTTCGCGGGCAGCGCGGATCAACTGCGCAGCCCGTTCGATCCGCATGGCGACCTCCCCCATAGCTCTCGGCTCTAGACGAGCACCGGGAACGACGAAGCGCCGCCGAGCAGACTCGGCGGCGCTTCGTGGTGGTGCTGGTGGGACCTAGGCCGCGAGGGCCATCTCGCCCGCCTGCACGGACTGTGCCTGCAGCAGGGTGCGGCTGGCCTCGCCCGCCCAGGAGCGGCCGGGGACGGTCCAGCCGGCCTCGCCGACGGCGTCGAGCCGGGTGCCCCGGGTGACGAAGGTCCCCAGGTCGTCGGCTGCGATGCGGACGAGGTACTCGCGCTGCGAGCGGTCGTCGCGCACCGGGAACTCGGCGATGCGGTCGGGGGTGATCGTCGGGGCCGCGAGTGCGGTCCCGAACACGGTGATTCGTTCGTTACTGGTCATGGTGCTGTACTTCCTGGTCATTCGGCGCCAGGGCGACTCGGTGTCGGCGGACGTCTCAGTCCAGCGCGACGCATCGAGTGCGGGGCGCGCACGTCGCGTTTCAACGTGCAGCTCGTCCGTTCGGATCGAGCGGTGTCTCGAGTGGAATGCGACTCGGGTGAGTCGGTGTCGAGAGGTTGGTGTGCGCGAGTCAGATGGGTTCGCTGCAGTGCACCAACCAGAGACTATACGCCCGCCCCGCCGAGAAGTCCAGCAAGCGACCGGACCGAGCGTCAGGAGGCCAGGAACACCGTCCAGCGGTCTCCGCCGGCGGCCACGTTGCCCGACCCGTCGAGGCGGGCTGCGGCCGAAGAGGGCTTGCGCGCAGCCTGCTCGTGGATCAGCCCGTCGAACGTCGCCGAGAAGTCCAGACGGGGCAGCGCGCCCGTGACGTCCCGCAGGTCGTTCGACGACCACCTGTCGAAGCCCACGCCGGAGACGTCGAGCGAGGTCGCGACCTCGAGCAGGTGCCCCTCGGCGTCGAGCTCCGGGTCGACGGACCGCCACATGTGCCGCTCGATGATCTCCCTGACCCGACGGGCTCGCACGGCGTCCCACCCGGCGCCGAGCGCGAAGACCGATCCGACCGCGCCGCCGGCGTCCTCGAAGGGCACCCGGTGGGCGTCGAACAACGGAGTCATGCCGAGGTCGTGGAGCATCGTCGCGACGAAGAGCAGCTCGGGGTCCGGTTCGAGGTCGACCGTCGGGGCGAGCAGGACCGCCCATGCCCACGACCGCAGGCAGTGGTTGACGAGAGCCGGTTCGGACCATGCCCGCACGACGTCCAGTGCGCGCGCAGCGACGGGGGAGGGCGGGGTGAGCAGAGCTTCGACGTCGACCGGCATGGCACGACAGTAGCGGCAGGAGAATGCCCCGCCAGCCCGGGTTCGCATGCCCTGGATCGGCACACGTGCCCCGGATCGCAACGACGTGCGCATGGGTGCGGGGGGGGGGGCGTGACGCGACCACGGGACGGACGGGAGGCCCGTGGCGACACCGCCACGGGCCTCCCGTCCGTCTGCTCCGTCAGTTCAGGGTCGGGGTGTCCTCCGGCACGACGCCGTCGGCGTACAGGTCGGTCGCCAGGTCGCGGAGCGCGCGCAGCGCGACCCGCTGCGTGAGCGGGCCGTAGGAGATGCGGGCGACGCCGAGCGCCTCGTACTCGGCGGCGGGCAGGGCGCCGGGCAGGCCGATGACCGAGAGCTTGCCGCGACCGAGACCGGCGACGAGGCGCTCGACCACGGAACGATCGATCGCGCCGGGCACGAAGACCAGGGCGGCACCGTTGTCCAGGAACGCCTTGCCTCGGGCGATCGCGTCCTCGATGCTCTCGTCGATCGGGCGCTCGCCGCCGCGGGCGATCGCGTCGGTGCGGGCGTTCAGCTGGAAGTCGACACCCTCGGCCTGCGCCGCTGCGGTGATCGCGGCGACGCGGGCGACCGCCTCGTCGAAGGGACGCAGCCGGTCCTCGACGTTGGCACCCACGATGCCCGAGCCGATGGCGCGGCGGATCGTCTCGGCGGGGTCCTGGTACCCGTCGTCCAGGTCGGCGGTGACCGGCAGGTCCGTCGCGGCGGCCACGATCGCGGCGCCCGACAGGGCGAGGTCGAGCGGCATGCCGCCGTCCTCGTACCCGTACGACGCGGCGATCGAGTGCCCGGCGGTCGCGATGGCCTTCGTGCCGGGCAGGTCGCTGACGACCTTCGCGGTGATCGCGTCCCACACGTTCACGACGCGCAGGATATCGGGGGCTTCGTGCAGCTGCTTGAGGGTGACGGCCTTGTCGGCGGTGCTCGTGCTCATGTCGCCGAGCGTAGGCCGACGGGGCGGCCCCCGGCCGTGACCCCACCCGAAGACGACGTGGGATGACGTCGGGAGTCGCGCCGGGCCTCCCGGCAGGGGCATGCTGGGACGCATGGCGAGCGACGAGCAGGACCCGGTCGGCACGCTCCGTGGGGTCCGGACGAGCATCAAGTGGACGCGGTACGCGCCCGACGTGCTGCCCCTGTTCGTCGCCGAGATGGACCACGACGTCGCGCCGGCGATCCGCCAGGCCCTGATCGAACGGGTCTCGCAGTCCGACCTCGGGTACCTCGACGGCCCCGGCCCGCTCGCACCGGCCTTCGCGCAGTTCGCGCTGGACCGCTGGGGCTGGCAGATCGACCCGTCGCGGATCCACCTGGCCACCGACGTCAGTGTCGGGATCGTCGAGTCGCTCCGGCTCGCGCTGCCCGACGGCGGCCGCGTCGCGATCACTCCGCCGGTGTACCCGCCGTTCTTCGAGCTCGTCGAAGAAGCTCGATGTCAGGTCGAGGAGGTCCCGCTGCTCGAGCAGTGGGGGCAGTACCGGCTCGACCTCGAGGGCCTCGAGCGGACGTTCGCCGACGGGGTCGGCGTGTTCCTGCTCTGCAACCCGCACAACCCCGTCGGGCTCGTGCACGACCGGGCCGACCTCGTCGCGATCGCCGAACTGGCCGCGAAGTACGACGTCCTCGTCATCAGCGACGAGATCCACGCACCCCTGACCCACCCCGGCGTGCAGTTCACCCCGTTCGCCGCCGTCGCCGAGCCCGTCGGAGCCCGGAGCGTGTGCGTGACCTCGGCGAGCAAGGGCTGGAACCTCGCCGGCGTGAAGTGTTCGGTCATCGTCGCCGGCGATCCCCGGACCGCCGCGCTCCTCGACACCCTGTGGGAGGAGGTCGCCTGCCGTACAAGCATCCTCGGGCTGCACGCGAACCTGGCGGCGTTCACCCTGGCGACGGACTGGCTCGACGACGTCGTGGCGCGCATCGTGGCGAACGACCGACTGCTCGCCAAGCTCCTCGCCGAACACCTGCCCGGTGTGGTCTACACGCGGCCGCGCGCCGGGTACCTGGCGTGGCTCGACTTCCGGGGCATCGGCCTCGGCGACGACCCCGCGGTGCCGCTGCGCGAGAACGCGTACGTCGCGCTGAACTCCGGGCTGGGGTTCGGGTCCGAAGGGCGGGGGTTCGTCCGGCTCAACCTGGCCTGTTCTCCGGAGACCCTGCGCGAGGCCGTGTTCCGGATCGCGTCGGCGTACCCGTCGAGCGCACAGGAGGGGCTGGTCTGGCACGTCGCGTGAGCGGTGGAACGGCGTCGTTGCCGGCTACACAGCACCGAGTGAACACGAGACGTCGGGTCGGCGCCACGCACTCGATGTCTTCTGCTCACTCGAGCCCGCCGGGGTCAGGCCACGTACTGGTTGCGGCCGACGACGCGGATGCGCAGGTCGTCGTCGCGGTCCATCGCGAGGAGCTCGCGGGCGACGAACCCGACGGACGGCCACCGGGAGACCTCGGTCACCATGAAGCCGTCGATGAACACCTGCCACGTGCCGGCCTCGCGGACCGCCTGCACCTCGTACATCGCCATGCCGTGAGCGTACCGGGACGGGGCCGCCGTCGGCGCAGGTCGAACGTCAGTGCAGGTCGAGGGTCATGTGCACGTCGGCCCGCACGTACGGGCTCGGGGCGACCTCGTCCTCGCGCAGGTGCCGGAACCCGAACGCCTCGTACAGGTGCACGGCGCTGGTGAGCTGCGCGTTGCTCTCCAGGTCGATGCGGTGTGCTCCGAGCTCGCGGGCCCGGTCGAGTGCCGCGGTGATGAGCTTCCGCCCGGTGCCGTGCCCCTGGTGGTCGGGGGAGACGGCCATCTTCACGAGTTCGAACACGCCGGGGGTGGTGGGCACGACCCCGATGCACCCGACGACCTGGTCGTCGAGCCGGGCGACCAGGACGGCACCGCCCTGCTCGACGACGCGGCCGACGGGGTCGGAGAGGAACACCCGGTCCTCGTCCTCGAGGGTGAAGTACCGGGTGATCCAGGCCTCGTTGAGCGTGCGGAACGCCTCGGCGTCGGCGGGGGTGGCGAGGTCGGCGATGGTGACGGTCGAGGTCGCTTCGGGCATGCCTCCATCCTCGATCGACGATGCAGTCGCGTCCAATACTCGTTCGCGCTGATCGATACGCTGTGTGCATGGATCGAGAACCCGACGTCGACCTCCGTCACCTGCGGGCCTTCCTGGCCGTCGCCGACGAGTTGCACTTCGGCCGAGCGGCCGGACAGCTGCGGATGGCCCAGCCCGCACTGTCCCAGCAGATCCGGCGGACCGAGCGCGCGCTCGGGGTCGACCTGTTCGTCCGGACCAGCCGCAGCGTCGCCCTGACCGCCGCCGGCCGGGTGCTGCAGGGCCGTGCGCGGTCGTTGATCGGGCAGGTGCGGCGCGACCTCGACGAGACGGTCCGGGTCGGTCGGGGCGAGGTCGGTCGGCTCGACGTCGGGTTCGTGGTCTCCGCGCTGCCCCTCGGGCCGATCGAACGGGTGCAGGCGTTCCGGGAGCGCTACCCCCTGGTCCGGGTGGAACTGACCGAGGGGTACTCGTCGACGCTGCTGGCGCGGATCGTCCGCGGCGAGCTCGACCTCGCCGTCGTCCGCGATGCCGACCCGGACCCCGCCGTACGCCTGCTGCCGTTCCGGTCCGAGGCGTTCGTCGCCGCCGTCCCGCGCGGGCACCGACTGGCAGGCCGCGAGCGCATCCGCGGCACCGAGCTGGTCGACGAACCGTTCGTGTTCTTCCCGGCGGTCGCCGGAGCGCTGGCGACCGAGCGCAACCTGGCACCGGTCACCGCCGGTGGGCGCCGACCCGTCGTCGTGCAGGAGGCCACCACCTGGGCGACCGTGCTGCACCTGGTCGGGGTGGGCCTCGGCGTGACGGTGGTGCCGGAGAGCGCCGCGCTCGCCGCACCCGACACGGTGACGCTCCTGCCGCTCGAGGACAGCGACCACCGCAGCGAGCTCGCGTGGGCGATGCGCGCTGACGACGACCGCGAGATCCTGCGCAACTTCGTCGCCGCGGACTGACCGAGCGGCCTCGGTGCACGGACGTGAGCCGGTCGGGCGTCCTCGTTCAGCCGAGCGACAGGACGGGCGCCCGGTGGTCACCGAGCTCGTCGATGCGCCACGGCCGGGCCCCGCGCAGCGTCAGGCCGAGCTGCACGAGCACGAACCCGACGTGCGGTTCGACATCGGGGTCCCACGGGCCCTCGACCCCCAGGCCGAAGGCGCCGAGTTCATCGTCGGCTTCGTCCCGCAGGGTGAGTCGCCACCGTCCGTCGCCGAGTTCCTCGACCACGGCCCAGCGGGCGGTGCCGAACCGGCTCACGCCGTCTTCATGATGTCCGCGGTGAAGTTCTGCACGCGCTGGAGCAGGGACGCACCCCGCATCGCGATGGTCGCCGGCGGGTTCAGGTGCGGCGGTGCGGTGCGGATGAGCATCGGGCAGCCGAGGTCTTCGCAGATGTACGTGCCGATGGTGTTGCCGTTGCGGCCGGACTCGCCAGCACGTGCGGCGGAGAACAGCCGGACCTGGGTCGCGGGCTGCGGGGAGTGGCAGAACGAGCACATCGCGGCGATGCCGGGGCGCAGCGATCCACCGGCGGACCGGACGACGATGCCCACGGGGCGCTCGTCGATCCAGGACACGATGTACCCGCGGCGGGCGGCCTGTGGGTCGCGCCACCCCAGGAACTCGCGCTCGTCCCAGAGGGTCTCGTGCAGGCCGGGGATGGGCAGCTGTGCGAGTTCGTCGGCTGTGGCGTTCACGAACGACGATCGGATGTCGGCTTCGGTCAGTGGCTTCACGGTGCTGACACCCTATTCCTCGCCTCCGACAGGGGCGCTACGACAGCCTGGAGGCTCGGATCGCGCCGAGCGCGCTGCTCCCGTCCGCCACCAGCACCGCCCGGCGCAGGGCGTCGCGTCCGACGCGACGGGCCGCCGCGTCGTCCGCGGCGAACTCCACGAGCACGCGCGTCGACCGCGCCATGGCGCGCGCACCGGGCACCCACGGGACCGCACGCTCGATCGATTCCGCGACCGCGACCGCAGCCGCGTGGTGCTGGGTCAGGTGGGCGCGTTCGTGGGCGACCACGGCCTCCAGTTCGTCGGTGCGCAACCGGTCTGCCAGGCCGGTGCTGACCAGGACCCCACCGCTCCGACCCGGCACGGCGCACGCCAGTGCGTGGTCGGCCTCGACGACGGCGACGGGGGTGCCGTCGATCTCGCGGTGCGGGGCGACCCCGGAACGCATCGCCTGCCGGACGGCCTCGTGTTCGGGGCCGGGGCGGACCCGGACCGCGACGACGAACGCGACGACCGCGAGCACCGCGACGCCCACGTTGAAGCCGTGCGTGGGGGAGCCGTCCCCGCCGAAGAGCTCGGTGACCGGACGGTCGGCGAGCACGACCAGGGCGATGCCGGCCACGAAGCCGACGACGCCGAGCAGGACCGCGATCGACCAGCAGACCAGCGCGGTGCGGGGCAGGTCGATCGTCCAGGCGGAACGGGTCAGGACCCGGGGCGCGAACACCACCACCGCGAGTGCGAGGACGATGAGCGCGATGCCGGCGACGACCACGGTGTGCGGCCGGTCAGGAGCGGGCGCGGGCGTCGAGGGCGCGGCGCAGGGCCTCGAGGTCGTCCGAGGCGAGCGACCCGGTGAACTGCAGCAGTGCGGCCTCGCGGTCGGTCGAGGCGGCCAGCGCACTCGACATCAGTGAGGCGGTCTGCTCGTCGCGACTGTGCACGGCGCGGAAGGTCAGGGGAGCGTCGTCGTGCTGCTCCCGTTCCACCTGGCCCTTGCGGCCGAGTCGGTCGAGCACGGTGAGCACGGTCGTCAGCGCGGGGCGGGGCTCGGGGAACGCGTCGAGGACCTGGCGTGCGGTGAGCCCGGCGTCGGCGGAGCGGAGCGCGTCGAGCACCGCCTGCTCCAGCTGCCCGCGGGGGCGCGATCGTTGTCCGGCCATCCCCGCATTCTACGAGATGTCGAAGGTTCGCTCGCGACACACGCCCGAAACGCGGCCTCGATATGCTCGACGCGGACAACTGAACACACCGGCCGTTCATCCGTCGCGGGAGACGCCGTGCAGTACCTCTGGGTACATCGTGCCCTCGGGCGCGCGCACGGCACCGAAGGAGCAATCCCCCCGTCAATCTCTCAGGTCCCACACCGCAGCGGACAGGCCACTCTGAAAAGCAGACGCTCGGTCGTCTCGCCCACGGTGAAAGCCGCCGGACCTCACGGGCCGCGGTGAAACTCTCAGGCCCATGACAGAGGGGGAGTTCCACCCGGCGATCGTCGCCGGGCCCTGCCGATGCCAGGAGAACTCCGCCATGAGTCCGTCCCCACAGCCCACTCCGGGGCAGCGTTCGTCGCCGCTCGAAGCCGTGCACGAGGCCGCCGGTGCGACCTTCACCGACTTCGCCGGGTACCGCATGCCCGTGCGCTACTCGTCGGACCTCGCCGAGCACCACGCCGTGCGCCAGGCCGCCGGGGTCTTCGACCTGTCCCACATGGCCGAGATCGGGGTGACCGGCACCGACGCCGTCGCCTTCCTCGACCACGCGCTCGCCGGGTCCTTCGGGAAGATGCCGGTCGGTCGCGCCAAGTACTCGCTGCTGCTCGCCGAGAACGGCGGGATCCTCGACGACCTGGTCGTGTACCGGACCGACGACGACGTCTTCCTCGTCGTCGCGAACGCCTCCAACCGTGACGTCGCCGTCGCCGCGCTGACCGCCCGGGCCGACGGCTTCGACGTCGAGGTCTCCGACGACTCCGACACCACGGCCCTCGTCGCCATCCAGGGCCCCGCGGCGGCCGGCACGCTCGACGCCCTCGTCGTCGCCGACCGCCTGCAGCCCGAGACCCCGCTCGACGAGCTCGGCTACTACCGGGTGCTGCACGCGCTGTTCGACGGCGCCGACGTGCTCGTCGCGCGCACCGGCTACACCGGCGAGGACGGCTTCGAGGTCTACACCGACCCGGACACCGCCCCGGTGCTCTGGGACACGCTGCTCGAGGCCGGTGCCGACCGCGGGGTCGTCCCCGCCGGGCTCGCCGCACGCGACACCCTGCGGCTCGAGGCGGGCATGCCCCTGTACGGGCACGAGCTCGGCACCGACGTCCGTCCGGCCCAGGCAGGCCTGGGCCGCGTCGTCGCGAAGGACGGCGAGTTCGTCGGTGCTGCCGGCGTCACCCCGTCCGCGGACGCCCGCGTGCTCGTCGGCCTGGTGACCGAGGGCCGTCGTGCTCCCCGGGCCGGCTACGACGTCGTGCTCGACGGTGCGGTCGTCGGCACCGTGACCTCGGGCGCGCTCTCGCCGACGCTCGGTCACCCCGTCGCGATGGCCTTCGTCGACCCGGCTGCGCTCGCCGCCGCGTCGGACGGGGCACAGGTCCTCCACATCGACGTCCGCGGGACTGCCGTCCCCAGCACGGTCTCCGCGTTCCCCTTCTACCGCCGCGCCTCGAAAGGCTGACCCCATGACCGACCAGACCGCACTCCAGTACACGGCCGACCACGAGTGGCTGCTCGTCGAGGGCGACACCGTCACCGTCGGCATCACCGACCACGCCGCCGAGCAGCTCGGTGACGTCGTCTACGTCGAACTCCCCGCCGTCGGCACCGCCACCACCGCCGGCGACCAGATCGGCGAGATCGAGTCGACCAAGAGCGTCGGCGAGCTCTTCGCCCCGATCGAGGGCGAGGTCGTCGAGGTCAACGACGCCGTCGTCGACACCCCAGACACCGTCAACCAGGACCCCTTCGGTGCCGGCTGGCTCGTGAAGATCAAGGTCGACGGCACCTCGTTCCCCGAGGACCTGATGGACCACGACGCCTACCGGGCCTCCATCGCATGACCGCGTTCGAGAACCTCCAGACGTCCTTCGCCGACCGCCACATCGGCACCACCCCAGCCGACCAGCAGGAGATGCTCGACGTCGTCGGGCAGCCGTCGCTCGACGCCCTGGTCCGTGCCGCGATCCCGGAGTCCATCCACGTCGGGCCCGTCGCCGACTCGGTGATCCCGGCCGCCGTCGGCGAGACCGAGGCGCTCGCCGAACTCCGCGCGAAGGCCGGTCGCAACACCGTCCGACGCGCCATGATCGGTCTCGGCTACCACGGCACCCACACCCCCGCGGTGATCCAGCGGAACGTGCTCGAGAACCCGAGCTGGTACACGGCGTACACGCCCTACCAGCCCGAGATCTCGCAGGGCCGCCTCGAAGCGCTCATCAACTTCCAGACGATGGTGTCCGACCTGACCGGCATGGCCACCGCCGGTGCCTCGATGCTCGACGAGGGCACCGCCGTGGTCGAGGGCATGCTCCTCGCCCGCCGCGCCTCGAAGGTCAAGGGCGACGCGTTCCTCGTCGACGCCGACCTGCTGCCGCAGACCCGTGCGTTGCTCGACCACCGTGCCGACGCCGTGGGCATCACGCTGCGCGCGTTCGACGCCGTCGACGGCCCCAGCGACGAGCAGCTCGACGGGGCGTTCGGCGTCATCCTGCAGTACCCGGGCGCCTCGGGCCGCATCGTCGACCCGTCGTCCGTCATCGAGCGCGTCCACGCCGGCGGTGGCATCGCCGTCGTCGCCGCCGACCTGCTCGCGATGACCCTGCTCGCCAGCCCCGGCGACCTGGGGGCCGACGTCGCCGTCGGCACCAGCCAGCGTTTCGGCGTCCCGCTCGGCTTCGGCGGCCCGCACGCCGGCTACCTCGCCGTGCGCGCCGGCCTGGAGCGCCAGCTGCCCGGTCGCCTGGTCGGGGTGTCCTTCGACGCCGACGGCCAGATGGCCTACCGCCTCAGCCTGCAGACCCGCGAGCAGCACATCCGCCGCGAGAAGGCGACGAGCAACATCTGCACCGCGCAGGTCCTGCTCGCCGTGATGGCGTCGATGTACGCGGTCTACCACGGGCCCGAAGGCCTGCGGTTCATCGCCGGTCGGGTCGCACGGACCACCGGTGCGCTCGCCGCCGTGGCACGCGACGCCGGGGTCGAGATCGTGCACGACGCGTACTTCGACACGCTCACCCTGCGGGCCGTCGGTCGCGCCGAGACGATCGTCGCGGCAGCGCAGGACGCCGGCTACCTGCTGCACACGGTGGACGCCGACACCTTCCAGCTCTCCGTCGACGAGACGACCACGCCCGACGACGTCGTGGCGCTGGCGGGCGTGCTCGGCGCGGTGGACGTGACGGTGCCCGCGACCGAAGCAGCCGTGCGCGACGCGGCCACGGGCCTCCCGTCCGCCCTGCAGCGCGAGAGCGACTACCTGACGCACCCCGTGTTCAGCGCACACCGCAGCGAGACCCGCATGATGCGGTACCTCAAGCACCTGTCCGACAAGGACTACGCGCTCGACCGCGGCATGATCCCGCTCGGCAGCTGCACGATGAAGCTCAACGCGGCGACCGAGATGGCCGCCGTGACCTGGCCAGAGTTCGCGAACATGCACCCGTTCGCACCGCGTGCGGACGTCGAGGGGTACCTCGACATGATCGGCGACCTCGAGTCGTGGCTCGCCGAGGTCACCGGGTACGACACCGTGTCCCTGCAGCCGAACGCCGGCAGCCAGGGCGAACTCGCCGGGCTGCTGGCCATCCGCGGGTACCACCAGGCTCGTGGCGACGAGGACCGGACGGTCTGCCTGATCCCGTCGAGCGCGCACGGCACGAACGCCGCATCCGCGGTGCTCGCCGGGATGAAGGTCGTCGTGGTGGCCTGCGACGAGAACGGCAACGTCGACCTCGAGGACCTCCGGGCCCGCGTCGCCGCCAACGCCGACACCCTCGCAGCGCTGATGATCACGTACCCGTCCACCCACGGCGTCTACGAGCACGACATCCGCGAGATCTGCGACGCCGTGCACGACGCCGGCGGCCAGGTCTACGTCGACGGCGCGAACCTCAACGCGCTGCTCGGGCACGCCCGCTTCGGCGACTTCGGCGGCGACGTGTCGCACCTCAACCTGCACAAGACCTTCTGCATCCCGCACGGCGGTGGCGGCCCCGGCGTGGGTCCCGTCGCCGCGAAGGCACACCTGGCGCCGTTCCTGCCCGGGCACCCGTTCGCGCAGCAGGCCGACCGGCGCTCCGGTGCGACGACGGCCGACGCCGACGACCGCCTGGCGCACGCCGGTGGGCCGGTCAGCGCGGCGCCGTACGGCAGCCCGAGCATCCTGCCCATCACGTGGACCTACGTCCGGATGATGGGGCTCGAGGGCCTCACCCGTGCGACCGAGGCCGCCGTGCTCGGGGCGAACTACATCGCGTCCCGCCTGCGCGAGGCGTTCCCGGTGCTGTACACGGGCGACGACGGGCTCGTCGCACACGAGTGCATCCTCGACCTCCGGCCGCTGCGGGACACCACGGGGATCACGGTCGACGACGTCGCGAAGCGCCTGGTCGACTACGGGTTCCACGCGCCGACGATGTCGTTCCCGGTCGCGGGCACGCTCATGGTCGAACCGACCGAGAGCGAGGACCTCGCCGAGCTCGACCGCTTCGTCGACGCCATGCTCGCGATCCGGGCCGAGGCCGCAGCGGTCGAGCGCGGAGAGTGGCCGGCGGACGACAACCCGCTCGTGCACGCGCCGCACACCGCCTCGTCGGTGATCTCGGGGGAGTGGGCGCACGCCTACACCCGCGAGCAGGCCGTCTACCCGCTGCCGGGCATCAGCGGCCGGAAGTACTGGCCGCCGGTGCGCCGCATCGACCAGGCGTACGGCGACCGCAACCTGGTGTGCGCCTGCCCGCCGATCGAGGCGTTCGCCTGATCCGGTCGGGCGCCGACACCCTGTGGTGATCGTCGCCGAGTGATTCGTGCCCCGTGCCTCGTGCCCTGCCTCGTGCCCCGTCCGGTTCTTCCGGGCGGGGCGCGGTCACGTCCGGACGGAAGGTGCCGGTCTGTGTCCCGGTCCCGGTCTCGATCTGGGGGCCGGCCTTGCCCGGTCTGGCCCGGCCTTGCCCGGTCCGGGTGCGACTCGCCCCGGCCCGCTGCGTCGGGTGGCCACGACACCCCGCTCAGTTCCGCCGAGTGGTCACGAATC
>NZ_MJGM01000045.1:44338-81698 GCF_001864905.1 Curtobacterium sp. MCBA15_007
GATTCGTGACCACTCGGCGGTGCACTCGCGGCATGTCGTGACCGCGGACCAGTGCCCCGGAGCCGTACCCCTGAGCGATGCTCGGCCGTCCCCCGACTTGCACAGAACTGTGCCGGAGTGCAACAGATTTCATGCGGATGCAACAAAAACGCACCCTTCACCTGAGTGCGCGCGAATCTTGCATCGTCTCGCAAGGATCGTGCAAGTTGGTTACCGGCGTGTAACCGTTCGCTCCAGGGTTTGGACGCCACTGTTCACCTTGCCTACGCTGCAAAGGTCAAACGCGCCCGGGTGACACAGCTGTGCCCGAACGCGTCCCATGCACCAGGAGGAACCTTGATCAAGAAGCGCGCCGGGCTCACCGCCCTCGCCGTGCTCGGGGCCACAGCACTCGCCCTGACCGCCTGCTCCAGCAACAGCTCCAACGGGGGTGGCTCGGGCTCGGCGAACGCGTCCGGGATCGTCACCACGAACGGCACCGAGCCGCAGAAGCCCCTCATCCCGTCGAACACCACCGAGACCGGTGGCGGCAAGGTCATCGACTCGCTCTTCGAGGGCCTCGTCTCGTACGACGCCGACGGCAAGCCCGTCAACGAGGTCGCGAAAAGCATCGACACCGATGACTCGAAGACCTTCGACATCAAGCTGAACACGGGTTACACCTTCACCAACGGCGAGAAGGTCACTGCCGAGTCGTTCACGAAGGCGTGGAACTGGGCAGCCCAGTTCTCGAACAAGCAGAGCGCCTCGTACTTCTTCGAGAACATCGAGGGGTACAACGCCGAGAAGGACTCCGAGCTCACCGGCCTCAAGGTCGTGAGCGACGACGAGTTCACCGTGAAGCTGAAGTCGGCCCAGTCGGACTTCCCGCTCTCGCTCGGCTACTCGGCCTTCGTGCCGCTGCCGTCCTCGTTCTACGACGACACCAAGGCCTTCGGTGAGAACCCGATCGGCAACGGTCCGTACAAGTTCGACGGCAAGAAGGCCTGGACGCACAACCAGTCCATCAAGCTCGTCGCCAACAAGGACTACGAGGGCAAGCGCAAGCCGAAGAACGGTGGTCTGACGATCACGTTCTACACCTCGCAGGACACCGCCTACGCCGACGCGCAGGGCGGCAACCTCGACGTCCTCGACGCCGTGCCGGACGCGAACTTCCAGACGTACAAGTCGGACTTCCCGGACTCGAACGTCAACCAGCCGGCCGCGATCTTCCAGGGCATCTACCTGCCCTACTACCTCGACCACTGGAAGGGCGAGGAAGGCAAGCTGCGTCGCGAGGCCGTCTCGATGGCGATCAACCGCAAGGAGATCACCGACAAGATCTTCGACGGCACCCGCACCCCGGCCAAGGACTTCACCTCGCCGGTGATCGCCGGCTGGAACGACGACCTCGAGGGCTCCGAGGTCCTGGACTACAACAAGTCCGAGGCCAAGAAGCTCTGGGCCGAGGCCGACAAGATCTCGAAGTACAACGACACCCTCACCATCACGTACAACGCCGATGGTGGACACCAGGCGTGGGTGACCGCGGTCACGAACTCGATCTCGAGCACGCTCGGCATCAAGGCCGAGGGCAACGCGATCCCGACGTTCCAGGAAGCCCTGGACCTGCAGACGAACGACAAGCTCACGGGCGGCAGCCGTACCGGTTGGCAGGCCGACTACCCGTCGCTGTACAACTTCCTCGGCCCGACCATGGGCAAGGGCTCGTCGAGCAACTACGCGCGCTACGACTCGGCTGAGTACAACGAGCTGCTCGCCAAGGGCCGTTCGGCAGCCACCGTCGAAGAGGGCAACAAGATCTTCGACCAGGCCCAGGAACTCCTGTTCAAGGACCTGCCCGAGATCCCGCTCTGGTACTCCAACGTGACAGGCGTCTGGAACGCCGACACGGTGTCGAACGTCAAGTTCGGCTGGAACTCGGTGCCGCTCTACTACGACGTCGAGGTCAAGAACTGACCCTGGTCTCGTAGAGACCACCCCGCGAGCAGGTATCCTGCCTCGCGACCACCGGACGGGGGTTCGGGGACCACACGGTCCCCGAACCCCCGTACCGCGGCGGCAAGACCTTCCCCCACACTGCGGGCGCCCTCCCGCACCGGACTTCCGTGCCGACCCTCGGACCGTCCACCCCTCACCACAATGAACCTGATCGACATCGCTCCGGACCGGGCAGTGATCTGATGCTCTGGTACCTCGGCAAGCGCCTCCTGCAACTCATCCCCGTGTTCTTCGGGGCCACGTTCCTCATCTACTTCATGGTCTTCTCGCTGCCCGGCGACCCGATCGCCGCGCTGTTCGGCGACCGTCAGCCGACGCCGCAGGTGATCGAGCAGCTGCGACAGCAGTACAACCTCGACAAGCCGTTCATCGTCCAGTACCTGCTCTGGATCGGCGGCGTGTTCCGCGGCGACCTCGGCGTGACGTACTCGGGCCTGCCGGTCAGCTCGCAGCTCGCCTCGGCGTTCCCGATCACCGCTCGCCTGGCGATCCTGGCGCTGCTGTTCGAGTCGGTCGCCGGCATCGTCGTCGGTGT
This sequence comes from Curtobacterium sp. MCBA15_007, assembly GCF_001864905.1. NCBI lineage: Bacteria > Bacillati > Actinomycetota > Actinomycetes > Micrococcales > Microbacteriaceae > Curtobacterium > Curtobacterium sp. MCBA15_007. Next base: position 46,878 of record NZ_MJGM01000045.1, read on the forward strand.
CATCGCTGGTCTGCGCAAGGGCAAGCTGTTCGACGCCACCGCACTCGTCGTGTCGCTGCTGCTCATCTCGGTCCCGACCTTCGTCGTCGGGTTCCTGCTGCAGTACGTCTTCGGCATCAACCTCGGCCTGTTCCGGGTGACGGTGTCGGGCGAAGCGCCGTGGGACGAACTCGTGCTGCCAGCGATCGTGCTCGCCTCGGTGTCGTTCGCGTACATCGTGCGTCTGACGCGCGCGAGCGTGGCCGAGAACATGAGCGCGGACTTCGTCCGCACCGCGACGGCCAAGGGTCTCCCGCGTCGTCGGGTGATCGGGGTGCACATCTTCCGCAACTCGCTCATCCCCGTGGTGACGTACCTGGGTGTCGACATCGGCAACCTGATGGTCGGCGCCGTGGTGACCGAGGGCATCTTCAACATCCACGGTGTGGGTGGCACGGTGTTCCAGGCCGTCAAGCTCGGCGAGGGTCCGACCGTCGTGTCGTTCGTCGCCGTGATGGTCATCATCTTCATGCTCGCCAACCTCCTGGTCGACCTGCTCTACGCCGTCCTGGACCCGAGGATCCGCTATGCCAAGTAACGCCGCATCCCGCTCGGCGACGCACTACGTCGCTCCGATCGAGGAGACCCCGCTCCAAGCGGTCGACCAGGTCGACGAGAACGAGAAGACCCGGTCCACCTGGACCGATGCCTGGGACTCCATGCGTGTCCGCCCGATGTTCTGGGTGTCCGCCGTGCTCATCCTGCTCATCGTCGTCGTGGCGCTGTTCCCGGGTCTCTTCACGCACATCGACCCGAGGAAGGCGATCCTCGCGAAGAGCAACGAGGGCCCGGAAGCCGGCCACATCTTCGGGTACAACCGCCAGGGGTACGACGTGTACTCACGCGTGATCTGGGGTGCACGGAACTCGCTGATCGTCGGCATCGTCGCCACCGTGCTGGTCACGATCGTCGGTGTCATCATCGGCGCTCTCGCCGGCTTCTACGGCGGATGGCTCGACACGATCGTGTCCCGCATCGCGGACATCTTCTTCTCCATCCCCACCGTGCTCGGCGCGATCGTGATCATGTCGGTCATCCCGGCGCGGAACGCGATCACCGTGGCGTTGGTCCTCGCGGCGTTCGCTTGGCCGCAGATCGCTCGCATCATGCGTGGTGCCGTGCTCAGCGCGAAGCAGTCCGACTACGTCATGGCCTCGGCCGCGCTCGGCGTCAGTCGCTTCAAGACGCTGGTCCGGCACGTGATCCCGAACTCGGTGGCGCCGGTCATCGTCGTGTCGACTGTGTCGCTCGGCACGTTCATCGTGGCCGAGGCGACCCTGTCGTTCCTCGGTATCGGGCTCCCGGACTCAGCGCTCAGCTGGGGCCTCGACATCGGGACCGCGCAGGTCTCGATCCGAACGGCACCGTCGACGATCTTCTGGCCGTCGGCAGCCCTGTCCATCACCGTGCTCGCGTTCCTGCTCCTCGGTGACGTGGTGCGCGATGCGCTCGACCCGAAGGCGAGGGCCCGCCGATGAGCGAGACACTGACCCAGCCGAACAGCCGCCGTACCGGCGGCTCCGGCGCCCCGCTGCTCGAGATCACCGACCTGCAGGTCGGCTTCAAGACCCAGAGCGGCCTCGTGCAGGCCGTCCGCGGCGTGAACCTCACCCTCGAACAGGGCGAGCGCCTGGCCATCGTCGGCGAGTCCGGTTCCGGCAAGTCGACGAGCGCCCAGGCGATCATCAAGCTGCTCCCCGGCACCGGTGAGGTCACCGGCGGCTCGATCAAGTTCAACGGGCGCGAGCTCGTCGGGCTGAGCGACAAGGAGATGTCGGAGATCCGCGGGAAGGAGATCGGCTACGTCCCCCAGGACCCGATGTCGAACCTCAACCCGCTGTGGTCGATCGGCTTCCAGGTCGAAGAGGCCATCCGTGCGAACGGCATGGCGACCGGCAAGGCCGCCGTCCGCGCCCGCGCGGTCGAGGTCCTGCAGGAAGCCGGCCTCGGCGACGCGTCGACCCGCCTGAAGCAGTACCCGCACGAGTTCTCCGGCGGCATGCGGCAGCGTGTGCTCATCGGCATCGGTCTGTCGAGCCGCCCGCAGCTGCTCATCGCCGACGAGCCGACGAGTGCGCTCGACGTCACGGTCCAGCGCGTCATCCTGGACCACCTCGAGACCCTGACCCGCGACTTCGGCACCTCGGTGCTGTTCATCACGCACGACCTCGGCCTCGCTGCCGAGCGAGCCGAGAAGCTCGTCGTGATGTACAAGGGCCAGGTCGTCGAGGCCGGCCCCTCCAAGGAGATCCTGGCCAACCCGCAGCACCCGTACACGCAGCGCCTCGTCGCGGCGGCCCCCTCGCTGGCCAGCCGTCGCATCCAGTCGAAGGTGCAGCACCAGCGGATCGACATCGCCGACACCGGCAGTGACGACGCCGAGCTCATCGCCCGCGCCCAGGAGCGCGAGCACCGTCCAGCCGAGGACCTCATCGTGGTGAAGAACCTCGAGAAGGTCTACAAGCTGCGCGGCAAGAGCCTCGCCACGCGGGAGCTCAAGGCCGTCGACGACGTGTCGTTCTCGATCCAGAAGGGCACCACCACGGCGCTCGTCGGCGAGTCCGGATCGGGCAAGTCGACCGTCGCGAAGCTCGTCCTGCAGCTCGAGAGCATCACGAGCGGCACCGTGCAGTTCGACGGCATCGACATCGGCGCGCTGAAGGGCAAGGACCTCTTCGACTTCCGCCGCCGTGTGCAGCCGGTGTTCCAGGACCCGTACGGCTCCCTGGACCCGATGTACAACGTCGGGAACACGATCGCCGAGCCGCTCGCCACGCACAAGGTGGGCGACAAGGCCTCGCGCCGTGCCCGGGTGCTCGAGCTCCTCGACCAGGTCGCGCTCCCGAAGTCGATGGTGAACCGCTACCCGAACGAGCTGTCCGGTGGTCAGCGACAGCGCATCGCCGTCGCTCGTGCGCTGGCGCTCAAGCCGGAGGTCATCGTCCTCGACGAGGCCGTCTCCGCGCTCGACGTGCTCGTGCAGGGCCAGATCCTCGACCTGCTCACCGAGCTGCAGACCGAGCTCGGCCTGACGTACCTGTTCATCACCCACGACCTCGCGGTCGTCCGCCTCGTCGCGGACAACGTGTGCGTCATGCGTCGTGGGCAGATCGTCGAGAAGGCGACGACCGACGAGGTCTTCGCCGCCCCGAAGGAGCAGTACACGAAGGACCTCCTGGCCGCCATCCCCGGCGCCGGGTTCGAGTTCGGACGCTGATCACCCTGGACACGAACGAGGCCGGACGCCCCCTCGTCCTCCGCGCTGGTCGCGGGGGCGCGGTGGCGGCCGGCCTCGTCGCCGTCCTGGGCGTCTTCCTGCTGGGCGACGCCGCGTTCCGGGGGAGCTGGGACGTCGTGCTCCGCGCCGCCGGCCCGATCGCCGTGCTCGTCTGGGCGCTCTGGGTCCTGACCTTCCGCCCGTGCATCGTCATCGACGACCGTGCGGTCACGGTGCTCAACCCGCTCCGCCGCACCGTGGTGCCGTGGCACGCGGTCGCCGACGTCCGGCTCCGCTGGCAGATCGTGATCGAGACGGTCGCCGGACGCAAGGTCCAGTGCTGGGGCGGCCCGTCGCTGCCGCGGCCGAAACCCGCCCGACGCGGCGAGCGTGCCGTGCTGCGCCAGCCCGACGAGATGACGGTCCTGCTCGACCGATGGTCTGAGCGCCGCGCGGCGACCGGCACCGGTGATGCCGTGCGCGGCTGGGACGCGCCGGCACTGGCGGTCGGCGCCGCTGCGCTGGCGCTGCTCGCCGCCTCGCTGCTCAGCCTGTGGCTGGGAGCCTGACTCGGCTCGCGATCGCGACCACACGACGGACGGGAGGCCCGGCGCACGACGTGCGCCGTCCCTCCCGTCACGGCCGTCGCCCCGCTGGCGCGGTGCGCCGGTACCGGCGGGATGGGCCCACCTCCCGTCCGTCGTATGGTCGCGTCCACTGAAGCGCTCGGTGAGCAGAAATGGTCGGGTCCGCGGGTGGGACCCGACCATTCCTGCTCACCATGTGGAGCGGTGAACGTGACCGTCGTCGTCAGACGACCGCGCCGACCCGCTCGGTGAGCAGGTGCTCCTGGTCGGTCTGGATACACGCGACGCCGCGGCCGTGCACGGGCTCGAGGCCCGGGTCGATGGTGCGGCACTGCTCCTGCCGGCCCTCGTCGAGGAGCTGGTAGAGCGGGCAGCGCGTGCGGAACCGGCAGCCGTCGATGCGCTCCGTGGGGGAGGGCAGGTCGCCCTCGAGCAGGATGCGCCCGCGGGCGGCCTCGGCCATCGGGTCCGGCACCGGGACAGCCGACAGCAGGGCCCGCGTGTACGGGTGCTGCGGGTCCGAGAAGACCGCGTCCCCGTCGCCGTACTCGACGATGCGGCCGAGGTACATGACGGCGACGTCGTCGGCGATGTGCCGGACGACGGACAGGTCGTGCGCCACGAACAGGTAGGACAGGCCGAGACGGTGCTTGAGGTCCTCGAGCAGGTTGATCACACCGGCCTGCACCGAGACGTCGAGTGCGGACACCGGCTCGTCGAGCACCAGGATCTTCGGCTCCACGATCAGCGCACGGGCGATGCCGATGCGCTGCCGCTGGCCGCCCGAGAACTCGTGCGGGTACCGGTCGATGTAGGTCGGCTCGAGGCCGACCAGCTCGAGCACCTCGCGCACGCGCCGACGGATCTCGTCCTTCGCGACGCCGTGCACCGTGAGGGGTTCGCCGATCACCGAACCGATGTCGAGGCGCGGGTCGATCGACGCCATCGGGTCCTGGAAGACCACCTGGATGTCGCGGCGCAGGGCCAGACGGTCCTTCTTGGAGAGCGAGGCGGTGTCGACGCCGTTCACCCGGATGGTGCCGTGCTGGGCGCCGGCGAGTTCGAGGATCTCCATGATCGTCGTCGTCTTGCCGCAGCCGGACTCGCCGACCAGGCCGAGCACCTGCCCGCGCTTGAGCGTCAGGGAGATGCCGTCCACCGCGTGCACCTCGCCGATCTGCCGGCGGAACAGTGCGCCCTTGGTGAGCGGGAACGTCTTGACCACGTCGTCCAGTTCGAGCACGACGTCGTCGCCGTGGTCGACGCTGGCCTCGGGGACGTCCTCGGGGCGGGGGAAGATCTCCGAGCGCTCGAGGGTGCCCGCGGCGATCTCGTCGCGGCGGATGCACGCGGCGGTGTGCTCGTCGAGCAGGGTGCCGTTGCCGATCGTCTGCACGGCGCCGGTCATGACCGGGTTGTCGGCGCTCTGCGGCACCGTCGTCGCGACGAGGGCGGGTTCGCCGTCGCGGCAGGCGTCGAGGACGGCCGGGCAGCGGTCGGCGAACGGGCAGCCCGTCGGCTTCTGCGTCAGCAGGGGCGGGCGGCCGTCGAGCGGGACGAGCCGCTCGGTGCGGGCGGAGGTCATGTTCGGCATCGAGCGGAGCAGCCCGATCGTGTACGGCATCACCGGCTCGCGGAACAGCGGCAGGACCGGTGCCGTCTCGACGATCCGGCCGGCGTACATCACGGCGACGCGGTCGGCGTTGCCGGCGACGACGCCCAGGTCGTGCGTGATGAGCACGACGGCCGCACCGGTCATGTCCTTCGCGGTCTGCAGCACGTCGAGGATCTGCGCCTGGATCGTCACGTCGAGGGCGGTGGTCGGCTCGTCGGCGATGATCAGCTTCGGGTCGTTCGCGATGGCGATCGCGATCATCGCGCGCTGCCGCATGCCGCCGGAGAACTCGTGCGGGAACGCGTCGAGCCGTCGCGCCGGGTTCGGGATGCCGACGATGCGCAGCAGTTCCTCGGCGCGGGTGCGCGCGGCGTGTGCGGTCAGCGACCGGTCGTGCAGGCGCAGGCCCTCGACGATCTGCTGCCCGATCGTGTACACCGGCGTCAGGGCGGACAGCGGGTCCTGGAACACCATCGCGATGTCACGACCGCGCAGCGCCGACATCTCACGGTCGTTCTTGCCGACGAGCTCCTGCCCGTCGAAGCGGATGCTGCCCTGCACCTGGGCGGACGACGGCAGCAGGCCCATCACGGCCATCGAGGACACCGACTTGCCGGACCCCGATTCACCGACGATGCCGAGGAACTCGCCGGGGGCCACCGAGTAGTCGACACCCCGGACCGCGTAGACGGGCTTGGTCTTCGGGTTGAACGTGACCGACAGGTCGGACACGGTGAGCAGCGGCTCAGTCACGGTTGGCTCCGGAGGTGGGGTCGATGGCGTCGCGCAGGGCGTCGCCGAGCAGGCTGGTCGAGAGCACGGTCGCGACGAGGGTCGCTGCGGGCAGGACGAAGAGCCACGGGCGGGTGACGGCCGACTGGCTGCCGGCGGCGAGCAGGGTGCCGAGCGAGACGTCGGGGATTTGGATGCCGAAGCCGAAGTAGCTGAGGGCGCTCTCGGAGAGGATCATCGCCCCGACACCCAGCGTCGCGTCGATGATGAGCAGCGATGCCACGTTGGGCAGGATGTGCCGTCGGATGATGGTGAACGAGGGCACGCCCATGAACCGTGCGGCCTTGACGTAGTCGCGCTCGCGCAGGGACATCGTCTGCCCGCGGATCACCCGGGCCATGATCATCCAGCCGAAGATCGCCAGCCCCACGATGAGTGCGAGCCAGCTGAGGTTCTTGAACAGCGGGCTGAGGAGCACGAGCGCGTAGAACGACGGGATCACCAGGAGCAGGTCGATGCCCCAGACGAGCGCCCGGTCGACGAACCCACCGAAGTACCCGGCGACGGCGCCGACGATGCCGGCGATGAGGGTCGCGGCCGGTCCGGCGATGAGTCCGATGAGCAGCGACTTCTGTAGGCCGACCAGGGTCTGCGCGTAGATGTCCTGGCCGATGTCGTTCGTGCCGAACCAGTGCGCGGCGCTCGGCGGCATGCCGAACGCCAGCCCGTCGGAGTCGGAGGCGTTCCAGTGGTACAGGTGCGGGCCGACGAACGCCCAGAGGATGATGAGCAGCAGCGCACCGCCGCCGATGCGCGCGCGCCAGGTGCCGAACACCTTGCGCCAGAGCGGGGTGCGGCCGCCCTTCACCTCGATGACGTGCGCCGGCGTCCCGGCGTTGCCGTCACCGGGGTCACCGGCGGTGGTCGTGGTCGTGGGGTCGAGAACAGACACGGGTCACACCCTCACTCGCGGGTCGAGCGCGGCGTACAGCAGGTCCGCGAGGGTCCCTGCGATGAGCACGAGGATCGCCGTGAAGAGGATCGTGCCCGCTGCCGCGTTGATGTCGTTGTTCGTGATGCTCTGGATGAAGTACTCACCCATGCCGTGCCAGCTGAAGACCAGCTCGGTGATGCTCGCACCCGTCAGGATCAACCCGAACGAGTAGGCGAAGAAGGTCGACATCGGGATGAGGGCGACGCGCACGCCGTGGCGCATGATCGCCGATCCGCGCGTGCGGCCCTTCGACCGGGCGGTCCGGATGAAGTCGTTCGACAGCACGTCGAGCATCGCGGAGCGCTGGTAGCGCGAGTACGACGCGACGGCGCCGACCGTCAGCGAGATCGTGGGTAACAACAGGTGCACGAGTCGGTCGCCGAGCACCGGGAAGAACCCGCTCACCCCCGGCGTGTACTCACCGGTGAAGCTGATCACCTGCGCGCCGACGCCCTGGTTGAGGGATGTCGCCAGGATCATCAGCACGACCGCGATCACGAACGGCGGGGTCGCGAGCACCGTGAACGACGCGTAGGTCGAGACCTGGTCGGACACCTTGTACTGCCGGACCGCGTTCCAGACGCCGAGTAGCACGCCGAAGAGCGCACCGAGCAGCGTGCCGATCACGAGCAGCCGCAGGCTCGTCCCGGACCGGGCGATGATGTCGGCCGTCACCTCGGTGCCGCGCGAACTCATGCCGAGCGACCCGTGCGTGACCAGGCCGACCCACCAGTCCCAGGTGCGGACGAGGATGGGGGTGTTCGGATCGGCGCCGAGCTTGCGGAGCGACGCGTCGATGGTGCCCTGCGGCACGGCCGGGTTGCGCCCGAGGAACCGGGCGGCCGGGTTGAGCGTCGTGCTGGCGAGGATGTACCCGAGCGTGGTCGCCACGATCGTCAGGACGATGTAGTTGACGATCCGCTTTGCGATGAAGGCGAGCATGTGGTTGGTGACCTCTGGGTGCGGCCGTCCGTCCGGACGGCGTTGTCGGTGGCGACAGGCTAGCCGGTCCGGACGGCGGGGTGGGACAACGGAAGTGACGTTATGCAACATTCGTTACGAGCGTGTTTCGATTCCTCGCAGAGACCCTTGTGCAGCCTTCGGATGTGGCTAGGGTTCTCAACCAACAGACGCGACGGCGGGGCCGCCGCGGTCCAGCGCGAACTGCGCGAACCACAACGAAAGGGAATCCTCGCCATGCGAAAGAGGATCAAGGGCATCGCGGTCCTGGCCACCGCTGCGGCAGCTGCCGTCGTGCTGGCGGGCTGCTCCGGCGGCGGAGAAGCGGGCGGCGACAACTCCGCGGTCGCCGAGTCGTCACTGAAGTCGACCGGCTGGACCGTCGCGGACCGCGCCGACGTCAAGGACGGCGGGTCGATCACCCTGCCGATCGACACAGCTCCGGCGAACTGGCAGCTGGCCAACCTTGACTCGGGGACGGTCGACGACACGACGATCTCGCAGACCTACCTGCCGGGGTTCATCCAGTTCAAGGAGAACGGCGAGTGGGAGGCGAACAAGGACTACGCGACCTCCGTCGAGCTGACCAAGGACTCGCCCCAGACCGTCGAGATCAAGATCAACCCGAAGGCCGTGTGGTCGGATGGCACCCCGATCAGCGCGAAGGACGTCATCGCGAACTGGAAGGCGCTGAACGGCACGAACAAGGCCTTCGCGCCCCTCGCCACCAACGTGTGGGAGGACGTGGACTCGGTCAAGCAGGGCTCCGACGAGCGTGACGTCATCATGACGTTCTCGAAGACCAACGCCGACTGGGCGAGCGTCCTCGGCGCGATCTACCCGTACTGGGCCGTCGACACCCCGGACCACTTCAACAAGGCCTGGGCCAAGGGTCCGTACGCCGCCGACGGCAAGACCTACGTCTCCGGTGGTCCGTACATCCTGAAGTCCTTCGACACCAACGGTGGCGTCGTGACCTTCGAGAAGAACTCCAAGTGGTGGGGCGACCCGGGCAAGCTCGACACGATCGTCTTCAAGACGGTCTCGCGTGACGGCGTCGCCCAGGCGTACGGCAACAAGGAGCTCGACGCGTTCAACCTGAACGGCAGCGCCGACAACCTCAAGACGGCGAACTCGCGGTCCGACTCGAAGATCGAGCGCTCGCTCGGCACCACGCAGCGTCAGATCACGCTGAACGGCACCTCGGACGTCTTCAAGGACCAGGACGTGCGCCAGGCGTTCGCACAGGCCATCAACCGCAAGGTCGTCGCCCAGGCGATCCTGTCGCCGGTGAAGAGCCCGGGCGACGTGCTCAACAACCTCGTCTACCTGCCCGGTCAGCAGGGCTACGAGGACGACGCGTCGAGCGTCTACGGCTACAGCACGGACAAGGCGAAGTCGAAGCTCGAGGACGCCGGCTGGAAGATCGGTTCGGACGGATACGCGACCAAGGGCGGCAAGGAACTCGACGTCCGCTTCGTGATCCCCTCGGACAACCCGAACTCGGCGAACGTCGCGCAGCTCGTGCAGCAGCAGACGAAGCTCGCCGGCTTCAAGGTCACCATCGACACCGTCCCGACCGACGACTTCTTCACGAAGTACGTCACCACGTCGACGCGTGACTTCGACGCCACGTACTTCGCGTGGCAGGGCACCCCGTTCCCGATCTCGTCGCTGAAGTCGATCTACTACCCCGCCGACGCCGGCCAGAACTACAGCGGCGTGACGGACGACTCGCTCGGCGCCGCCTGGGACAAGGCGAACGGCGAACTCGACGCGGATGCCCGCATCAAGGACGCGCAGGCCATCGGCAAGAAGATCGTCGCGGTCGCCGGCACCATCCCGCTGTTCGCCGAGCCGTACGCCTGGGGCGTTCGCAAGGACCTGGTGAACTACGGTCCGGCGCAGTTCCAGCAGTCGTCGGTCAAGTGGCAGGACGTCGGCTACAAGAAGTAGCCACACCGCACGAGAACGACACCGCACACGAACGACACCCCCGACGTCGCACGACGCCGGGGGTGTCGTTCTGCGTCCGGGCGAGTCAGAACTGTGCCGCCGCGAGCGACGCGGCGAACCCGAGGACCACGAGCGCCAGGATCGTCCAGCCGTGGGTGCGGTGCGTGATCGGCGCAGCCGTCACGGACGACGGGGGCGGGCCGTCCTGCGTCACCGGAGCGGGCACGTGGGTCAGCATCAGCGCGGCCGCAGCGTCGACGTCCAGGCGATCCGGGCCTCCTGGCCGGTCACCGGTGTGCGCGGCGAGACGCGCCGTCGGGCGGGTCGCGATCCAGACGCGGCGAACGCCCTCGCTGGTGACCACCTCGATGCCGTACTTCGTGCGCACCTCGCTGACGCGCGACCAGGTGTAGGTGCTGGTGCGCCGGACGTCGACGATGCGCAGGTGCTCGGGCGTCAGCTCGAACCGCGGCCGCCACAGCACCGCCCACGCGACGAAGGCGACGGCGATGCTCGGGATCGGCACGAGCCACGGGGTTCCGCCGCCGATCAGGGCCAGCGGGACGAGCACGACGGCCACGACCCAGAGGACGAGGGCGAGGGCGCGCAGGCCCGGGGCGACGATGGTGGTGTGCACCGGACGAGGGTACGAGATGCCTCCCCGGAGACGCCCGGGGAGCGGGTGTGACACACCGGCGCGTATCTCCGGACGACCCGATTCCCCGGGGAGGCAGATCCTTGACGGACCCTCGTGCCGTCCATGGTCGTCGCCCCCGGTTGGGGTGTCAACACCCCGTTTCGACGAGTTCAGCGGACTCCCACGCCGGGGCTACGAAACGAGCAGTTCGATCTGTTGGCGGATCGTCTCGGCCTTCGGGAACCGCAGGCCGACCAGGCCGATGTGGCGCCATCGGAGCACGCCGTCGGGGCCGATCACGAACACGGATCGTCGCAGGCCGATCCCCGGTGCCTGGACGCCGTAGGCGCGGATGACCGAGCCCGCGGTGTCGCTGAGCAGGGGGAACGCGAGCGAGGAGCCGCGGGCGAACTCCTCGTGCGAGTCGAGCGCCTGGGGGCTGATGCCCCACACCGTGGCACCGAGGTCGGTGAACTCGTCGAGTTCGGCCTGGTAGCTGCAGAGCTGGGCCGTGCAGACCGCCGTCGCGTCGCCCGGGTAGAAGGCCAGCACGACCGTCCGGCCGATCTCGGCGGACAGGTCGTACTCGTCGTCGGAGCGGACGCCACGGCGCACGACCATCCCCGGCAGGGTGAACGACGGTGCGGACTCGCCGATCGCGGGGATGCTCATGCGCTCACCGTAGGGCTGCGGTTCGGCCCTCGGACCTCGGCGCGCTGTGCTGGGGCTGTGGATGCGCCCGGTGGCTCGCTGAACGGCCGACGGGACAGCGAGCCGGCGGCCCCGCGACGCGGCGTTCCGCCAGCGGCCCCGCGGCCTACGCGAACAACTGCGGGAACGCGTGCGCCACCCAGGGGTACCCGACGAAGACCACCGCGTCGAGCAGGGCGTGCGTGATCACGAGCGGCAGCAGCCGACCCCACTTCGTGTAGATCCAGCCGAACACGACGCCCATCACCGCGTTGCCGATGAACGCCCCGAAGCCCTGGTACAGGTGGTAGCTGCCACGCAGCAGTGCGGTCGACAGGATCATCTGCCAGCGGCCCCACCCGAGGTCACCGAGCCGGGCGTAGAGGTACCCGATCACGATCACCTCCTCCTGCAGCCCCGAGCGGATCGCGGACAGCAGCAGGACCGGGATCGTCCACCAGTACGAGTTCAGTGCGGCGGGGTCGACGGCGACCGTGATGCCGAGCGCACGTCCGGCGAAGTACAGCGCGAGCCCCGGGATCCCGATGCAGAGCGCGATCAGGGCCGGGCCGCCCAGGTCCGGCTTCGCCCGGAACCGGTCGATGCCTAGCCGGCCGAGGTGCGGTCGGGAGGTGCTCCACAGCAGGTAGCAGACGAGTGCCACCGGGGCCAGGTCCACCGCGATGCCCAGGAGCTGCCGGGCGAGGTCGACGTACTGCACCGTCGTCGACGAGGTGTTCAGGGCCGTCGACTGCTCGCCGAGCGGCGTCGTCTGCGACAGGTCGTCGATGATCTGCAGGATCGAGTACAGGGCGCTGGCGCCGAGCGAGAGCAGCAGGACGATGGTGATCTCGACCCACGTTCGCCGACGGCTCATCGTCAGTACTCCTGTCTGTTGCGAACTACCGGTAGACTGGCGTGTCGGGCGTTCTGCCCGCGGGTGCGGTGCTGTGAAGACACTGGCCCGACACTCTCCCAGAAATTGAAGGATGTCCTGTATGGCGCTCGCCACCCGGTCCGACCTGCGCAACGTCGCCATCGTGGCACACGTCGACCACGGCAAGACCACCCTCGTCGACGCGATGCTCACGCAGACCAACTCGTTCGACGCCCACTTCGAGGGCGAAGACCGCATGATGGACTCGAACGACCTCGAGCGCGAGAAGGGCATCACGATCCTCGCGAAGAACACGTCGGTGCTCTACAACGGCAAGCACGCGACCGAGTTCGGCTCGGACGGCCCGATCACCATCAACGTGATCGACACCCCGGGTCACGCCGACTTCGGTGGCGAGGTCGAGCGCGGTCTGTCCATGGTCGACGGTGTCGTCCTGCTGGTCGACGCGTCCGAGGGCCCGCTGCCCCAGACCCGCTTCGTGCTCCGCAAGGCGCTCGCCGCGAAGCTCCCGGTGATCCTGCTCGTCAACAAGACGGACCGCCCCGACTCCCGCATCGACGAGGTCGTCTCCGAGTCGCAGGACCTGCTGCTCGGCCTGGCCTCCGACCTGTCGGACGAGGTCGACGACCTCGACCTCGACGCGATCCTCGACGTCCCGGTGGTCTACGCCTCGGGCCGCAACGGTGCCGCGTCGCGCAACAAGCCGAACGACGGCGAGCTGCCCGACAACGACGACCTCGAGCCCCTGTTCGAGGCCATCCTGCAGCACGTCCCGGCGCCGAAGTACGACGACCAGCACCCGCTGCAGGCCCACGTCACCAACCTCGACGCGTCGCCGTTCCTCGGTCGTCTCGCGCTGCTGCGCATCTTCCACGGCACGATGAAGAAGGGCCAGACGGTCGCGTGGGTCAAGCACGACGGCACCGTCGTCAACGCCCGCATCACCGAGCTCCTCATCACCAAGGCGCTCGAGCGCTACCCGGCCGAGTCGGCCGGCCCCGGTGACATCGTCGCCGTCGCCGGGTTCGACACGATCACCATCGGTGAGACCCTGTCCGACCCCGAGGACGTCCGCCCGCTGCCGACCATCACGGTCGACGACCCGGCGATCTCGATGACGATCGGCACGAACACCAGCCCGCTCGTCGGCAAGGTCAAGGGCCACAAGCTGACCGCCCGCATGGTCAAGGAGCGCCTCGACCGCGAGCTCATCGGCAACGTCTCGCTCAAGGTCCTCGACATCGGTCGTCCGGACGCGTGGGAGGTCCAGGGTCGCGGCGAGCTCGCACTGGCCATCCTCGTCGAGCAGATGCGTCGTGAGGGCTTCGAGCTCACCGTCGGCAAGCCGCAGGTCGTCACCAAGCGTGACGAGAACGGCAAGCTGCAGGAGCCGTACGAGCACATGACGATCGACACGCCGGAGGAGTACCTCGGCGCGATCACGCAGCTCATGGCCGCTCGCAAGGGTCGCATGGAGAACATGACGAACCACGGCACCGGCTGGGTGCGCATGGAGTTCATCGTCCCGTCGCGTGGCCTGATCGGCTTCCGCACGTCGTTCCTGACCGAGACCCGCGGCACCGGCATCGCCAACGCGATCTCGCACGGCTACGACGAGTGGGCCGGCCCGATCCAGACCCGCATCAACGGCTCGATCGTGTCCGACCGTTCGGGTGTCGTCACGCCGTTCGCCATCACGAACCTCCAGGAGCGGATGACCTTCTTCGTCAACCCGACCGAAGAGGTCTACGAGGGCATGGTCATCGGCGAGAACTCGCGCGCCGACGACATGGACGTCAACATCACGAAGGAGAAGAAGCTCACGAACATGCGTTCGGCGAACGCCGACTCCTTCGAGTCGATGACGCCGTCGCGCCAGCTCTCGCTCGAGGAGTGCCTGGAGTTCGCGCGCGAGGACGAGTGCGTCGAGGTCACCCCGGCCGTCGTCCGCATCCGCAAGGTGGAGCTCGACGCGCAGGCCCGCCAGCGCTCGTACGCCCGCCTGAAGCGCCAGGACGCGTAAGCACCAGCACGAGCAACACCCCCGGAGGCCCGTCCTCCGTCCGACGGCCCGGTCACCTGCAACAGGTGGTCGGGCCGTTCGCGGTTGTACCGTGGTCAGCGTGACTCTCGACCTGCTCTCGATCTACCAGGACCTGCACGCCCACCCGGAGCTCGGCTTCCAGGAGCACCGCACCGCCGGTGTCATCGCCGCGAAGCTCGCCGAGATCGGGGGGATCGACGTGACGACGGGCGTCGGCGGCACCGGCGTCGTCGGTGTCGTCGCGAACGGCGAGGGCCCCGTGGTGTGGCTCCGCGCCGACATGGACGGCCTGCCGGTGCAGGAGCGCACCGGCCTGTCGTACGCCAGCGAGCGCGTCGGCACCGACGACGAGGGCCGGGACGTCCCGACCATGCACGCCTGCGGCCACGACATCCACGTCACGTGGCTGCTCGGCACCCTCGAGCGCCTCGTCGCGACCACGGGGGACTGGCGCGGCACGGTCGTCGCCGTCTTCCAGCCTGCTGAAGAGGTCATCTCCGGCGCACGCGCGATGGTCGAGGACGGCCTGGTCGAGCGGTTCCCGAAGCCGGACGTCGTGCTCGGGCAGCACTCCGCGCCCGCACCGGTCGGCATCGTCGCCGTCGGCACCGGCCCGGTGATGGCGTCGAGCGACCGGCTGACGGTGACGTTCAACGGCCGCGGGGCGCACGGCTCGGCGCCGCAGGCCTCGCTCGACCCGGTCGTCACCGCGGCGTCGGCCGTCGTGCGGCTGCAGACCGTCGTCGCGCGCGAGGTCTCGCCGAGCGACGCGGGTGTCGTCACCGTCGGCAGCTTCCACGCCGGCACACGGGCGAACATCATCCCCGACGAGGCCGTGATCGAGATCTCGACCCGTGCCCGCAACGAGGAGACCCGCCAGCGCATCATCGCCTCGATCGAACGCATCGTCCGTGCCGAGAGCGCGGCCGGTGGGCTGTCCGAGCCGACGATCGTGCGGGCTCCGGGTGCCGAGGTCACCGTGAACGACGCCGAGGCCGCCGCCACCGTGCTCGACGCCATCCGCGCCGAGGTGCCGGGTGCTCGCGACCTCGAGATCGGGCTCGCCATGGCGTCGGAGGACGTCGGACAGCTGGCCACCGCCGCCGGCGCGCCGCTCGTGTACTGGTTCACGGGCATCACCGACCCGGAGCGCTTCCGCCGTGGCGAGGAGATCCCGAGCAACCACTCGCCGTTCTACGCGCCGCAGGCCGAGACGGCGATCCCGGTGGGTGTCGACGCCCTGGTGGCGGCGACGCGCGCCTACGTCGCCTGAACCGTCCGTCGGCACGGAGGCCCGGGGCGGCCTCGCCGCGCAGGTGACCGCCCCGGGGACGGCACGTTCACAGCCAACTCGCGCCGCGCCTCCCGGCTCGTCCGTTACGGTCACGCCATGCGTTCCCTCCGTACCCCGCTGATCGCCGCCGTCGCTGCCGGCATCGCCCTGGCCGGACTCACCGGCTGCTCGACCGAGGCCGTGCAGCAGGCCACCGACCTCGGGTCCTCCGTCGCGTCGAACGTGGCCGACGGGGTCGCCGGCATCGACGGCAAGGCGATCCAGGACGGCATGTCCTCGGTCGCCGGTGGCATCGACGGCGCGCTCGACACGGCGCTCAAGGGCGCCGACGTGACCTCCGACGGCAAGGTGCCGGACGGGTTCCCGTCGGCCGACGTCCCGCTCGTCGACGGCACGGTGCTGGGCGGGGGAGCCGGACCGAACGGCTCCGGGTGGGTCGCCCAGGTCCGGGCGGCCTCCGTCGACGACTTCCGGACGGCCGCGCAGCAGCTCACGGATGCCGGGTACACCGAGTCGGCGAAGCGCGCGGACTCGTCCAGCGCGTTCGGCATGTTCCGGAGCGACGGCTACCGTGTCGTGCTGACGTTCTCGGACGGCAAGGACAGCGGTGGCGTCACGGCGACCTACATCGTCACGCCCCGCTAGTCCCGTACCCTTGGGGACGATGTCCAAGGCCCCCTCCACGCGCCCGGAGCGCGTCCTGATCGTGCACGCCCACCCCGACGACGAGACGCTCTCGTCGGGTGGGACCATCGCCACCCTGCTCGAGCGCGGTGCCGAGGTGACCGTGCTCACCGCGACCCGGGGCGAGCGCGGCGAGATGCTCACGGAGCAGCTGGCTCCGCTCGCGGGCGACCCCGCGCGGGTGGCGCGGCACCGGGAGACCGAGATCGCCGCGGCCCTCGCCGCCCTCGGCGGGCCGCAGCACCTGTGGCTCGGTGGGCGCGGCGCGCGGCCGACCGACCTGCCCGAGCGTCGGTACGTCGACTCCGGCATGCAGTGGGGCCCGGACGGCCGGGCCACCGCCGCGGCCGACGCCCCGGCCGACTCGCTGACCGCGGCCGACCTGGGCGAGGTGGTCGACGACGTGCGCGCCGCCATCCGTTCCACCGGAGCCGACGCGGTGATCAGCTACGCCGACGACGGCGGCTACGGACACCCCGACCACGTGCGGATGCACCACGCGGCGCAGTACGCGGCCCGTGCCGAAGAGGTCCCCTTCTCGATGATCGTCGACCCCGACAGCGGGCAGGCCGACGTCACCGTCGACGTCCTGCCGGTCCGGGCCAAGGTGCGGGCGGCCGTCGAGCAGTACCGCTCCCAGGTCGCCGTCGACCCCGTCGACCCCGCCGACCCGGCCGCGCTGTCGTGGGTGATGCCGCACGGTGTCCGACAACACGCCCCTGCGGTGGAGGCGTTCCGGCACGACGCGGCCCCGCAGTCGGCGGCGCCGCAGACCTACGGCGAGATGTCCGGTCAGGGCAAGGCCGCGGCGGCCGTGGTGTCGCTGCTGGTCGGGCTGCTCGCCGGCGGCCTCGGCACGGTGACGCACCAGCAGACGCTCGGCGCGTTCCCGGTCGGACTCGTCGTCACCACCCTCATCGTGCTCGGCCTGACCGTGGGCGTGCGGCTCGTCTACCGCTCGCGGACGATGGTCGCCGCGATCGGCATCGGCATCCTCGTCGCGACGCAGGTGCTCGTGTCGGTCGGTGGCGAGAGCTCGCCGCTCGTCCTCGCCAACGCGGCCGGGTACGTGTGGACCTTCGCCCCCGCGGCCATCACCGCCCTCGTCCTCGCGTGGCCGGACCTGTCGGGGCTGCGGTCCCGGACGGCCCCGGGCCACGAGTAGACTCGAACCCGCTCGTCGAAGGGAGCACCCGAACCGTGACCTACGTGATCGCCCAGCCGTGTGTCGACGTCAAGGACCGCGCCTGCATCGACGAATGCCCGGTCGACTGCATCTACGAGGGTGACCGCTCGCTGTACATCCACCCCGACGAGTGCGTCGACTGCGGTGCGTGTGAGCCGGTCTGCCCCGTCGAGGCCATCTACTACGAGGACGACCTGCCCGACCAGTGGGCCGACTACTACAAGGCCAACGTCGAGTTCTTCGACGAGGTCGGGTCGCCCGGTGGCGCTGCGAAGGTCGGCGTGATCCACAAGGACCACCCCGTCGTCGCTGCCGAGCCCGTCCGCGGCTGACCGGACCCCTCGTGGCGCTCGACCTCCCCGACTTCCCCTGGGACCAGCTCGTCCCGTTCAAGCAGCGCGCCGCGGCGTACGAGGGCGGGATCGTCGACCTCAGCGTCGGCTCGCCCGTCGACCCCACGCCCGAGGTCGTCCGCACCGCCCTGGCCACCGCAACCGACGCGCACGCCTACCCGCAGGTCGCCGGCACCCCGGCGCTCCGGCAGGCCATCGCCGACTGGTACGGCCGCCGGCACGGTGTCGCCCTGACCGAGGCGAACGCGCTGCCGACGATCGGCTCCAAGGAGTTCATCGCGGGCCTGGCGCTCTGGCTCGGCATCGGCCCCGGCGACACCGTGGTGTTCCCGGCAGCGGCGTACCCGACGTACGAGCTCGGTGCCGCGCTGGTCCGGGCCGACGCCCTCGCCTCGGACGACCCGGCCGAGTGGCCGTCCACCACGAAGCTCGTCTGGCTGAACTCCCCGGGCAACCCGGACGGCCGCGTGCTCACCATCGGCGAGCTCCGTGCCGCCGTGGTGCGCGCCCGCGAGCTCGGGGCCGTCATCGTCGGCGACGAGTGCTACGCCGAGCTCGGCTGGGACCCGGAGTACGCCACCACCCCGACCCCCACGATCCTCGACCCCCGGGTCGTCGGCGACTCGCTCGACGGTGTGCTCAGCGTGTACTCGCTGTCGAAGCAGTCGAACCTCGCCGGCTACCGTGCGGCCTTCGTCGCCGGTGACGCCGCGATCTTGGCCGACGTGCTGGCCGTCCGCAAGCACGCCGGGCTGATGCCACCGCTGCCCGTGCAGCAGGCGATGGTCGTCGCGCTGCAGGACGAGACCCACGTGCAGCAGCAGAAGGCCCGCTACCGTGCCCGTCGGAACATGCTCCGGCAGGCACTCGAGGGCGCGGGCTTCCGCATCGACCACAGCGAAGCCGGGCTCTACCTCTGGGCGACCCGCGGCGAGCCGGCGCTCGACACCGTCGCCTGGCTCGCCGACCGCGGGATCCTCGTCGCACCGGGCACGTTCTACGGTGCAGCCGGGGGCGAACACGTCCGCGTGGCCCTGACGTCGACCGACGAACGGATCGCCGCAGCCTCCCAGCGACTGGCGAGCAGCCGGCGCCTCGGCACCGCGTAGCACGGACACGAGCACTCCCGCCGGCGCCCGCAATCCCTGGGAACCACCAAATCGTCACCTGGGATGTGTGCACGACCGACAGGTGCCGCGATTAGGCTGTCCTCGTGACTGACACTGCCAATGACGCTCAGAAGACGGCCACACCGCCCACCACGCCCGTCCCCGTGAGTCCCGCCGCCGAACAGCAGGGCGCGACCGCGACGCTGACGTTCCCGGGTGGCACGGCGGAGTTCCCGATCCTGCAGAGCGTCGACGGCGCGTCCGCGATCGACATCTCGACCTTCAAGAAGCAGACCGGGATGAACACGCTCGACTACGGGTTCGTGAACACCGGTGCGACGAAGAGCGCGATCACCTACATCGACGGCGACCAGGGGATCCTGCGCTACCGCGGGTACCCGATCGACCAGATCGCCGCGAACTGCACCTTCCTCGAGGTCGCGTGGCTCCTGATCTACGGCGAGCTGCCGACCCCCACCGAGCTCGAGCAGTTCGACGCCCGCATCCGTCGGCACACCCTGCTGCACGAGGACCTCCGTCGCCTGTTCGACGCCCTGCCGCACTCGGCGCACCCGATGTCGGTGCTGTCGAGCGCCGTGAGCGCCCTGTCCACGTACTACGAGGACGACATGGACGTCGACGACCCCGAGAAGGTCGAGCTGCAGACCGTCCGGCTCCTCGCCAAGCTTCCGGTGATCGCGGCCTACGCCCACAAGAAGGCCATCGGGCAGGCGTTCCTGTACCCGGACAACTCGCTGTCGTTCGTCGACAACTTCCTGCGGCTGAACTTCGGCACCATGGCCGAGACCTACAAGCCCAACCCGGTGCTCTCGAAGGCGCTCGAGCGGCTCCTCATCCTGCACGAGGACCACGAGCAGAATGCCTCGACCTCGACGGTGCGCATGGTCGGCTCGACGAAGGCGAACATGTTCGCCTCGATCTCGGCCGGCATCAACGCCCTGTACGGCCCGCTGCACGGCGGCGCGAACGAAGCCGTGCTCGAGATGCTCCAGCAGATCAAGGACTCGGGCGAGCCCGTCACGCGGTTCGTCGAGCGGGTGAAGAACAAGGAGCAGGGTGTCAAGCTCATGGGCTTCGGGCACCGCGTCTACAAGAACTACGACCCGCGCGCCAAGCTCGTCAAGGAGTCCGCGCACGAGGTCCTCGAGTCCCTCGGCGTGCAGGACGACCTGCTCGACATCGCGATGGAGCTCGAGCAGATCGCACTCGAGGACGAGTACTTCGTCAGCCGCAAGCTCTACCCCAACGTCGACTTCTACACCGGCATCATCTACAAGGCGATGGGCTTCCCACCGCGGATGTTCACCGTCCTGTTCGCGATCGGTCGTCTGCCGGGCTGGATCGCCCAGTGGCGCGAGCTGAACAACGACCCGCTCAACAAGATCGGTCGCCCGCAGCAGCTCTACGTGGGTGCGCCCGAGCGCGACGTCCCCGAGCGCTGACCGACTCCGAACGCCCCGCCCCACGGTTCCGTGGCGCGGGGCGTTCGTGTGTCTGCGCCCGCCGTCACATCGAGCGGGCGGAACACCCGGGTGGCGCGGCGGGCGCACGCCGGCATTCCGCCCGCTCGTCGCGTCGCGTCGTGTCGGGTCGAGCCGGGGGAGGGGCCGGAGGGGCGGCGGGGTGCGCTGCTGCGGATCGAACGGGCGGAATGCCACGGTGGGGCCGACGGCGCACCCCGGCATTTCGCCCGCTCGCGGGCGGGGCGGGGGAGCGCTGGACGGGAGGGCATGGAGGCCCGGTGCCGGTCTCGTGGGCCGGCGCCGGGCCTCCTGTGCGTGCGTCGGTGGGTGCGCGATCGTGGGACGCGCCGCTCACCTGCGCCGGGTGGTCGCGAACTGTCGTCTGGCGGGTGCCGGAGCGACGGTTCGTGCGCCCTCGGCACCCGCCGGCGACGTGTCGTGACCGCTCGCCGGGCGGGGCGCTACGCGTGCAGCGCGGTGTTCAGCTGGATGCCCTCGCCCTTGCGCTGCAGGGCTTCGACGGCGCCGCTGACGCTGTTGCGGCGGAACAGGATGTTCGGGGTGCCGGAGAGCTCGGCGGCCTTGACGGTCTTCGGGGTGCCGTCGGGGTTCGGGGCCGCACCGACGAGGACCACCTTCGTGCCGGCCGTCACGTAGAGGCCGGCCTCGACGACGGAGTCGTCACCGAGCGAGATGCCGAGGCCCGCGTTCGCGCCGAGGAGCGCACGTTCGCCGAGGGAGACACGGTGTGTGCCGCCGCCGGACAGGGTGCCCATGATCGAGGAGCCACCGCCGACGTCGGTGCCGTGCCCGACGACGACGCCCTGCGAGACGCGGCCCTCGATCATGGCGTCACCGAGGGTGCCGGCGTTGAAGTTGACGAAGCCCTCGTGCATGACCGTCGTACCTGGTGCCAGGTGTGCGCCGAGGCGGACGCGGCTCGCGTCGGCGATCCGGACGCGGTCCGGCACGACGTAGTCGAGCAGGCGCGGGAACTTGTCGATGCCGTGCACGGCGATGCCGGCGCGCTGCAGCGCGGGGCGCAGGCGCGTCAGCGACTCGGGGTGCACGGGGCCGGCGTTCGTCCACGCGACGATCGGCAGGTGGCCGAAGACGCCGTCCAGGGAGACCTCGTTCGGGCGGACGTGCAGGTGGCTCAGCAGGTGCAGGCGGAGGTACGCGTCCGGGGTGCTCGTCGGGCTCGCGTCGATCGTGATCTCGGTGGTGACGGCCTCGATCCGGACCTCGCGGCGGGGGTCGTCCCCGACGTGCGCCTGCAGCTCGGCGGGGAACACGGCGTCGGCGGGCAGGGCGCCGAGGTGGGTCTCCGGGTACCAGGTGTCGAGCGTCGTGCCGTCGGCGGCGATCGTCGCGAGGCCGTGGCCCCAGGCGTGGGTCGGGCGGTCGGAGGCAGTCGTGTCGGTCACGGCTCCAGGGTACCGAGCGGCCGTCGGAGGGCACCGTCCGGCCGGACGGCCGGGGCGGCGGGGATCCCGTCCGGCCGGACGGCCGGGGCGGTGCGAGGGTCGGCCGGTAGGCTGCCCGCATGCCGGAGCACCTCGACCTCACCGCCTCGTCCATCGACATCACCCGTGCCATCTGCGACATCGAGTCGGTGTCCGGCAACGAGCAGGCCCTCGCCGACGCGATCGAGGCCGTGCTCGCCCCGCTGCCGCACCTCGAGGTCATCCGCGACGGCGACGCGATCGTCGCGCGGACGAACCTGGGCCGCGACCGCCGGGTGGTCATCGCGGGGCACATCGACACCGTCCCGCTCAACGACAACCTGCCGACCGAGTTCCGCACCACCGAGGACGGCACCGAGATCCTCTGGGGCCGCGGCACCGTCGACATGAAGGCCGGCTGCGCGGTGCAGCTCAAGCTCGCGTACGACCTGGCCGACCCCTCGGTCGACGTCACGTGGGTCTGGTACGACCACGAGGAGGTCAGCGACGCCCTGAACGGCCTCGGTCGTCTGGCCCGCACGCGGCCCGAGCTCCTCGCCGCCGACTTCGCGATCCTCGGTGAGCCGTCCGGGGCGCAGATCGAGGGTGGCTGCAACGGCAACCTCCGCGCCGAGATCCGCACGTTCGGCAAGCGCTCGCACAGCGCCCGGAGCTGGATCGGCGACAACGCCATCCACAAGACCGCCCCGATCCTGGCCACCCTGGCCGCGTACGAGCCCCGCACCGTCACGGTCGACGGGCTCGAGTACCGCGAGGGTCTGAACGCCGTCGGCATCAGCGGCGGCATCGCGGGCAACATCATCCCGGACGAGGCGATGGTGCACGTGAACTACCGGTTCGCCCCGTCCCGTTCGGCCGACGAGGCCGTCGCCCACATCCGCGAGCTGTTCGACGGCTACGAGGTCACTATCGTCGACCTCGCCGCCGGTGCACGTCCCGGGCTCGACGCCCCGCTCGCGCAGGACTTCGTGGCTGCCGTCGGTGGACCGGCACCCCGCCCGAAGTACGGCTGGACCGACGTCGCACGGTTCTCGGGCCTCGGCGTCCCCGCGGTCAACTACGGCCCCGGCGAACCGGTCTTCGCCCACCACGACGACGAGCAGGTCCCGGTCGCGCAGATCACCGCGGTCGAGGCCGGGCTGCGTCGGTGGCTGACGGCCTGACGACGGCGGGGGCCACCCGGAGGACCCCTGCTCGGAACCGCTGGCGGGCCCGGTACCGGGTCGTGCCCTGGTGGGTGCGCATCACCGTCGTCTACGTGCTGGCGCGGCTCGTCACCGGCGCGATGATGCTCGTCTTCGCCGGCGTGCAGGCGGCGAACTCGTTCACCGTCCAGAGCCCCGGCTACCTGTCGTTCGCGTCCATCTGGGACGGCGCCTGGTACCGCGTGATCGCCACGGGTGGGTACCCGTCGACGCTGCCGGTCGACGCCGCGGGACACGTGACCGAGAACGCGTGGGCGTTCATGCCCGCGTACCCGTTCCTGGTGCGCGGGTTCATGCTGCTCACCGGAGCGCCGTTCGAGTTCGTCGCGGTCTCGGTGTCGTTGCTCGCCGGCCTCGGCGCCGCGCTGGTGTTCCGCCGGCTGATGGGCCGGTTCCTCGACCCCGCGCGGGCGACGTTCGCCACGGTGCTGTTCTGTGTCGCACCGGTGTCGGCGGTGTTCCAGGTGGCCTACGCGGAGTCGATGGGCCTGTTCCTGCTGCTCGTCGCGCTGCTGCTCATGGTGGACCGACGCTGGTGGGCGATGCTCCCCGTCGTGCTGCTGCTCGGCATGACCCGGCCGACCGGGCTCGCCTTCGCGTTCCTCGTCGTGCTCTTCGTGGTCGCGTGGGCGATCCGCCCCGCCTGGGTGCGGTCGTCGGAGCCGCTGACCGTCCGCCGCCTCGTGCCGCCCGCGGTCGTCGCCACGGTGTCCGGCCTGGTCGGTCTGGCGTGGCCGGCGATCGCGTGGGCCGTCACCGGGGTGCCGAAGGCGTACACGGACACCGAGCTCGCCTGGCGCTCGTCGTACATCGGGTGGAAGGAGCTCGTGCCCTTCGCGCCGTGGGTGCAGGGGTTCGGGTGGTGGTTCGGGCAGCCGGCCGGGGCGCTGTTGCTCGTCGTCGTGCTCGTCGGCTTCGCCGCGTTCGTGAGCATGCCCGCCGCGCGCCGGATCGGGATCGAGCTGCGACTGTGGGGTGTGGCGTACCTGGTGTACCTGCTCGCGGTGTTCTTCCCGCAGTCGAGCACCTGGCGGATCCTCGTGCCCATCGCGCCGCTGCTCGGCATCGTCGCGCTGCCGCGGTCGCGGGTGTACCGCGTGGCCGTCGTCGTCGCGTTCGTCGGGCTGCAGTGGGTCTGGCTGTACTACACGTGGTGGATCGACGGCTACGACTGGACCCCGCCGTGATCGACGCGGAGCACCGGAAGGCCCGTGGATCCGCGTTCTGCGGAGCACCGGAACGCCACATCCGACACCCCCAACCTGGGCGGTTTCGCAGTTGCCCCCTCCATACGGGATAATGGGACAGCATTTACTGCACGAAAGGGGACATCTGATGGCAGCCATGAAGCCGAGGACCGGTGACGGGCCGATGGAGGCTGTTAAGGAGGGTCGACTCATCATCGTGCGGGTTCCGCTCGAAGGTGGAGGCCGCCTGGTCGTCTCGGTCAACGATGCCGAGGCCAAGGAACTCCACGACGCACTCGCCGAGGTCGTCTCGGCCTAGTACGTCGAAGCACCAGAACGGGAAGCCCGGAGCGTGTACGCTCCGGGCTTCCCGTCTGTCTTCCGGGAGCGGGCAGCCCCCCTTGGTGTCGGTCGGCTCCGGCAGGATGAGGACGTGCCGAGGACCCACCTGCCCATCCGACGCGTCGACGAGTACCGCGACCCGGACCCGATGCCGCGCGACGCCTGGCCGGCCACGCTCCCGCCGATCCGGCAGCTGCTCGACGAAGGGCTCGACCTGGACCCGGTGACGGTGTTCGTCGGGGACAACGGTGTCGGCAAGTCGACCCTGATCGAGGCGATCGCGCTCGCGTTCGGCATGTCCCCGGAGGGCGGCTCGACCGGGGCGCACCACTCGACCCGCCCGTCCGAGTCGGACCTGTGGCAGCACATCGCCCTGCGACGTGACTTCGGTGCGCCCCGCGGTGGCTTCTTCCTGCGTGCTGAGACCATGCACGGCTTCTTCACCTACCTCGAGGAGCACCCGAACCGCAGTCGCCCCGAGCCGGTGTTCCACGAGCGCAGTCACGGCGAGGCGTTCCTGGACTTCGTCATCGACCGGGCGCGCTGGCCCGGGCTCTGGATCCTCGACGAGCCGGAGTCAGCCCTGTCGTTCTCGGGCTGCCTCACCCTGATCGCCCTGCTGCGGTCGATCGTCGAGAGCGGTGTCGGACAGGTCGTGCTCTCGACGCACTCACCCGTGCTGGCCGCGTTCCCGGGCGCGACGATCCACGAGGTCGGCGAATGGGGCCTGCGGCGCGCCGAGTGGAGTGAGCTCGACCTGGTGCGGAACCAGCGGGCGTTCCTCGAGTCCCCGGAGCGGTACCTGCGGCACCTCGACTGACCCGCGCGAGCGCCGGCGGGCCGAGGACTAGTTGGTGACCTTCGTCAGCTGCAGCAGCCCGTCACCGGCCGGCGACAGCGCGCTGCGCACCGCACCCGACGTCGACACCTCGGTCAGCAGCAGCCGGAAGTCCGTGGTGGCACGGTCGCGCTTCACCGGGTCGGCCACGCGTCCGCGCCACAGGGCGTGCGGTACCAGGACGGTGCCGCCCAGGCGTGCGAGGCGCAGCCCGTGCTCGACGTACTCGATGACGTGCTCCGGGTCGGCGTCGACGAGGACGACGTCGTACGAGGCCTCGTTCATGCGGGGGAGCACCTGGTTGGCCCAACCGGGGATGAGCCGGATCCGTGCGGGGGCGGTGCCGGCGCTGATGTAGGCGTCTCGGGCGAACTGCTGGTGGTCGACCTCGACGTCGATCGTGGTCAGGGTCGCGTTCGGGGCACCGGCGAGCAGGTACAGGCCGGAGACGCCGAGACCGGTGCCGATCTCGATGATGCTCGTGGCTCGCGAGGCTGCGGCGATGACCCCGATCTGTGCACCGATCGCGGGCGAGATCGCTTCGACCCCGAGTTCCAGGGAGTGCTCACGAGCACGGGCGATCGCCTCGGTCTCCGAGACGATGTCCTCGGCGAACTTCCAGTTCGACTCTTTCTCTGACACGCACACTCCGTTCGGGAGACAACTCTAGAGGTGCAACGCAGCAGCACGCGTTAGGCTCGCTCGCGTGGACATCCCGCTCGACAAGATCCTGATCATCGGGGTCATCGGCGTCCTCTTGCTCGGGCCGCAGCGCCTGCCGATGTACGCCCAGAAGCTGGCCGAGTTCGTCAAGGCCGTCCGCCGGTTCGCCGACACCGCCAAGGAGCGGATGCGCGACGAGATGGGCCCCGAGTTCGACGACATCGAGTGGCAGAAGCTCGACCCGCGCCAGTACGACCCGAGACGCATCATCCGTGACGCCCTGCTCGACTCCGGTTCCAGTGCCGCAGCCGTGCAGACCGCACAGGTCTCCGCGTCCAAGGTGCGTGCGACGGCTCCCGTCGTGCCCCTGGCCGCCGGTGAGGCCGCGCCCTTCGACGCCGAGGCGACCTGACGCTCGTCGCGTCACCACCTGACGCTCGTCGCGTCACCACCCGACGGACCGGAGGCCCGTGGCAGATCCGCCACGGGCCTCCAGTCCGCCATGGGGTCGCGTCGTCAGTCGCGGGTGGCGACGATCGTGTAGGTCGTGGGGATGCGGTCGCGGTCGTGCTCCGGCCAGGCCCACGAACCGGTGCCGGTCTCGACCATGCGCGCGCTGAAGCGCCACGGCAGCGTGCGGCCCTCGTCGAGCCGGCGGAGCCGCAGCCCGGCGCCGAGCAGGGCGTTCACGATCTCGGACAGCGGGTGCGGCCACTCGAAGGTGCGGGTGTTCGCCACCGTGCCGTCGCCGGCGTAGGTGCCCGCGTCGTCCCACTGCTGGGCCGTGCCGTCGGGGAAGTACCGGTACCGGGTGACGAGTTCGTCCGCGTCCTCGTCGAGGGCGTACAGGGCCGGGTGGCCGTCGCGGATGAAGAACACCCCGCCGGGGCGCAGCAGGCCGGCGACCTGGGCGGCCCAGCGGTCGAGGTCGGGGAGCCAGCAGATCGTGCCGATGCTCGTGTACACGACGTCGAAGTCCCCGGAGACGGCGGCCCGGGCGTCGAGGACGTCGGACTCGACCCAGGTGACGTCGATGCCGAGTCGCGATGCGAGCCCACTGGCCGAGGTGAGTGCTGCGGGCGAGAAGTCGACGCCGGTCAGCCGGGCACCTTCGCGGGCGAGCGACACCGTGTCGGTGCCGATGTGGCACTGCAGGTGGCAGACGTCGAGGCCGTCGAGCGAGCCGTTCGGCAGCCAGGGCGTCAGCGCCGGCAGGTCCTCGCGCACGACGTCCGAGCGGTGGTCGGGGTCGACGAGGGCGTCGATCTCGTAGGCACCCTCGTGGATCGGCACCCGGTCGTCCCAGTTCGCCTGGTTCGTGGCGCGTGCGTGCTTCCAGTCGACGTCGACGTGATCCGTGCTCATGCCCCCGAGCCTAGGACAGCGAGAGCCCGAGCTTCCGGCCGGCGAGCCCGCGTCCCATCGTGGTGATCCGGTCGGCGATCGCGGTCAGGGCCACCGCGGCCGGGTCCTCCGGGCTGCCGAGCACCACCGGTACCCCTGCGTCGCCGCCCTCGCGCAGCGGCACCGACAGCGGCACGCTGCCGAGCACCGGGACGGGGGCGTCCTGCCCGCGGGAGAGCCGCGATGCGGTCTCCGCACCACCGCCCTCGCCGAACAGGTGCAGGACCGACCCGTCCGGCTGCACGAGCCCGGACATGTTCTCGACCACGCCGATGACCCGCTGCCCGGTCTGCCGGGCGACGATCCCGCTGCGCTCGGCGACGTCGGCCGCGGCGGCCTGCGGGGTCGTGACGACCAGGACCTCGGCGTGCGGCAGGAGTTGCCCCACCGAGATCGCGACGTCGCCGGTGCCCGGGGGCAGGTCGAGCAGCAGGACGTCGAGGTCGCCGAAGAACACGTCGGTCAGGAACTGGTTCACGGTGCGGTGCAGCATCGGTCCGCGCCACGACACCGCGGTCGAGACGTCGTCGACGAACATGCCGATCGACACGACCTTCACGTCGTGGGCCACCGGCGGCAGGATCATGCTGTCCACACGCGTCGGACGCGGCGCGACCCCGTGCTCGTCGGTCAGGCCCATCAGCCCGGGCACGCTGAAGCCGTGCACGTCGACGTCGACGACCCCGACCCGCAGGCCCCGGCGGGCGAGCGCGACGGCGAGGTTCACGGTGACGGTGGACTTGCCGACGCCGCCCTTGCCACTCGTGACGGCGATGACGCGGGTGAGGGAGTCCGCCGTGAACTGCACGCCCTTCGGCCGGCCGGCGTGGAGCCGCTCGGTCAGCGCGGCGCGTGTCGCCGGGTCCATCACGGACACGTCGACGTCGACGGCGGCGACCCCCGGGACGGACGCGGCGGCGACGCGGACGTCGTGCTCGATGGTGTCGGCGGCGGGGCACCCCACGATCGTGAGCTGCAGGTCGACGCGCACCGAGCCTCCAGGCTGCACGTCGACACCACGGATCATGTCGAGCTCCGTGACGGGGCGACGGATCTCGGGGTCGATGACGCGGCCGAGCGCAGCGAGGACCGCCGTGCCGAGCTGATCGTCGGTGGGGACGGGTTCAGCCACGGGTGGAGCTGTCGTGTTCGTCCGCGTAGCCGGCCTCGTCGGCGTCGCGGCGGTCGAGTTCCTCGAGCAGGGAGCGGAGCTCGGCACGGATGAAGTCCTTGGACGCCATGTCCCGCATCGCCAGGCGCAGGGCCACGACCTCGCGGGCCAGGTACTCCGTGTCGGCCAGGTTGCGCTCGGCACGCTGGCGGTCCTGTTCGAACTGCACGCGGTCGCGGTCGTCCTGCCGGTTCTGCGCGAGCAGGATCAGCGGGGCCGCGTACGAGGCCTGCAGCGAGAGCACGAGGGTCAGCGCCGTGAAGCCGATCGCGGCCGAGTCGAACTGCCACGGCTTCGGCGCCAGGGTGTTGTAGCCCATCCAGACCACGCAGAACAGCGTGAGGCCGATGAGGAACCACGGCGTACCCATACCCCGGGCGATGCCCTCGGTCGCGCGACCGAAGGTGTCCCCGCGACCACGGCGCCGGCTGGGGAGCACGCGCGTACGCATGCCCTTGGGGGAGTCGAGCCGGACCTCTTGGCGGTCACGGTCGCGACGGGTGTCATCCGTTCGGGCCACGGGTGGTCCTCCTTCCCGTCGTCACGGGTGTCCTGCGCGGGCGTTGGCGTGGAAGCGGTGAGGGTTCCCCCTCGCCCTGACTTCGCCAGTCGTCCGGCAGGACGTGGTCGAGGACATCGTCGATCGTCACCACCCCGACGAGACGGTGGGCGTCGTCGACCACGGGCACGGAGAGCAGGTTGTAGGTCGCCATGATGCGGGTGACCTCGGCGGCGCTCGCGTCGACCCGGACCGGTTCGGTCTGCTGGTCGATGAGCGTGCCGAGCCGCTCGTTCGGCGGGTAGCGGAGCATCCGCTGGAAGTGCACGAGCCCGAGGAACCGACCGGTCGGCGGCTCGTACGGCGGCAGGGTGACGCAGACGGCGGCGCCGAGCACCGGCGCGAGCTCGTGGCGGCGGACCAGGGCCAGGCCCTCGGCCACGGTGGCGTCGGCCGAGACGATCACCGGTTCGGTGGTCATCAGACCACCGGCGGTGTCCGGCTCGTACTCCAGGAGCATGCGGACGTCCTGCGCCTCTTCCGGCTCCATGAGCTGCAGGAGGGCTTCGCTCCGCTCGTCGGAGAACTGGGCCAGGACGTCGGCCGCGTCGTCGGGCTGCATCTGGTCGAGGACGTCGGCGGCACGGGCGTCCGTCAGCCGGGTGAGGATCTCGATGCGTTCCTGGTCCGGCATCTCCTCGAGCACGTCGGCGAGGCGGTCGTCCGGCAGTTCCTCGGAGACCTCGAACCGACGCTCGGCGGGCAGGTCGAGGAGCGTCGACGCCAGGTCGGCGGGCAGCAGGTCGGAGTACGCGGCGATGACGTGCTCGGCGGACTGGGCCTCGCCGGGGAGCTCGTCCTCGGTGACCTCGTTCCACGTCGCGAAGGTCGTCGGGCCCTTGCCGAACGGCGACGGCGTGGTCTTCGGCTTGCGGAGGAAGAGCTGCGCGACCTCCCAGTCGCCCTGCCCGCGGTCCTCGATCGCGACGTCTTCGATGGTGGCGCGGATGCGCTGGTTCTTGATGAGCACCTTGCGGCCGAGCATCTCGGCGATGACGCGGACCTCGCCGCCGCGCTGCTCGAAGCGGCGCATGTTCACCAGGCCGGTCGTGATGACCTGCCCGGCACCGATCGAGGTGATGCGGCCGATGCTCACGAAGATGCGGCGTTTGCCGGGCACCTCGACGATGAGCCCGACGACGTGCGGGGGATCGGCCCGGCGGTAGACGACCAGGACGTCCCGGACCCGTCCGACGCGGTCGCCCGCGGGGTCGAAGACGGAGCACCCGGCGAGGCGGGCGACGAAGACCTTCGTGGCGCTCACCCGACCCAGCGTAGTCGCTCGGGTGTGCGCGTTCGCCCGCGCCGGTCGGCGGCTTCCCTGAGAGTGCACGTGCGATTGCAAGGTGTGCGGTGAATGATGGCTGGGTGAGCAATCAGAGCCCCTTCGCCGGCAGGACCGCCCAGGCGTTCCCGACGCTGCCCAAGGGCGACGTCCTGGGAACGTACGACAGCTACCCCGACGCGCAGCGCGTGGTGGCGAAGCTGGCCGAGGCCGACTTCCCCGTCAACCAGCTCTCCATCGTCGGCAACGACCTGAAGACGGTCGAGCGGGTCACCGGCAAGATGACCTACGGCCGCGCCGCCATCGCCGGCGCGCTGTCCGGTCTGTGGCTCGGCATCTTCTTCGGCATCGTGCTCACCCTCTTCTCGCCGAGCGCCGGCGGCCTGATCCTCGCCGCGGCGATCATCGGTGCCGCGTTCGGCATGCTCTACGGCATCGCCTCGTTCGCCATCACCAAGCGGCAGCGGGACTTCACCAGCGTCCACCAGGTGCTCGCCACGAACTACCAGATCGTCGTCAACCCGCAGCTGACCGGGCAGGCGCAGCGGATCCTCGGCGAGCACGGGGCGACCCCGTCCACGCACTGGAACGACGCTCCCCAGCAGCAGCAGCAGCAGTGGCGCCCGGGCCCCGGTGGGGTCCCGCCGCAGCAGCAGTCGCCGTACGGCGGGCACGCCACCCCGCACCAGCAGCCAGGAGGCCCGCAGCACCCCGGTACGTCGGCCCCCGGCACGCAGACGGGTGCGCCTTCGGGCCCGCCGCGCTACGGCACGAACGACGGACCCCGGTACGGGGAGACCCCGGAGACCGCTGCCGCCCCCGCGGCCCCGCCGGTGCCGGAGCGTCGGCCCGAGGAGCCGCCGCGCTACGGCGAGCGGGTGGCCGGTGCGACGCCGCCGTCGGCTCCCGCGTCGTCGGACCAGTCGTCCGCGCCGGATGCTCCGCGCGACGGTGAGGGCGACCGCCGCTAGCGGTCCTCGGCTGGCTGCGCGCCGATTGCCGATTGCCGATTGCCGCTCGCCCTCCGGCGTCATCGGCCCTCGGTCGCGCGTGGAAGCATGCAACACGCTGCTCACGTCCGCTGAGGTCGCGCGAACTGTCGCCTCCGGACCGCGCGGGCGGCAGTTGGTGCGACTTCCGGGGCGCGGGCATGGCGGGCGGGCGGTCGCAACACCCCGCGCGCATGCCGTCGAGTGGTCGGAGATCGTCGTTCGGGGCCGGCTCGGGCGACGGCTCGTGACCGCTCAGCATCGGGCAGGCGGCATGTCGTGACCGGGCGCGATGCAGACTCGGGCACGGCACGGCACGGCGGTGCGGCACCGCCCCGCGCGCACGGCACCGCGCGGGCGGCAGTTGGTGCGACTTCCGGGGCGCGGGCATGGCGGGCGGGCGGTCGCAACACTCCGCGCGCCTGCGGTCGAGTGGTCGGAGATCGTCGTTCGGGGCCGGCTCGGGCGACGGTTCGTGACCGCTCAGCATAGGGCAGGCGGCATGTCGTGACCGGGCGCGACGCAGACTCGGGCACGGCACGGTGCGGCTCCGCACGGGCCCGGTCGGCGTCGCCGCGCTAGAGGACCTTCGAATAGCAGACCGACAGGGGCGCACCGACGTAGGGCCCGAAGTTCGCGATCCGCCGGAAGCCCTCGCGCTGGTAGAACCCGACGGCGCGCTGCTGCTCCGTGCCCGTCTCGAGCACGAGCGCCGGGGAGCCCAGGTCGAGCGCGGCCTCTTCCAACCGACGCAACAGTTCGGCGGCGACACCCGACCCGCGTGACTCCGGCCGGACGTACATCCGCTTGATCTCGGCGATGCCGTCGTCGACGACGCGCAGGCCCCCACACGCCAGGGGGGTGCCGGACTCGTCCCGCGCGACGAAGAACACAGAGACCGAGTCGGCGGTCGGCTTCTCGCCCGGTTCGGTGTCGCCGCCGTGCGCCCGGTCGATCTCCAGTCGCTGTGCGGCGCGGAGCCGTTGGGCGTCAGGTGAGTCGAAGTGCTCGACCTCGATCGAGAAGGTGTTCGGGGAGACCTCGGGCGTCGTCACCCGCTCACGCTAGCGGCCGGAACGGGCGATCCACCCCTCCACTTCCGAGGGGGTCCGGGGGATGCCGACGGACAGGTTCTCGGCGCCGTCCTCGGTGACCAGGATGTCGTCCTCGATGCGGACGCCGATGCCGCGGAACTCCTCGGGCACGGTCAGGTCGTCCTGCTGGAAGTACAGCCCGGGCTCGATCGTGAAGACCATGCCGGCCTGCACGGTGCCGTCGAGGTACATCTCGCGGCGGGCCTTCGCGCAGTCGTGCACGTCGAGGCCGAGGTGGTGGCTCGTGCCGTGCACCATGTAGCGGCGGTGGAACTGGTTGTCCGGCTCGAGCGACTCGGCGGCCGAGACCGGCAGGAAGCCCCACTCGGCGGTCTTCCGCGCGATGACCTGCATCGCGGTGGCGTGCACCTGGCGGAACGTGATGCCCGGCTTGACGATCGCGAAGGCGGCGTCGGCTGCTTCGAGCACGGCTTCGTAGACCATGCGCTGCACGGGCGAGAACGTGCCGCTCACCGGAAGCGTGCGGGTGATGTCGGCGGTGTAGAACGAGTCGACCTCGACCCCCGCGTCGATGAGGATGAGGTCGCCGGGCTGCACGGCGCCGTCGTTGCGGGTCCAGTGCAGGATGCAGGCGTGGTGGCCCGAAGCGGCGATGGTGTCGTAGCCCACGGTGTTGCCGTCGGCGCGGGCCCGCCGGTTGAACGTCCCCTCGACGATGCGCTCCCCGCGCGGATGGGCGAGCACGGCGTCGAAGTCGGCGATGACGTCGTCGAACCCGTGCTTCGTGGCGTCGACGGCCTTGCGGAGCTCACGGACTTCGTACGCGTCCTTGACCAGTCGGAGCTCGGACAGGTCGCGGGCGAGCAGGTCGTCGCTCGCCGGGGAGTCGTCGGTCTCGTCGACGCCACCGATCGCCGCACCGATGCGGGTGTCGAGCGACCGGGTCAGGTCGTCGTCTGCTTCGCGCACCAGCAGCGCCGAGGCGTCGAGCGCGTCGGCGACGGCGGTGAACGCACCGAGGTCGGCCGTGGCCAGCCCCAGGTCGGCGGCGACGGCGTCGAGCGAGGGGCGCGGCCCGACCCAGAACTCGCCGATCTCGGGATTGGCGTAGAACTCTTCCGAGTCGCGGCCCGCGGTGGCGCGGAAGTACAGCGTGGCGTCGTGCCCGGAGCCGTTCGGCGTCATCACGAGCACGGAGCCGACGACGGTGTCGGTGCCCCAGCCGGTCAGGTGCGCGAAGGTGGAGTGCGGGCGGAACGGGTAGTCGCAGTCGTTCGAGCGGACCTTGGCCTGCCCGGCGGGCACCACGATCGTGCGGCCCGGGTGCAGCTCGGAGATGCGGGCGCGACGTTCGGCGGCGAACGCGGCCTGCTCGCGGGGTTCGGGCTGCGCTTCGTCGCGCTCGGCCCACTGCGACCCGATGAAGTCCTTGAAGGTCGAGGACCCGGGGGTCGTGGATCGGTTGCTCGTCGCGCGGGGAGTCGTGTCGGCCATGCGTCCATCATCGCACCGCCGGACGACACCCGGCCTGTGCGGCCGCTCACCTGTGGATAGCATTGGCCACGTGCCAGACCCGTTCATCGACCTGCACGCGCACTCCAGTGTCTCCGACGGCACCGAGCGTCCCGCGGAGCTCGTGCGAGCAGCCGCGGCCGCCGGACTCGACGCCGTCGCGCTGACCGACCACGACACGACGGCCGGGTGGGCGGACGCCACGGCCGCGGCTCTCGAGCTGCCCCTGACCCTGCTGCCGGGGCTCGAGCTGAGCACGCGGATCGGGTACCGGAGCGTGCACGTGCTCGGCTACCTGGTCGACCCCGAGCACCCCGGTCTGGTCGAGGAGACGACCCGCATCCGCGACGGTCGGCTCTCGCGCGCGCACCGCATGGTCGACCGCATCGCTGAGGACCACCCGATCACCTGGGCCGACGTCCTGGCCCAGTCCAGCCCCGGCGCCACGATCGGCCGCCCGCACATCGCGGACGCCCTGGTCGCCCGTGGGCTCGAGTCCGACCGGTCGGCGGCGTTCCGCGGCATCCTGCACCCGGCTTCCGGCTACTACGAACCCCACGAGGCACCGTCGCCCCTGCGCGGCGTCGAGCTCATCCGGCAGGCAGGCGGCGTGCCCGTCATCGCGCACCCGGCGGCGTCGTCGCGCGGGATCGTCATCGACGAACC
>NZ_MJGM01000045.1:82399-82728 GCF_001864905.1 Curtobacterium sp. MCBA15_007
GGGATCGTCATCGACGAACCGATGCTCCGCTCCCTGGTCGACGCCGGGCTCGGCGGTCTCGAGGTCGACCACCGCGAGAACCTGGCGCACGGCAAGCGCACCCTGCTCGACTGGGCGACCCGCTACGACCTGTTCGTCACCGGATCGAGCGACTACCACGGCACCGGCAAGCCGAACCGGCTGGGGGAACACCGGACCGCGCGCGTGTCCTTCGACGCCATCGTCGCCCAGGCCACGGGCAGCGCCCCCGTGGTCGGCCCCGGCTCGCGCCTGTCCTGACCGAGGCTCGTCTCACCGAAGCGACAGATCTCGCTCGGGGGGGGGGGGGG
>NZ_MJGM01000045.1:83486-84032 GCF_001864905.1 Curtobacterium sp. MCBA15_007
GGGGGGGGGGGGGGGCAGGTGGGGACGACGAAGGGCCCGTCGCGTCAGCGACGGGCCCTTCGGTCTGGAGGCGCTACTCGCCGTCCGACGTGCCCTGCGGTGCCGAGGCGGTCGCCGAGGCATCGCCGGTGCCGGCGCCGCGACGGCGGCGACGGCGGCGACGCTTCGCGGCGCCGTCGGTGGAACCACCCTCGGCGGCGGAGCCGTCCTCGGTGCCAGCCACGGCCGTGGGGGCGACCGACTCGGTTGCCGGAGCCTGCGGGGCGGACTGCTCCGAGCCTCCTGACCGGGTGCGGCTGCGCGACCGCGAACGCGACGCGTCACGTGAACCCGTCGCCGGGCGGTCGCTGCTGCGCTTCTCGGCGGGGGCACCGGCAGAAGCCGCGTGCGACGACGAGCCGGGCAGACGGCCCTTGGTGCCCTTGGGGATGTCGAGTTCCTCGAACAGGTGGGGCGACGACGAGTAGGTCTCGACGGGCTCGGGGATGCCGAACTCGAGGGCCTTGTCGATCAGCGTCCACTTGTGCAGGTCGTCCCAGTCGACGA
>NZ_MJGM01000046.1:0-274 GCF_001864905.1 Curtobacterium sp. MCBA15_007
ATCAAATCCAGGGGATTGAGTACGTAAACAAGGGCACCGGCGATCGCCGCAATGCTTTTCCAGGGTACTTCGCGATAGTTGCCCTGCCAGTAGTCCCTGAGCATGGAAAACATCAGCCGGATGTCAGTGCTGAACCGGCTCAGTTTGCCACTGTTCCTGACTTTGTCCTCGATGGCCTGCTGGCGGTCGAGCAGGGCGCCCACATCTCTGCGGTGAACCTTGTCCGCCTCTTGATTCAACTGTTCGTTTGCCGTGCGCTTGCTAAAACCTGTCA
>NZ_MJGM01000047.1:0-343 GCF_001864905.1 Curtobacterium sp. MCBA15_007
GGTTGGCTTAGAAGCAGCCATCCTTTAAAGAAAGCGTAATAGCTCACTAGTCGAGTCGGCCTGCGCGGAAGATGTAACGGGGCTCAAACTGGTTACCGAAGCTGCGGCTGTGCACGCAAGTGCACGGGGTAGGGGAGCGTTCTGTAAGCCGTTGAAGGTGTGTCGAGAGGCATGCTGGAGGTATCAGAAGTGCGAATGCTGACATGAGTAACGATAAAGGGGGTGAAAAACCTCCTCGCCGGAAGACCAAGGGTTCCTGTCCAACGTTAATCGGGGCAGGGTAAGTCGACCCCTAAGGCGAGGCCGAAAGGCGTAGTCGATGGGAAACGGGTTAATATTCCCG
>NZ_MJGM01000048.1:0-278 GCF_001864905.1 Curtobacterium sp. MCBA15_007
GCCATGGATTAAACGGACCGCTACCCGGTACACTCATACTGTCAACGCGCCTTTTCACCCACTTTCACTGAAGTAATGCTGCTTGATGTGTTCCCACATTAGACCTCTGTTTCTACGCCCTGTCGGGATCGTCTGGCTGATGATGCTGGCAACGCCAGGATTGACCTGGGCGCAGCAGGTGGAGGTCAACGTGGAGGGGGACTATCCGCAGCTTCAGGATAATGCGGAAGCCTTCCTGGGTGAGGTTGAGGGCCGCAGTGCCGGAAGCCTCAGACGAT
>NZ_MJGM01000049.1:0-360 GCF_001864905.1 Curtobacterium sp. MCBA15_007
CCACATGCTGATACTCGGAAATCAATTCCTGAATATACGCCAGTTGCCGCTGCTGAGCCGCTTTGCTGAGCGAGAGGTGCATCATCACCAACACCAGGGGGTCTTCCTCTGCCCCGTAACGGGCGATAATGGCACCCCGCCCCGGAATCAGTCCGGGCAACCGGTGCTCCTTCACATCCAGCGGACGATAACGACTCAGCAGGCCATTGCTGTGCTGAGCCAGCCGCCCAAGGTTCCGATTGAGCTGCTGGTACCAGTAAGGAATGCCTGAAGCCTCGGCCAGATACTGAACCTGATTGATGTAACCACTGCGCAGACTGCCACCATCACACTCCTGCAGAGCGACCACATCGTAGTTAC
>NZ_MJGM01000050.1:0-295 GCF_001864905.1 Curtobacterium sp. MCBA15_007
TTCTGGAACCGGTTGAACGTTCTATCAAGCAGCTCAACGCCGGTAAGCTGCCAGCGGATAGTCCGCTGGGCAAACAGTGTGCAAGCCTCCTTGCGGACGCCAAAGCAGGGCGGGCACTGGTGGAAACCCTGTCCGGCAGTGCCGATAAAAGTGCCATTTCTGCGGCCCAGGTGTCCCACGCGGCCGACCAACTAAAAAACCGCCTGGATCGACAGGTCAGTGAAACTGCACAGATGGCGGAGTACGCGGGTCAGATTACCGAGAGTGTGCGTGAATCCGCCCAGCAGGCCACCGA
>NZ_MJGM01000051.1:0-317 GCF_001864905.1 Curtobacterium sp. MCBA15_007
TTAGATACCCTGGTAGTCCACGCCGTAAACGATGTCTACTTGGAGGTTGTGGCCTTGAGCCGTGGCTTTCGGAGCTAACGCGTTAAGTAGACCGCCTGGGGAGTACGGTCGCAAGATTAAAACTCAAATGAATTGACGGGGGCCCGCACAAGCGGTGGAGCATGTGGTTTAATTCGACGCAACGCGAAGAACCTTACCTACCCTTGACATCCAGAGAACTTTCCAGAGATGGATTGGTGCCTTCGGGAACTCTGAGACAGGTGCTGCATGGCTGTCGTCAGCTCGTGTTGTGAAATGTTGGGTTAAGTCCCGCAACG
>NZ_MJGM01000052.1:0-350 GCF_001864905.1 Curtobacterium sp. MCBA15_007
CCTTTTATCCGTTGAGCGATGGCCCTTCCATACAGAACCACCGGATCACTATGACCTACTTTCGTACCTGCTCGACGTGTCTGTCTCGCAGTTAAGCGGGCTTGTGCCATTACACTAACCGCATGATGTCCGACCATGCTTAGCCCACCTTTGTGCTCCTCCGTTACGCTTTGGGAGGAGACCGCCCCAGTCAAACTACCCACCACACAGTGTCCTTAACCCCGATAAGGGGTCGAAGTTAGAACCTCAAACAGGTCAGGCTGGTATTTCAAGGTTGGCTCCACCAGAACTGGCGTCCTGGTTTCAAAGCCTCCCAGCTATCCTACACAAACATGCTCAAAGTTCACTGT
>NZ_MJGM01000054.1:0-446 GCF_001864905.1 Curtobacterium sp. MCBA15_007
GAGCGGACTTGTTCCGTGACGGCGTACCTTTTGTATAATGGGTCAGCGACTTATGTTCAGTGGCGAGGTTAACCGTTTAGGGGAGCCGTAGGGAAACCGAGTCTGAATAGGGCGATTTAGTCGCTGGGCATAGACCCGAAACCGGGCGATCTATCCATGAGCAGGTTGAAGGTTGAGTAACATCAACTGGAGGACCGAACCCACTGTCGTTGAAAAGCCAGGGGATGACTTGTGGATCGGAGTGAAAGGCTAATCAAGCCCGGAGATAGCTGGTTCTCCCCGAAAGCTATTTAGGTAGCGCCTCGGACGAATACTACTGGGGGTAGAGCACTGTTAAGGCTAGGGGGTCATCCCGACTTACCAACCCGATGCAAACTCCGAATACCTGTGAGTACTATCCGGGAGACACACGGTGGGTGCTAACGTCCATCGTGAAGAGGGAAACA
>NZ_MJGM01000055.1:0-381 GCF_001864905.1 Curtobacterium sp. MCBA15_007
ACATGGCTGCTGTACCGCTGATTTTTGGGGGGCTGACAGCGGAGCATTATGAAGACAGCTTCCATGAGGCCAATCCGATGATCGACCAACTCCGAGACAAGATGGACGTGGTTGAGGATGAGCGATACACACGTGAGTATCTGGAAGCAGATAAGCGCTCAATTGCCAATGCGATTCAGGTGTTCTTCGCCGACGGCACCAGCACGGATAAGGTGGCAGTTGAGTATCCCATTGGCCATCGCCGTCGCCGAAAGGAGGGGATTCCCCTGCTTGAGGATAAGTTCCGCCATAACCTGGCGACCCGGTTTCCTGGTCAGCGCTGCGAGAAGATCTTTAACCTGTGTAAAGATCAAGCGCTATTGGAGTCGACCCCCGCACACG
>NZ_MJGM01000056.1:0-92374 GCF_001864905.1 Curtobacterium sp. MCBA15_007
GCGAAGCCCGCACGGTGCGGTGGCCGGGAGGCGCGGTGCGGGCCCGCCACGGGCCTCCCGTCCGGCGGTGCGCACGGCGCGTGTGTGGTGACCGGGTGCGGGGTTGGTGGCGTGGTGCGGCGCTGTGAGCGCGCACGGTGTGGGCAAGCTCGCACCGGGTGGCGGTGGGCGCACGGTGCGGTGGCCGGGAGGCGCGGTGCGGGCCGGCCACGGGCCTCCCGTCCGGCGGTGCGCACGGTGCGTGTGTGGTGACTGGGTGCGGGGTTGGTGGCGTGGTGCGGCGCGGTAAGCGCGCACGGTGTGGGCAAGCTCGCACCGGGTGGCGGTGGGCGCACGGTGCGAAGCCCGCACGGTGCGGTGGCCGGACGGCGCGGCGCAGCCGACGGGTCAGAGGTCGTGCAGCTCGCGGTCGCGGAACCACTTCAGCAGCCAGGCCGCACTGGTCCGGTCGAACGAGCGCGGGAAGTCCATCGTGCCGGAGAGGAAGGGACTGAAGCCCGCTTCTGACCGGATGTCGGAGTCGTCGAGTGCTCGGTACGCCATCGACCAGCCGTCGAAGCGCCGGCGCTCGATGTCCTCGCGCACGAGCGACTTGACCTCACCGTGCCGCCGGTCCTTCGCGATGACGTCGTACCGGTCCTGCACGCTCCATGCCGGCCCCTCGAGCAGCTGCATGAACCGGCCGCCCTTGGCGAGCAGGAGCCCGGAGACCCCGAGCGCTTCGTTCCGCAGCCGGGACTCAGCGAGCAGCACCGCCATGGCCTGGTCGTCGAAGGGCACGACGGCACGACTCATGTAGACGATGGAGACGAGCACTCCTCCATACTGCTGGGTGGCAGGCCGTTGCGCGAAGTGGATGTCCGCAACGCGCCCCACGGATCGGCGCCGCGGATCAGCCCTGCGGCAGCTCGTGCGCGGTGACGTCCTCGTTGCGCTTCTTCCGCCAGGGGCGAGCCGGGGTGTTCGGGCCGTCCCACACCAGGATGGCGCCCCAGGCCGCAGCGATCAGCGGCACCGAGATGATCGCGCCCGTGATGCCGGCGAGCACGGTGCCGGCGGTCAGGCCGATCAGGATGACGAGGCCGTGCAGCTTGAGCGTCCGCCCCATCAGGACCGGCTGCAGCAGGTTGCCCTCGAGCTGGTTCACCAGCACCACGATGCCGATCACGATGAGCGCCTGCACCGGGCCGAGGGCGACGAGCGCGACGAGGGCGGCGAGGATGCCGGCAGCGGTCGCACCGACGATCGGGATGAACGCCGTGATGAAGACGATGACGGCCAGCGGCAGGGCCAGGGGCACGCCGACGATCGCGATGCCGACCCCGATGCCGATCGCGTCCACGGCGGCGACGGTGGCGGTGCCGCGGACGTAGCCGCCGAGGGTCGAGACGACCCGGTCACCGACACGACGTGCGCGGGCGTAGCGCTCACCGGTGAAGGGACGGAGCAGGAACTCCCAGATGCTCGGGCCGTCCTTGAGGAAGAAGAACAGCACGACGATCATCAGCACGAGCCCGGTCAGGAAGTTCGCGGTGGCCGACGCGCCCGCCAGCGCACCGGAGCCGAACTGGGCGCTCGTGACGAAGTCGGACGCCGACGCGACGGCGTCGTCGATCTGCTTGTCGGAGATCGAGAACGGCAGGTTCTTCGCGAACTCCTGCAGCTGCTGGAACCCGTCGACCGCCGATTTCTGCAGCTGCGACCACTGGTTCTCGACCGCGACGACGATGAGCCAGCCGATCAGGCCCAGGATCGCGAGCACGCCGATCAAGACGGCGAGGGT
Source organism: Curtobacterium sp. MCBA15_007 (assembly GCF_001864905.1). Classification (NCBI taxonomy): domain Bacteria; kingdom Bacillati; phylum Actinomycetota; class Actinomycetes; order Micrococcales; family Microbacteriaceae; genus Curtobacterium; species Curtobacterium sp. MCBA15_007. The sequence continues at coordinate 1,784 of NZ_MJGM01000056.1, forward strand.
GGCGAGCACCGACGGCACGCGGTGCTTGCGCAGCCACGACACGACCGGGTGCATCGCCGACGCGATGATGAGCGCGAGGAGCACGGGGATCGTGACGACGCTCAGGATGTTGCTCGCCCAGACGACCCCGGCGACGACCACCACGACGATGATCAGCTGCAGGCACCGGGTCGCGAAGTGCCCGGCGGAGTCGGACCATGCGGCCTGGACCCTGGACGGCGGGGCTGGGGTGGTCGGGCGCGGAGCGTCGCGGAAGAACGGCATGCGCCAGACGCTACCGACCAGCGGGCCGCCGCGCCGCTTCTGACGGGCAACGCGTCGAGGGCAGCACGTCCGCGCGCCTAGGATCGGGCGCATGGCGACCGTCCTCCTCGTCCGTCACGGACGCACCACCGCGAACGCCACCGGCGTCCTGGCCGGACGCACCGCCGGCGTGCGACTCGACGCCGTCGGGCGGACCCAGGCCGAGCGGACCGCGGAGCGCATCGCCGCGGTGCCCGTGGTCGCCGTGGTGTCGAGTCCGCTCGAGCGCTGCCGACAGACCGCCCGCGCGATCCTCGACCGGCAGCCCGGCCGGCAGCCCGGCCGGCAGCCCGGCCGCCAGCCCGACCGGCAGTCCGGCGCGTCCGATCTGCTGATCGAGCGCGCCATCACCGAGGCCGACTACGGGCAGTGGCAGGGCCGGAAGCTCGCCGACCTGGCGAAGGAGCCCCTCTGGCGCACGGTGCAGGCGAACCCCAGTGCCGTCGTGTTCCCCGGCGGCGAGTCCATGCAGACGATGCAGTCCCGTGCCGTCGCGGCCGTCCGGCGCATCGACGCCGAGGTCGAGGCGGAGCACGGACCCGGCGCGGTCTGGGTCGCGGTGAGCCACGGCGACATCATCAAGAGCGTCCTGGCCGACGCGTTCGGCATGCACCTGGACCTGTTCCAGCGCATCGGCGTCGGGCCGGCCTCGGTGTCGGTCGTGCGGTACGGCGAGCACCGCCCCGAGGTCGTCGCGACGAACACCGAGTCGGGCGACCTGTCCTGGCTGTGCACCGCCCCGGCTCCCAGCGGGGAGGCCGCGGTCGGCGGCGGCGCTGGACATCCGGAACCCGATGCGCACACCGGCACCGGGCGTCCGGCCCCCGACGCGCCCGGCTGACCTGCGCGACCCTGAACGGGCGGAGCCGAGCGCTCCTACAATGCGGGTATGCCCACCATCGTCCACGGCTTCGACTGGCCGGACCGCCTCGTCGTCGGCACCATCGGCCGTCCGGGTGAGCGCGCCTTCTACATCCAGGCCCGCTCCGGTCGACGCGTCACCAGCGTCGCGCTCGAGAAGGAGCAGACCTCCGTGCTCGCCGACAAGATCGACGAGCTCCTCGACGAGGTCGCGACCGTCGACGACAACCGCTTCAGCGTGCCGCCGTCCGTGCCCGCCGAACTCCGCGACCCGGAGCCCCTCGACCAGCCGGTCGAGGCCGAGTTCCGCGCCGGAGCGCTGAGCTTGGGCTTCGACCCGTCCACCGCCCAGGTCGTCATCGAGGCGTACCCGATCGACGACGAGGTCGAGATCGTGTCCGAGGAGAGCGAGGACGGCGTCGAGATCGAGGCCGTCGTGGAGATCCCCGAACCCGCCGAGCTGTTCCAGGTGAAGATCCCGGTCGGCACCGCCCGGGCATTCGTCGAGCGCACGCGTGAGGTCGTCGCCGCCGGTCGTCCGCCCGGCGACGCATGAGCGACGGATCGCTCTCCGTCCGGGCGCGCATCCGTGAGGCGTCCAACGCCACCTTCCTCGCCGACCTCGACGGCGCGACCGTCGTCTACAAGCCCGTCGAGGGCGAGCGCCCGCTGTGGGACTTCCCGGACGGCACGCTCGCCGGCCGCGAGATCGCCGCACACCTGGTCTCCGAGGCGTTCGGCTGGGGCGTCGTCCCGCCCACGTGGATGGGTGACGGTCCGTTCGGGCCCGGCATGGTGCAGCGCTGGCAGGACGTCGACCCCGAGCAGGACGCCGTCGACCTGGTGGCACCCGAACTCGCCGAGGCGGACGGTTCGCCCTGGCTGCCCGTGCTCGAGGCCATCGACGAACACGACCAGCCCGTCACGCTCGTGCACGAGGACTCCGAGGCCCTGCGCCGGATGGCCGTCTTCGACGTCGTCGTGAACAACGCCGACCGCAAGGGCGGGCACGTGCTCGCGATGCCCGACGGCCACCGCTTCGGCGTGGACCACGGGCTCACCTTCCACGCCGAGCACAAGCTCCGGACGGTCCTGTGGGGCTGGATCGGCGAGCCGCTCGGTCCGGACGAGCTCGAGGGCCTCGACCGCGTGTCCGAAGCCCTGCGCGGCGGTCTCGGCGACGAGCTCGCCGAGCACCTGACGGACGAGGAGATCGACACGCTCCGGGCGCGCTGCGCGGCCCTGCGTGCCGTCGGGATCTTCCCGCCGCCGCCCGGTCACGGCCCCGCCGTGCCCTGGCCGCTGTTCTAGACGCACCCAGAGACGTAACTGGAGGCCCGTGGCGGTCTCGCCACGGGCCTCCCGGCTGTCCGTGGCTGGCTTCAGAGCCCCCAGTCGTCGCGGAAGAGCGCGCCGCCGGCCCCGCGACGCGAGCCGAGGTACGAGCCGACCACGGCGACCCCGAGGTCGTCGTTCTCCGGCGCCACGACGCTGCCGTCCACCCGCTTCGCCATCGCGTCGATGAACCGGGCGAGCCCCGGGTCCTCGCCGAGCCGGAAGAACGTCGTCTGGGCGCCGAGGCGTCCGGCGTTCTCGAGCTCCCGGACGGTCAACGCGATCGTCACCGGGTCGGGCGGGTAGTCGAACCAGACCTGCCCGTTCGGCTCGAGGTGCGAGGTCGGCTCGCCGTCCGTGACGATGAGGAGCACCGGTTGGGCCGTGGGGTGCTTGCGGAAGTGCCGGTTGGCGAGCAGCAGGGCGTGGTGCAGGTTCGTGCCCTTGTCCCACATCGCGTCGAGACCGACGAGCTGTTCGACGTCCATCACCTCGGCCTCGCGACCGAAGGCGATGAGCTGCAGGTCGTCGCCGCGGAACCGGGTCGACACCAGGGTGTGGAGCGCCAGGGCCGTGCGCTTCATCGGGACCCAGCGGTCCTCCATCGCCATCGAGAACGACGTGTCGACGAGCAGCGCGACGCAGGCCTGGGTGCGGGCCTCGGTCTCCTGCACCTCGACGTCGTCGATGCTCAGGTGCACGCCGGCTCCCTGCCGGCCGCTGGTCGCCGTCCGCACCACGGCGTTCGTGATCGTGCGGGGGATGTCCCACGGCTCGGTGTCGCCGAACGCCCACTGCCGTGACGCCCCTGACGGTTCACCCGCGGCGCCCGAGCGACGGAGGTCCCTGGCGCCCTGGCGACCGGACATCCGCTGGGCGACGTCCTTGAGCAGGCTCTTGCCGAGCTGCCGCATCGCCTTCGGGGTCAGCCGGAGCTGCCCGTCGGCACCGCGGCGCATCGCCCCCGAGTTCCGGAGCGCCTGTTCGAGCCGCTGCAGGGTCTTCGCGTCGACCGCCGCTTCGTCGCCCAGCTGCCGGGACAGCGCGTCGAGGTCCAGGTCGTCGAGTTCCGAGCCGGGGCCGGACTGGGCGAGCTGGTCGGCGAGCGCGTCGAGGTCCGCGATGTCCTGGAACACCCCGGTGCCGTCGCCGAGCCCGAGGCCCTGCTCGCCGTCCATGCGCTCCGACCCGCCCCAGTCCTCGCCGGGCCGCAGGGACCGCAGGTTCCCGTCGAGCTGGGACAGCTGCCCCATCAGGTCCGGGGAGCCGAACGCCTGCTGGGCGAGGGAGTCGAGTTCGTCCCGCTGCTCCTGGGTCATCGAGTTCCGCATGCGCTGCGCTGCGGCCGCGCGGGCTGCCAGGTCGTCGAGCAGCTCGTCGACGTTCGCGGGGTCCGACGGGAAGTACTCGCCGTGCTGGTCCATGAAGTCGTCGAACTGCTGCCGGGTGTCCTCACCGCGAGCGTGCGCCTCGAGCAGGGCGTTGAGGTCCTGCATCATCGCGCTGACCGCGGCCCGGTCCTGGTCGGTGGCGCCCTCGAGCGCCTGCTTCATGCCGGCGAAGCGCTGGTCGAGCACCTCGCGGCCGAGCAGGTCCTTGATCTCGTCGTACTTCTGCCGGGCCTCGGGGCTCGTCCAGTCGTAGCCGCCGAGCTCCTGCACCGCGGCGGCGGGGGAGGGCGACAGGCTGTCGAGCTGCAGTTCGGCCAGCGCCCGGTCGCCGTCGTCGAGGTCGACGTTGCGGGCGAGTTCGCCGCGTTCGGCACGGAGCGCCTGGTCGAGCAGTTCGCGGACCTGCTGCAGGGTGCCGTCGAGGTTGTTCCGGCTCGTCAGTTCACGGCGCCGCTCGGCCACCTGGCGGGCCAGGTCGTCGAGGCCGCGCTGCGTCCGGCCACCGCGTCGCAGGAACTCCCGCATCGCGCGCTCGGGCGACGTGCCGCCCATCACGTCCCGCCCGATGGCGTCGAGTGCCTCGGCCAGGTCGACCGGGGCCGCGAGCGGGTCCGGCCCGTCGGTGTAGGCCCCGTAGCGGGTGTCGCGCGTCAGGCGTCGGTTCTGCCTAGCCATAGACGGCTTCGCCCCCGCCGGACTCCTTGCTGATGCGTCGGGCCAGGAACAGGCCCTCGAGGGCGAGCTCGATCGCGCCGGCGCGTTCGCCGTCGTTCGTGGCACCCATCCGGTCGCACACCTGGTCGTACAGGTCGGACTCGCCGATCGACGGCAGCCCCTCGAGGAACGCCCGGGCGCTGACCTGCTCGCCCGTGGTCACCATCGTGCCGCCGTCGAGCGCGTCCACGAGCACCGCGAAGTCGAGACCCCTGAACCGGGCGCGCACGGTCTCGGCGGTCGCGGTGCGGAGCAGGTGCTCGAGGACCTCGTCGGCCCGGTCCTCTTCGCCGTTCTCGAACTCGATCTTGCCGCCGAGGACGTCCACCGCGGTCTCGAGGTCGATCGGGCGGGCGACCGCCTCGTCCTCGCCCTGGCGTGCTGCGCGGTGCACGGCGGCGGCGGACACCGTCTCGGCACCCGCGATCGCGAACCGGGCGCTCACGCCGCTGCGCTGGTCGACGGCGCTCGACGAACGGAGCGCCCGGGTGAAGCGGGCGAGGATCTCGATCAGCGCGTCGGGCACCTCGGCCGTCAGCTGCGCCTCCTGCCGGATGACGGCGATCTCGTCGTCGAGCTCGATCGGGTAGTGCGTGCGGATCTCGGCGCCGAAGCGGTCCTTCAGCGGCGTGATGATCCGGCCGCGGTTCGTGTAGTCCTCGGGGTTCGCACTCGCCACGACGAGCACGTCGAGCGGCAGCCGCAGCACGTAGCCGCGGATCTGGACGTCGCGTTCCTCCATCACGTTGAGCATCGCGACCTGGATGCGTTCGGCCAGGTCGGGCAGTTCGTTGATCGCGACGATGCCGCGGTGGCCGCGCGGGACCAGCCCGAAGTGGATGGTCTCCGGGTCGCCCAGGCTGCGACCCTCGGCGACCTTCATCGGGTCGACGTCGCCGATCAGGTCGGCGACGCTCGTGTCCGGCGTCGCGAGCTTCTCGACGTAGCGGTCGTCGCGGTGCCGCCAGCTGATCGGCAGGGCGTCACCGAGCTCGTCGGCACGTCGGATGCTCGCCGTCGTGATCGGTTCGTACGGGTGCTCGCCGAGCTCGGAGCCGGTGATGACCGGCGTCCACTCGTCGAGCAGGCCCTGCAGGGTGCGGAGCAGGCGGGTCTTGCCCTGGCCGCGCTCGCCGAGCAGGACGACGTCGTGCCCGGCGATCAGGGCGCGTTCGAGCTGGGGGATGACGGTGGTCTCGAAGCCGTGCAGGCCGGGCCACGGATCGGTGCCCTGGCGCAGGGCGGTGAGCAGGTTGTCGCGGATCTCGGCGCGGACCGTCTTCTGGACGTGACCAGAGGTGCGGAGCTCGCCGACCGTGCGGATGTCAGGTCGGGTCACGTTCTGGACGTTACGCCTTGTCGGACGGGAGGCCCGTGGCGGGCCCCGCCACGGGCCTCCCGTCCGTCCGCTTGTGGGTTTCCATCGCACTTGCGATCATTGAGATCCCGGCGACGGAGCCGGATTCGAAGTAGGGGGATCCGGCTCCGCCCCCGGTTGCTCGTACCGCATCTGAACCACCTCGGCGATCTCGGCGTACGGTCCCCTTTCGTGAGCAGCGCGAACGCAACCATCAAGAGCCTGGTGCCCGCCAGGATGGACCGCTTGCCGTGGACCCGGTTCCACTGGAGCGTCGTCGTCGGACTCGGCGTGTCCTGGATCCTCGACGGTCTCGAGATCCAGATCGTCTCGAACGCCGGGTTCCAGGCCGACCTGAACCTGTCGACGCAACAGGTGACGTTGCTCGGCACGATCTACCTGGTCGGGCAGGTCGTCGGCGCCCTGGTGTTCGGGCGGATGTCCGACCGGCTGGGCCGCCGCAAGCTGTTCATCCTGACGCTGGCCATCTACCTGATCGGTTCCGGCATCGCGGGCCTCGCGCAGGACTTCTGGTTCCTGGCGGCCTTCCGGTTCGTGGCGGGGTTGGGCATCGGTGGCGAGTACGCGGCGATCAACTCCGCGATCGACGAACTCATCCCCGCGAAGTACCGCGGGCACGTCGACATCGCCATCAACGGCACGTACTGGGGTGGCGCGGCACTCGGCGCCTTCGCGAACATCTACCTGCTCGACACGTCGTACTTCGCCGAGGACATCGGCTGGCGCATCGGGTTCTTCCTCGGCCCGGTGCTCGGCATCGCGATCATCTTCCTGCGCCGGCACATCCCGGAGAGTCCGCGGTGGCTGATGACGCACGGACGTCAGGAAGAAGCCGAGGCCACCGTCTCCCGCATCGAGGCGTCGGTGGAGCAGGCGACCGGCAAACCGCTGCCCGAGGTCGACCAGTCGAAGGCGATGACCGTCACACCGACCGACCGCGTCGGGTTCCTGACCATCGCGCGCGTGCTGCTGAAGCAGTACCCGACGCGGACGCTCGTCGGCGCGACGATGATGATCACGCAGGCGTTCCTGTACAACGCGATCTTCTTCACCTACGCGCTCGTGCTGACGAACTTCTTCGGCCTGAAGACAGCGGAGACGGCGGTCTACTTCTTCCCGTTCGCGATCGGCAACCTGCTCGGGCCGATCATCCTCGGGCGCTTCTTCGACACCTGGGGTCGTCGCCAGATGATCTTCCTGACGTACCTGGTGTCCGGGCTCGTGCTCGCCACGTCGGCGTTCCTGTTCCGGGCCGACGCGATCTCGGCCACGGTGCAGGTCGCCTTCTGGTGCGTCTCGTTCTTCTTCGCCTCGGCCGGTGCGTCGAGTGCGTACCTGACGGTCAGCGAGATCTTCCCGCTCGAGCTGCGGTCGCAGGCCATCTCGTACTTCTTCGCCCTGGCGCAGATCTTCGGTGCGGTCGCCCCGGCCGTCTACGGTGCCTTCATCGGGGACGGGTCGTCGCGGGAGCCGCTGTTCTGGGGGTACCTGCTCGGATCCGCGGTGATGATCGGTGGCGGCGTGGTGGCCCTGATCTTCGGGGTCGACGCCGCGCGGAAGGGGCTGGAGGACGTCACCCAACCGCTCTCGGTGCTCACCGGGGATGCGAAGTCCGACCGGAAGTGAGCACGGTGGCGACGGCCTGACATTCTGTATGCAGAGTGTTTAGCGCCGCCGCCGCAGCGCTGTCACTGTGCCTGCATGGCACTCCTCCACAGTCCGACACCGGCGACGATCATCCACGACAGCGGCCGCCCGCTCCCCGGGGGCTTCGCCCGTGCGTGACCCTGGGGTGATGGAGCACACCCCGATGCGCGCCGCGGCCGGCGACCTCGATCCCCACGGCCTGCGGCGCAGCCTGCTGCGCGACGCGGTGTTCCTGCGCCTGCTCGACAACGTCCTGCGGGGCGAGTACCGCCGTGGGCAGCGGCTGCGGCTCGACACCCTGGCATCGGACATGCGGGTGTCGCGGACGCCTGTGCGCGAAGCACTGGTGACCCTCGAATCGCTCCAGCTGGCGACCGTCCAGCGGTACGTCGGGGTCGTGATCTCGCACTGGTCGGTCGACCAGATGACCGAGCGCCTCCGGATCGCGCAGACCATGCTCGCCGATCCTCCGTCGAGCGCCGTCGGCTACCAGGACCGGTTCGACAAGGCGTGGCTCCGCGAGTGCTGGACCGAGGCCGGTGCCTTCGTCGAGCTCGGGTCCTGGTACCTGCGGCGCCGCGGATCGTCGGTGAGCGGCGACTGGTTGCTGTCGCAGCGCATCGTGCTCGACATGTTCTTCACCGATGACGTCGCCCTGGCGAACGGGATCGACGCCGTGGTCGACCGGCGCCGACGGGTCGAGATCGTGGAGCGAGCGGTGGACGCCGCCGGCCGCGATGCCCTCGACGACTGCGCCGCCGCACTCCTCGAACTCTCGACCGCCCTGATCGCCCTGCCGGACCGCTTCCGGGTGGTGGTGTCGGCCTGACGCGGCGTCGGCTGCGGATCCGTTCAGGTCCGTGCCGACCGCCGCGGATCCGCTGGTCGCGATGCCGTTCACCGAGCATCGCCGGTGCACCTCGCACCGGATCGTCAGGAAACGTCGTGGCAGCCTTGACCGGTTGCCGTCCCCGGCGTGTCCACCGACGACAGGAGTGCCCGTGAACGACGTCCGCGACCGATCCCACCGCTTGAACCGAGCGTCCGGGATCGCACGGCACGGACGTCTCCGGCGCTCGAGCCCCCTCGCGACCGTGGCCAAGACGGTCTCCGCCGTCGTCGCGGTGGCGCTCGTGAGCTCGGTCTCGGTCACGGCGATCGCGGCGAAGCAGGTCACGGACGACCTCGGTGACGGGGTGGAGATCCAGGGCCAGCCCGCGCCGCAGGCGAAGGGTGGTCCCAAGCCCCTCAGCGCCTTCAAGGGCGGCTTCAACATGCTCGTCGTCGGCACCGACAACGACCCCGACCAGAGCGCTGCGTTCGGGGAGCGCGACGCGACCCTCAACGACGTCAACATCCTGCTGCACGTCTCGGCGGACCACACCAACGCCACCGCGGTGAGCATCCCGCGTGACCTCGTCACACCGATCCCGGCCTGCAAGAAGACCGACGGCACGGGCACCGCCCCGGCGATGGCGGCGCAGCCGATCAACACCTCGTTCGGCGAGGGCGGCCTGAACTGCGTCACCCAGACGGTCGCCGGGCTGACCGGGCTCGACATCCAGTACTCGGCGGCGGTGTCGTTCAAGGGTGTCATCGAGATGTCGAACGCGATCGGCGGCGTGCCGGTCTGCGTCGCCCAGCCGATCACCGACTCGTACACGGGGCTGAACCTGCCCGCCGGCACCTCGACGCTGCAGGGTGACGATGCCCTGGCGTTCCTGCGCACCCGGCACAGCGTGGGCGATGGGTCGGACCTCGCCCGGATCTCGAGCCAGCAGGTGTTCCTGTCGTCGCTGCTCCGCACCGTGAAGTCGAACGACACCCTCGGTTCGCCCGCCCGCCTGTACAAGCTGGCCCGGGCGGCGGCGTCGAACATGCAGCTGTCCCAGAGCCTGAACGACATCGGGACGATGGTGCAGATGGGTCTGGCGCTCCGCGACCTGCCGCTGGCGCAGGTGAACTTCGTGCAGTACCCGGGCACCACGGGCGGCACCGGGGTCTACGCCGGGAAGGTCCAGCCGACGACGTACCTGGCCGACCAGCTGTTCGCGAAGATCAAGGCCGACCAGTCGTTCTCGCTCGGGGCGGACAGCACGGGCATCGGGTCGGAGACGAGTCCGACGCAGACGGGTCCGACGCAGCCGACCGCTGCACCGTCGTCTCCGGAGGCTGCGCCGAAGCCGGCGACGCCCGCGACCCCGGCAGCACCGTCGTCGGCTGCGCCCCGCACCCCCTCGGCGACGCCCGAGACCATCGACGGACTCGAGGGCCAGTCAGCCGACCAGCAGACCTGCTCCAAGGCGTTCGGGTACTGAGGCGCGGGGCGGGCCCTCGCTGGCCCCGAGTCTCGGTCGGGCGGACTCTTTGCGGCCTTCAACGCCCGTGGACTGTCCGCGGGGACGAGTCTCGGCTCGGTAGCTGCCTGCCCCCGAACGCAGGAACGGGGGCGCGGTGGTGGGCCGCGCCCCCGGGGAAGTCGCTCCCCGTCGGGCACCACGCGATCGGGCGCGCCGCGCCCGCGCGGAGAACGACGTCGGGTGCTGTGTCGCGACGACGGGGACGAACCCCGGAACGTGATTGCCGCGTCCCGACGATGCTATGCAGTGGGGTACGCCCCGACAACCCCGATGTGTCCCCACTTCGGGGGACCGCGCTGTCCGGCCCGAGCCACGCGCGGGCGTGCGTCGGGTCGAGACTGGCGCGGTCCTCCTGTATGGTGGTCGGAGCGCTCGCGAGAGTGCTTGGAGACGTCGCATAGTCCGGCCGAGTGCACCACCCTGCTAAGGTGGAGTCCCCTTTGAGGGGACCGAGGGTTCAAATCCCTCCGTCTCCGCACTGTACGAACAGCATGACGAAACCCCGGTCCGAGCGGACCGGGGTTTCGTCATTCCCGGGCGCCTCGCACGGCGGTCGACCCCGCCGGAACCAGGTTCCGCGGCTCGAGCGCGATCAGGCGCGCGGCGGCCCCGTCGTCGACCGGACCACGAGCGTCGGCGGCACGAGCGTCCGGATGGGACCCGCCGGGGCTCCCGCAGCCGCGCCGATCCGCTCCACCAACCGCGCAGCCGCCAGGCGCCCCACCTCGTCGTTGTGCGGGTCGACCGTCGTCAGGCGAAGCAGGGGTGACGCGGCGAGCGGGGTCTCGTCGTTGCCGATCACCGAGACGTCCTGCGGCACGCGGAGTCCGGCTTCCTGCACGGCGGCGATCGCACCCATCGCCATGACGTCGTTCGCGGCGAACACCGCGGTCAGGTCGGGGTGCTCCCGGAGTGCGAGCCGCGTGCCCTCGTAGCCGGTGGCTTCCGAGGTGGGGCCGGAGCCGGAGACCAGCGGCTCGATGCCCGACGCGACCAGCTGCGCGACGGTGGCGTCCCGGCGGAGCGCAGCCGGGCCTCCCGAGCCGGTCACGTGGACGATGCGGCGGTGACCCAGCCCGATCAGGTGATCCGCTGCCAGCCGTCCGCCGGCCGCTTCGTCGGAGGCGACCACGTCGAGTCCGCCTGGGACGTCCTCACGCGCACCGGCGACCACGACCGGGGTGTCCGCGGGGACGACGACGTCGGGGAAGCCCTCGGCGGCGAGCACCACGCCGTCGACCCGCAGGGAGACCAGGTCGTCGAACGGCGAGGAGCCGAGGTGGGCGTTGGCGCGGGTGTCGGCGAGGGTGAGGCGGAGTCCGTGCGGGGCGAGGGCCTCGCGGATGCCGTCGAGCATCGGGACGTACCAGGGGTTCCGGAAGTCGTCGACGATGACGCCGATGGTGCGGGTCCGGGTGCCGGCGAGGATGGCGGCGGCGCGGTTCGGGCGGTAGCCGAGCTCCGTGACGGCGGCGAGCACCGCGGAGCGGCGGGCGGGGGAGACTCCGGGGTCGTCGCGCAGCACCATCGACACCAGGGACTTCGAGACGCCCGCGCGTGCGGCGACGTCGATGATCGTCGGCGGGCGAGGGGTCACGCTGAGCCTTTCCGGCACGGTGCTTGACAGGACATGGGCTGGTGCGGCTACAGTCTACCGACATGTTCTGGAACGTTCCAGAATCGGATTCAGCGACCTTCTCGAAGGAGAGAACATGAGCGACAGCATCGGCGTCGCCGTCATCGGCGCGGGCATGGCGGGCAAGGCCCACATGGCTGCGTGGCGGAACGCACCCTCCCTCTTCACCTCGACGCTGCCGCCGGTCCGGCTCGTCTCGGTCGGCGACGTGTACGAGCCCCTCGCCGCCGAGGCCGCACGGCGCTTCGGCTACGAGCGGCACGACACCGACTGGCGGGCCATCGCGGCAGCGGACGACATCGACGTGGTGAGCGTCGTCGTCGCGAACACGCTGCACCGCGAGATCGTCGAGGGGCTGCTCGCCGCCGGCAAGCACGTGCTGTGCGAGAAGCCGCTGTCCGACTCGCTCGACGACGCCCGCGCCATGGCGTCCGCCGCTGCCGAGGCCGAGCAGCGCGGAGTCCTCGGCCGCATCGGTTTCACCTACCGTCGCGCTCCCGGGCTCGCGGCCATCAAGGAGCTCGTCGAGGACGGCACGCTCGGCCGGGTCCTGCACGTCTCGGGTCGGTACTGGACCGACTACGGCGCCTCGCCCGACGTCCCGTTCTCGTGGCGCTTCGCGGGGGAGCCCGGGTCCGGGGCGCTCGCCGACGTCGGCTCGCACCTGTCCTACGTCGCCGAGTTCCTCGCCGGACCGGTCCGGAGCGTCAGCGGTGGGACGTTCACCACGTCGATCACCGAGCGACCCGTGGCCGCCGGACACGCCCTGCGGGGGCAGGCGGTCCCGCTCACCGGTGCGACCGCGGCTGTCGGGAACGACGACTACGCCACGTTCAGTGCACGCTTCGGTGACGGCACGGTCGTCGGGTCGCTCGAGGCCTCCCGCGTCGCGGCCGGGCATCCGAACGGACTCGTCATCGAGGTGTTCTGCGAGCGCGGGGCCGCCCGGTGGGACCAGGAGCGCGCCTCCGAGATCGGCCTCGCGCTGCAGTCCGACGGCTCGCGTACGGGCGGGTACCGCCAGGTCGTGCTCGGCCCGGACCACCCCTACGTCGCGGGCGGCATGGCGATGGACGCCCCGGGCGTCGGTTGGGGGCAGAACCAGATGTTCGAGTACCAGGCGCGGGCGTTCCTCGACGAGGTCGCCGGGCTGTCCGGCGACGTACCCGACGCCCTGCCCGCGAACGCCACGTTCGACGACGGCGTGCACAACATGGAGGTCCTCGACGCGGTGGCACGGTCCGCCGCGGCCGGGGGCACCACCGAGACGATCAAGGAAGCAGTGACGGCATGAAGCTCGGTCTCTACAACGCGATCCTGCACGACCGGCCCCTCGCCGACGCACTCCGGGTCATCGCGGCCAACGGCCTGACCGGCATCGAGCTGAACACCGGCGGCTTCCTGCCCCCGGTGCACGTGCCCGACCTCGACGCGATCCTGGTCGACGACGCAGCCCGTGACGCCTTCCTCGCGCAGTTCGCGGGGACGGGTGTCTCGATCGCCGGCCTCAACTGCAACGGCAACCCGCTGCACCCCGACCCCGCGATCGGTCCCGCCCACGCCGAGGACGTCCGCCGCAGCATCCGCCTCGCGGCCCGCCTCGGACAGGACCGCGTCGTCACGATGTCCGGCCTGCCGGCGGGGGAGCCCGGCGGGACGCGGCCGAACTGGATCGTGAACGCGTGGAACTCGGCCGCGCTCGACGTCCTCGAACACCAGTGGAACGTCGCGGTGCCGTTCTGGCAGGAGATCGACGCCCTGGCCCGGGAGCACGGCGTGAAGGTCGCGCTCGAGCTGCACCCGCAGAACCTGGTGTTCAACCCGGCGACGATCCGCGAGCTCGTCGAACGCGGCGGGCTGACGAACGTCGGGGTCGAGCTCGACGCCTCACACCTGTTCTGGCAGCACATGGACCCGGTGGCGGTCGCCCGCGACCTCGGCCCGCTGGTCTTCCACGCCGCCGCGAAGGACGTCCGGATCAACCCGCACGCGGCGATCAACGGCGTGCTCGACAACTCGTTCCGCCGGTTGTCGACCGACGAGCCACGCACGAACCTGGGCGGCGACGAGTGGGCGAACGAGTGGCCGAAGCCGTCGGCGTGGGACTTCGTCGCGCTCGGCAAGGGCCACGACGAGGCGTACTGGACGACGTTCCTCGAGGCCCTGCGCGCGATCGACCCGGACATGTGGGTGAACATCGAGCACGAGGACACCGAGCTCGGGCGCGAAGACGGCGTCGCGGTCGCCGCGCGCGTGCTGCGCGCCGCGGACGCGGCACTGCCGCACCGGGCCTGACCGTCCGGCGGCAGACCCGCACACCGCCTGGAGGCCCGTGAACCGTTCCGCACACCGGGTGACGGATCCGCTCGTGGTGCGCCGTGCCTCCCGGCCGCACCCTGCGCGGATCGGCCACCGGTGCGCGGAACGACCAGCCGGTGCACCCGTGCCGGGTGCTGTCACCGGGCCGGGGTAGCATGCACGACACCTGTCCTGTGACGATGGAGCCCTGCGTGCCGGAACCGACCGACCCCGCCTTCCCGCTCGAACACGTGCGATCGGTGGGCGACGACATCGTGGCCTCCGTCGCCACGGTGATCGACGGCAAGACGGAAGCCATCCGAACCGCCCTGACGGTGATGCTCGCCGAGGGGCACCTGCTCGTCGAGGACGTCCCCGGGGTCGGCAAGACCGTGCTCGCCAAGGCGCTCGGCGCCTCGGTCGGCGGGTCGGTGAACCGCATCCAGTTCACCTCCGACATGCTGCCGTCCGACGTCACGGGCGTGAACATCTTCGACCAGTCGTCCGGCACCTTCCGGTTCTCGCCCGGCCCGGTGTTCGCGAACGTCGTCATCGGCGACGAGATCAACCGCACCAGCCCGAAGACCCAGTCGGCCCTGCTCGAGGCGATGGCCGAGTCGCAGGTCACCGTCGACGGCGTGACGCGGCAGCTGGACCGTCCGTTCATGATCGTCGCGACGCAGAACCCCATCGACATGGAGGGCACGTACCCGTTGCCCGAAGCCCAGCGCGACCGCTTCATGGCGCGCATCGCGATGGGCTACCCGAGCGTCGACGCCGAACGGCAGATGCTCGCGAACCGCGGCGGCAGCGACCCGCTGTCGCGCCTGCGGCCGATCGTCGACGTCACCACCCTGCGGCAGATCATCGAGACCGTGGCCCACGTGCACATCGCCCCCGACGTCGAGGCGTACATCATCGCGATCGTCCGGTCGACGCGCACGCACCCCGACCTGGTGCTCGGTGCGAGCCCCCGTGCGACGCTGCACCTCGCGCAGGCCGCGCGTGCGCACGCTGCGCTGGCCGGCCGGCCGTTCGTCACCCCCGACGACGTCGCAGCGCTCGCCCCGATCGTCCTCGCACACCGGCTCGTGCCGGTCGCCCGTGGGCTCGGCGGCACCGGCGAGGACACCGTGCGCGAGATCGTTGTCCGCATCGTCTCGGACACCGCCATCCCGTTCACGGCCACCCCCGTCCGCTCCTGATGGCGCGTCCACCGGCACCGCCGTCGCTGCTGCGACGCGTCGGTGCCGCGCGGTCCACGGCCGCCCGGTTCGGTCGCCGCGGGCTCTCGTTGGCACGCCGGACCCCGTTCCCGCGTCCGACGGTCCGCGGCTGGACGGTCATCGCGGTCGGCATCGGCCTGGTCGGCGGCGGCCTGGTCGGCTCCACGAGCGTCGCGGTCACGGCAGGGCTCCTGCTGCTCGTGCTCGTCGTGCTCGGCATCGTCATGGCGTTCGTCGTCGCGACCCCGCTGCGAGGCAGCCGCAGCACCGCCCGGGCGATCGTGCAGGTGGGCGAGGTCTACCGCGAACGCATCACCCTGGGCGGCACCAGCCTGCCGTTCGGGCCGCGGGCGACGCTGCTCGTCCGCGAACAGCTCGAGGACGCCTTCGCCAGCCTGGCCGAGGCGGAGACCTACGCCGAGGTCGGACCGGGCCTGCCGCCGGCGGTGCTCGACGTCGAAGCGCTCGCGATGCACCGCGGCCGCTCGCTGGTCGGGCCCGTCACGATCCGGGTCGAGGACCCCTTCGGCCTGCTCCGGATCGACCGTCCCGTCGTCGCGGCCGAAGAGATCGTCGTCGTGCCGGCCTCGGCGCCGCTTGGTGCGATCGACGCCGGAGCGCTCGCCGGTGCCGTCTCCGCCGACGAGGGCCGGGTCGGACAGGGCGGTTCGGCCGACGACAGCGAACTCCGTCCGTACCGACCGGGTGACCCGATCCGCCGGGTGCACTGGGCCCAGAGTGCGCGCCGCGGGGAACTCCACGTCCGCCAGACCACGCAGGCCCAGCCGCCCGAGGCCGTGATCGCGCTCGACGTCCGGCGCGAGTCCTACCAGCGCCTCGGTCGGGAAGACCTGGCGGAGCTCTCCGACCTGGGCGGTGACCAGGCCTTCGAGCACGCCGTGGTGGTGGCCGCCAGTGTCGCCCGCGCGCTCGCCGCCCGGACCTCCCGCGTCGTGCTCGTGTTCGACGGCCCCGAAGGCGCGACCCGGCACGCGGGCGACGTCGGCGGGCTCACCGACGTGCTCGTCGGGCTCGCCGACGTCCGGCTCCGCTCCGATGCCCGCGAAGTCACCGACGTCCTGCCCGAGGTCCGCGGCCGCGACGTGCACGGGATGACCGCCGTCGTGACCGGTACCTGCACCGCGGAGGAAGCCGCCGAGCTCGTCAGTGCGACGAGTGGGTCGAGCCGCGGCATCCTGGCGACCATCGTGCCGCCGGACCCTGCCGTCCGGGGCATCCTCGACCGCGGTGGCTGGCGGACCCTCGTGGTGCCGGTCGCCGGTGCGACTCCGTCCGGAGCAGCGCGGTGACCGGGGCGACCGCACCGGTGCGTGGCCGCGTGGACGTGCGCGAGATCCTGGAGCGGGACGACCTGCGTGACGTCCCGAGCGCCTGGGTCGTCGCCCTCGCGCCGGTGCCCGTGCTCCTCGCCGCCCTCGCCATCCGGCCGCTCGTGCAGGGCATCGCCTGGTGGGTGTCCGGTGTCGTCGTCGTCGCCGTGCTCGTCGCGGTGATGCTCGCGGTGCGCCGGCAGACGCCCGGCATCCGCTTCGTCGTCCTGGTCGGCACGGTCATCGCCTGCTCGTGCGCCGCCGCCCTGGTCAACGACATCCAGCCGCTCGGGTGGCTCGACGCCGACGGGGCCCTCGGGCAGACGCTCGCCGCGATCCGCCTCAACCCGGCACCCCTGCCACAGACCGACGCGATCCGGCTCGTGGTCACGGCGTCGATCGGGTGGGTGGCGGCGGTCGCACTGTTCCTCGCCGCCATCGCGCGGATCCCGTCGCTCGCCGCGGCCCCGGCCCTGGTGATCCTGATCGTGCCGGGCGTCATCACCGGCCAGCCCGCCGGTACCCCGCTCGTCATCGCCACGTCGGTGGCGTTCCTTGCCCTGCTGTGGTTGTCGGTGCGCCCCGTGCAGCGCGCACTGCCCGCCGCCGTCGTCGGTGCCATCGGGCTCGTCGTCGCCATCGGACTGCCGACGATCGTGCCGCTCAACGCCAGCTGGCTGTCCGGTGTCACCGGTGCGATCCAGTCCCCGATCCAGCCCGGACGGCCCGGCACGCTGCTCGAACTCGGCAACGACCTGCGCCGCCCGAGCGAGCTCGAGGTCTTCCGGTACCGCTCGTCGGACGGGCAGCCCGAGTACCTCAAGCTCGCCGACCTGGACGAGTTCGGCACGGGGGACTGGGTGCCGACCGTGACGAACGCGGCCGAAGCCGACACCGCCGACGAACAGCAGTGGGCCGAGGGCGTCAACCCGCGCCTGGCGAGCCGCGGCGACGTGACGGTCCGGATCACCGGGCTGTCGAGCACCTACCTGCCGGTGCCGTCAGGTGCGGTCTCGATCGAGTCGCAGTCCACCAACCTCGACCTGTCGCAGTGGCGCTGGATGGGGAACTCGAGCACCGTCCGGTCGACCGGCGCCGCGACGGCCCGGGGTGCGATGTACGAGGCGTACGGCGCCTCGACCTTCGCCAACGACTACCTCGACGCGGTCGCCGCCTCGGGGGTGCTCGCGCGCTCCGACGGCCGTGGCTTCCGGGAGCCCAGCCGCGAGCAGCTCCGCACCGACCTCGCCCTGCCCGACGACCTGCCGGCGAACATCTCGTCCACCGCCACCCGTGTCGCCGCAGCCGCGACCGACGACTACGGCCGGGCACGGGCGCTCGAGCAGTGGTTCCGCAGCGACCTGTTCACGTACTCCGAGACCGCTCCGGTGGAGCAGGGCTACGACGGTGACAGCATGGACGTCGTCTCGACGTTCCTGCGCGTCCGCGACGGGTACTGCGTGCACTTCTCGTCCGCGATGGCCGTGATGGCCCGGACGCTCGGCATCCCCTCGCGCATCGCGGTGGGGTACCGGGCCGGGTCGCCGCAGCCCGACGGCGAGTACGCGGTGTCGAACCGGCAGCTGCACTCGTGGCCCGAGCTGTACATCAAGGGCGCCGGCTGGGTCGCGTTCGAGCCGACGCCCGACTCCGACGAGGCCGCTCCGTCCGAAGAACCCTCGGCCTCCCCGACGGCAGCGGCGCCGGAGACCCCGCTGCCGGCGCCCGAGCAGACCACCCCGGCGGAAGAGTCGGCGTCGTCGACTCCGTCGGAGTCCCCGGTTCCGGGCGCTGCGGGTGCGTCCAGCACCGGCGGCGGCGGTGGCCCCGTCGGTCTGCTGGTGGGCCTGTTGCTCGTGCTCGCGGTCCTGGTCGCCCCGGGCTTCGTGCGTGCCGTTCGTCGCCGCTCCCGGCTGTCGGCGATCGCCGCCGGTCGGTCACCTGCCGTGCAGGCGTGGCGGGAACTGCTCGACGACGTCGCCGACCACGGGTACGCCCCGGGCCTCGCGCCGCCGGGTGACGCCGCCGCCGTGGCCCGGACTGCCCGAGCCGTGCTCGGACGCCTGCGGCCCGGACTGCCCGCGTCGGTCGTGCCGCACCTGGAGGCCGCCGTCGACGCGGTCGACCGTGAGCGCTTCGCCGCCGACGGGGCCGCATCGGCGGACGGTGCGGCGCTGGGCAGCCACGTCCGACAGGCCCGTGTCGCCCTCGACGAGTCGGTGCCGAGCGTGCGCGTCGTGCGGTCGCGGCTGCTGCCACCGAGCCTGTTGCCGTCGTCCGCCTGGTCCCACGACGGGCCGAAGCCCCGCCGTCGGGATCGTCGCTCGGCCTGACGCCGGCGCGGGCGCGTGGTGCGAGCCTCGCACGGTGCGGGGTTCGTCGGGCGCTGCGGGGTTCGTCGGGTGGTGCGTGGTTGGTGGCTCGGTGCGGGGCTGTAGGCGTGCACGGGGCGGTTGAGCGGGCACGGGGTTGCGAACCTCGCACGGTGCGGGCTCCGTTAGGCGATGGCCCGGCGGATGTTGCACGGTGCGGGGTTCGTCGGGTGGTGCGTGGTTCGTGGCTCGGTGCGGGGCTGTGGGCGTGCACGGGGCGGTTGAGGGGGTACGGGGTTGCGAACCTCGCACGGTGCGGGCTCCGTTAGGCGATGGCCCGGCGGATGTTGCACGGTGCGGGGTTCGTCGGGTGGTGCGTGGTTGGTGGCTCGGTGCGGGGCTGTAGGCGTGCACGGGGCGGTTGAGCGGGTACGGGGTCGCGAACCTCGCACGGTGCGAAGCCCCGACCGCCGAGCCCGACCGCCGCGCCCGCCCGCGGGCCGCGGGCCGCGGGCCGCGGCCGCGGCAGCGTCAGCGCCGGCGGATGACCGCCTCGAGCAGGGTCGCGACCAGCTCGCCCGGGTTGACCCCCGGTAGCGCCGGCGCGTCGAACACCAGGCCGACGTTCGCCGCGATGAGCACGTTCGCGAGCTCCTCCGGCGTCATGCCCACGTCGACTTCGGGGTGGCCACCGAGCCACAGCCGCACCAGTTCGAGCACGCCGTCCTGCAGCACCCG
Source organism: Curtobacterium sp. MCBA15_007 (assembly GCF_001864905.1). Taxonomy (NCBI): domain Bacteria; kingdom Bacillati; phylum Actinomycetota; class Actinomycetes; order Micrococcales; family Microbacteriaceae; genus Curtobacterium; species Curtobacterium sp. MCBA15_007. The sequence continues at coordinate 21,314 of NZ_MJGM01000056.1, forward strand.
GCGCTGCCGGATGAACTCGGGCAGGAACTCCGGGTGTCGGACGGCGTACCCGCGGAACGTCGACAGCAGCGCGAACTGTTCGCTCTGGTCGTTCTGACCGAACGCGACGCGCAGGACGTTCCCGACGTCGACGGAGTCGATGTCGGCGTGCACGAGTTGCCGCAGGGAGCCGAGCACCACGTTGGTGGACCGCTGCATGACCTGCCCGAGCAGGTCTTCCTTCGACGAGAAGTTCGAGTAGACCGCACCCTTGCTGAACCCGGCGCGCGCAGCGACCTCGTCGAGCCGGGCGCCGTGGACCCCCTGTTCGGCGAAGACGGCCGCACCGGCGGCGAGCAGGCGTTCTCGGACCTCGGCGCGCGGGATGCGCTGGGCGGGGGAAGCGTCGTCGCTCATCGGTTGGTGCTCCGACCTGTGCTGGTGGTCGTCGGGGAGAGCATCGTGGAGGAGACCTGCCGCGCCGCGCGTCTGATCCCGCGCGGCATCAGCGAAGCCCCCATCCCCACGTCTGCTCGGAACCGCCGCGTTCGGGTCGCGTCGGTGCTGTGCGGACAGCGTTCACCGGGATCGCACCGGCAGAACCACCAGGACGATACCCGGCGGTACTGATCGTACCGTCGCGGAGCCGCGGATGACAGCCCCTCAGTCCTCGTGCTCTTCCCGGACACTGCCGGCACCGGTCCGACGCCCCGGTCGACGGAGCAGTCGGAGCGCGTCCGGTCGCAGGCTCCGACCGCGCCGGAGCAGCGAACCCAGGGTCGACTTCGGCTGCCAGTCACGACCGTTCGGCAGTCCCCAGCCGCGGCGGACCGCGCCCCAGCGGAGCCCGAGCGACAGGGTGATCGCGAGCAGGATGCCGATCGAGGGTGACCCGAGGGCCGAGGCGATCACCATCGTGGCCGACGCGGCGACGGCCACGGTGGCGTACAGCGCGTTCCCGCCGAACACCGCCGGCACCCGTCGCAGCAGCAGGTCGCGCATGGCCCCGCCACCGACCGCCGTGATGGTCCCCATGATGATCGCGGCGGGCCAGTCGAGGCCGGCGTCGTAGGTCCGCTGCACGCCGACCACCGCCCAGAACCCGATCACGGCGGCGTCGAGCACGGTGAACAGGCGGTCCCAGGTGATCTCGGAGAACGACACGAGGAACGCGATGAGCGCCCCGGCGACGGCGACCGGCACGTACAGCGGGTCGACCAGTGCGACGGGCGGCCCGTTCTGCAGCAGGGTGTCGCGGAGCATCCCGCCACCGAGTCCGGAGACGAACCCGACGACCAGGAACCCGAACAGGTCGAAGTCCATCGCGCGGGCGATGGAGCCGCCGAGCAGGGCGGACGCGAAGACCCCGGCGAGGTCGAGCACGTTCGTGACCGACGCCAGGCCGTCGACGGACAGCAGGTTCATGAGAACCATCAAACATCACGTCGCACGACTGGCGGGCCGATCCGCGGTTAGGTTAGCCTCACCTTCGTCATGCTCGCCACTCTCGTCATCGGTCTCCGTGAAGGCCTCGAAGCCACGCTCATCGTCGGCATCATCGCCGCGTTCCTGCGTCGCAACCGCGTCCCGCTCGCCCCGATGTGGTCGGGCGTCGGGCTCGCGGTGCTGCTCAGCATCGCCGTCGGCTTCGGGCTGCAGGCCGTCGAGCAAGCGCTGCCGCAGGCGCAGCAGGAGGGCATGGAGGCGGTCATCGGCATCGTCGCCGTCGTCTTCGTCACGGGCATGATCGTCTGGATGCGCACGCACGCGCGCACCCTGACCGCCGACCTCGAAGCGAGTGCGACCGCCGCGCTCGGCCGCGGCACCGCCTGGGCGCTCGCCGGCATGGCGTTCCTCGCCGTCCTGAAGGAGGGCTTCGAGACCTCGGTGTTCCTCCTCGCCACGTTCCAGGCGTCGTCGGACACCGGCCTCGCCGCGCTCGGCGCCGTGATCGGCATCGCCGCCGCGGTCGTCGTCGGCTTCGGTATCTACACCGGTGGCGTCCGCCTCAACCTGTCGCGGTTCTTCACCGGCACCGGGGTCTTCCTGGTCTTCGTCGCCGGCGGCCTGGTGCTGACCGTCCTCCGCCGCGCGCACGAGGCCGGCTGGATCGTCATCGGCCAGCAGCGCACCGTCGACCTGTCGTGGCTCGCCCCGAACGGTTCGGTGCAGGGCGCGCTGGTCACCGGCGTGCTCGGCATCCCGCCGGACCCACGGGTCATCGAGGTGCTCGGCTGGGTCCTCTACGTCGTCCCGGTACTGGCCCTGACCCTGTGGCCGCGCGCCTGGCGTCCGTCGCCGGACCGCGTGCCCCGGGTGCGCGCCGTCGTCGCCGGCGCACTCGCCGTCGCCGCAGCGGCACTCGCGGTCGCCGTGCCGACGGGCGGGGCGGACCTGCCCCGCACGACCGCGGTCAGCGGTGACGCCAGCTCCGTCTCGGCCAGCGTCGACGGTGCGTCCGGCGTCCTCCGCGTGGCCGGCACCGGAACCGGCCAGGAGGCCCGTCTCACCCTGCCGACGTCGGCCCACCGCCGCGTCACCCGCGCGGGCGTGGCCGCCGACCGGTGGCGCGTCGTGCAGGACGGAACCGGTGCGCAGGGGAGTGGTGCCGACCGTCCGTCGAGGCTGACCCTCGACGACCTCGTCACACTGTTCGGCCGACTGCCCGTCGGGGTCTCCCCGTCGACGAACCCCGGCCCGTTCGCGGCCCGCTGGGCCGTCCGCGACACCGTGACCCTGTGGACGGTCCGGGGTGGGGTCCTGGACGCCACCCGCGACGAACGCGAGGTGCTGACGCTGAGCGGTGGGGGCCTCCCGTCCGCACGCACCACGACCCTGGACCGCACCGTCTGGTCCGTCCCCGACGCCCGCGTCGAGCGGTCGGCCGCCTCGGTGGCCGCGGCCGACGCCCGGTCAGCCGACCTGCTGCTCTGGAAGGCCTGGCTGCCGATCGCCCTCGGCATCGCTGCCGCCGCGCAGGCGCTGCTGGCGCTGCGTGACCGCCGCCGTCGGCGGCTCCCCACGACCCGCACCCCCGAACCCGTCCCCGCTCGTGGCCCTCCGGCCGCGGACCCTGCAAGGAGCACCGACCATGTCCTTCGGTAAGCCCGTCCGACCCCTGATCACCCTGGGCGCCCTCGGCGTCGTCACCGCCCTCGCACTCTCCGGATGCTCCGGCGGGTCCGCCGAGACCGGCGGCTCCGGCACCGACGCGAAGGTCTCCCGCGTCACCGTCACGCTCACCAACGACGGGCAGGACGCCTGCGCGGTGTCCGCGACGAAGGTCCCCGCGGGCCCCGTCACCTTCACGGTGAAGAACGAGTCGTCGACCGCGATCACCGAGGTCGAGCTGCTGCAGGACCAGCGGATCCTCGGCGAGAAGGAGAACCTGGCACCCGGCCTCGACCCCGTCCGGTTCACCGCCACGCTGACCGGCGGGAAGTACCAGGTGTACTGCCCCGGTGCCGAGACCGAGCTGACGGACTTCACCGTCACCGGCAAGGCTGCGTCCACCGCGAACAGCAGCGCCTCGACGCTGCTCCGTGACGGGACGAAGGGCTACGCGACCTACGTCGACGGCCAGGTGACCGACATGGTCGCCGCGGTCGAGCAGCTGCAGAAGCACATCGACGCCGGCGACCTCGACGCGGCGAAGACCGACTACGCGAACGCCCGTCCGTTCTACGAGCACGTCGAGAGCGACGTCGACGGCTTCGTCAAGAAGGGCTTCAAGGCCACCGACAACGCGGGCAACCTCGACTACCTGATCGACATGCGCGCTTCGAACCTCGACCCGGCCGTCGGCTGGAGCGGGTTCCACGCCGTCGAGAAGGACCTGTTCCAGGCGGGGAAGATCACCGCGTCGACGAAGCAGACCGCCGCGGACCTGACCGAGGACGTCCAGCTGCTCGCGAAGCTCGTGCCGACGCTCGACTACAAGCCGGAGGACCTGGCCAACGGTGCCGCCGGGCTGCTCGAAGAGGTGCAGTCGAACAAGATCACCGGCGAGGAAGAGGCGTACAGCCACATCGACCTGGTCGACCTCGCCGCCAACGTCGAGGGTGCCCGCCAGGCCTTCGCGTACCTGAAGCCGGGGCTGACCAAGCTCGACCCGACCCTGACGAAGCAGATCGCCAAGGAGTTCGACGCCACGAACACGCTGATGGACGGCTACCGCGACGCCGACGACCTGGGCGGCTTCGCCAGCTGGGACGCCGCCACCAAGAAGTCCGACGCGAACACGATCTCGCAGCAGATCCAGGCGCTGCAGGACCCGCTGTCCCGCCTGGCCGAGAAGGTCGCGACCGCGTGACCGAGCTGGACGAGGGACCCCGGGCGGACGAGGCACCCCGGGCGGACGAGGGACCCCGGGCGAACGTCTCGCGCCGCGGACTGTTCGGCGCCGGCCTGGCCGTGGCCGGTGCCGGGGTCGGCGCAGCCGCGGGCATCGGCGGCGCCACCGCGGCGACCGGCGTGAACCCGTTCACGGCGGCGACGAACGGCGACGAGTCGATCGACCTGTCCACGAGCCACCCGTTCTACGCCACCGCGGCACGACAGCCACAGGGCGGGATCAGCACCACCCCGCAGCGGCACTGCGTCTACATGACGTTCGACCTGTCGACGACCGTGACGACCGAGCTGCAGGTGCTCCTGGCCCGCTGGTCGGCCGCGATCGCCCAGCTGCAGGCCGGCAAGACCGTCGGCAGCGTCGAACCTGCCCACGGCAACGGGGTCGGTGCCGACACGGGCGAGGCGCTCGACCTCGGTCCGGCGTCCCTGACCGTCACGGTGGGGCTCGGCCCGGGCGTCTTCGACGAGCGCTTCGGGCTGGCCGACCGGCGTCCGGCGTCGCTCGCCGACATCCCGACGCTGCCGAGCGACAACCTGCAGCGGGGCCTGACCGGCGGCGACCTGTCGCTGCAGGCCTGCGCGGACGACCCCCAGGTGGCGTACCACGCGGTGCGCGACCTGGCGCGGATGGCCCGCGGCACCGCGACCGTCCGCTGGACCGTGCTCGGCTTCGGTCGGGCATCGGCCGGGCCGGACCAGAGCACGCCCCGCAACCTGATGGGGTTCAAGGACGGCACCCGGAACATCACGACCGACGCCGACCACGACCGGTTCGTCTGGCTCGACCGCGACGCCGGGTGGATGGCCGGGGGCAGCTACCAGGTGGTGCGGAAGATCCGGATGAACATCGAGACCTGGGACGCCGACGTCGTCAGCGACCAGCAGCGGGTGTTCGGGCGGACGAAGATCCAGGGGGCACCGCTCTCCGGCGGACAGGAACACACCACCCCGGACTTCCACGCGAAGGACGACGACGGTGCGACGAAGATCGACGCGACGTCGCACATCGCCCTCGCCGCACACGAGGCGAACGGCGGCGTGAAGATCCTGCGCCGGCCGTACAACTACACCGACGGGCTCAACGAGTACGGCCAGCTCGACGCCGGGCTGCTGTTCATCGCCTACGTGAACGACCCGGACCACTTCACGCGGTTGCAGCGGAAGCTCGGCGCCTCGGACCGGCTGAACGAGTACGTCTCGCACATCGGCTCCGCGGTGTTCGCCGTGCCGCCGGCACCGCGCAAGGGGTCGTACATCGCCGAGCAGCTGTTCCGCTGAGTTGAGTCGCTGACCCGGAAGGGTGGGCGCCCTCCGCCGTTTCCCTGGAGGCGGAGGACGCCCGCGTCGCGGAGTCTTGTCGAACGGAACCACCGCCGACTTGCTGAAAGCGACCCGGCACGACGCGTCGCGGTGCGACAACCCCGAGAGTACCGCGTGGATCCGCGGATCCGCAGTGTTCGACCGGGATGGGACAGCAACCGTGGCGGCCAGCTCGCGCGACGCGTGCGCCGGACGCGCCCCGGGCCTCCTGACCGACGCGAACAGGCCGCCTCACCATGGTGAGGCGGCCCGTTGCGGTGTGCGCTCGGGAGGCGCGGGGTCAGTCCGTCAGGACCGTCGCGGCACGTCGTGCACGGTTGCGGCGGAGGACCACGAGTGCTGTGGTCCCGGCGAGCAGGAGCAGGCCGGCCGCGATCACCGGAGCGGTCAGGTCCGCACCCGTGTAGGCGAGGTCGCCACCGGCGCGCGGGTCGTCATCGGTCCCGCCGACGCCGCCGATGCCGGCGTCGTCACCGGTTCCCGCGCCGGGGCCGGGGGTGACCCCGCCACCGGTGCCCGGGGTCGGGTCGGCCGGGTCCGTCGGGTTCGTGGGGTCGGTCGGGTCCGTCGGATCGGTGGGGTCGACCGCCGCGGCGACCGGGATCGTCACGGCGAGGGTGACGGTCTGATCACCCGGCAGGGAGACCACGAGCGGTGCGTCGGTCGTGGCGACCGGCTCCGCCACGGCGGCGAGCGAAACGGACCCGGCGGTGCGGGCGGCAGCGCGTGCAGCCGGCGCCTCGATGTCGGGGACCGTGACGGTCAGGGTCGCGCGACCCTGCTCGTCGTTCGTGTCGATGATCGTCGGGTCGATGGCGGCCGACGCGAGCTCCTTGCCGTCCGCGCTGACCGAGACGGTGCCGGCCTTCGCGGGGTCCTCGCTGCCGAACACGAGCGACGACAGGTCGAGCTCGATCTCGTCGCCGGGCTGGAACCCGTCGGACGGGGTCGGCGTGACCGTGACCCCGACGGCGCGCTGGTCGGTCGGGGGCGTGACCGTCGGGTTGGCGAGGAAGTAGTCCACCTGGGCCTGCAGGTCGACCTGGCCCGAGTCGGCGATGTTCGTGCCGGTCGCGAAGGCGGCGAAGTTGTCACCACCGGTCGACAGGAACGAGTTGACGGTCACCTTGAGGGTGTCGGTCAGCGCGATCGGCTCGCCGTCGAGGGTCATCCCGGTGATGCGGTCGCCACGGCCCTTCGACGGGTCGTAGGTGTACGCGAAGCCGTCCGAGACGCCGAGCTTCAGGAACGGACGCGGCAGACCGTCCGGCTGCCACTGCTGCTCGAGGGCGTTCTTGATCTGCTGGCCCGTCATGTCCTCGGTGACCAGGGTGTTCGCGAACGGCTGGACGAGCGCGGCTTCCTTGTAGGTGACGGTGCCGTCCGGGTCGCCGGCGCCGCTCGACGCGGCGATCATGTCGGTGCGGAGTCCGCCGGGGTTCATGAAGGCGACCTGTGAGCCGTTGCGCTCGGTGGCGCTGCGCTGGACCTCGGCGACGTAGTTGCCCAGGACGGATTCGCCGCCGCGGTTCTCGGTCGTGCGGTCGGACTGCACGGCGCGACGCAGGTCACCCGTGATCGTGCCGAGCTTCTTGCTGCCCTCGACGTCGGCGACGGCCTTCGCGGCGGTCACGATGTCGGCCACCGCGTTCACCGAGGTGGGGTCGGTCGGCACACGGGTCTCGCCGTTGACCGACTTGACCTCGCTCGTGATGCCGGTGAGCTGCTTGTCGGCGTCCACCGTGAGCTGCAGGTGCCCGAAGGCCACGCCGTAGGACCCGGCCTGGATCACCGGACGCTTCGTGCCGTCGGGGCCCGCGATCGAGTGGTTGTACGTCGCGTGGGTGTGCGCTGAGACGATGGCGGAGACCTTCGACGAGACACCCGAGGTGATCTCGCCGAACACACCAGAGCCGGTGGCGTCGGCGAGGACGTTCGTCGGTGCGCCCTCGTGGACGAGCAGGACGAGCACGTCGGCCTCGTCGTTGTCGTCCTTGCCGTCGGTGAGCTGCTCGGCGTACTTGTTGACCTGGCTGACGATCGGGGCCATCGCGAGGCCCTCGACACCGCCGGGGCTGACGAGCCCGGGGATGAGGTCCTCGGTGGTGGCGCCGATGAAGCCGATCTTCACGCCGCCCTTCTCCACGATGGAGTACGGCGTGAACGCGGGGTCCGTGGTGCCGGCCTTGACGATGTTCGCCGAGACGTAGGGCCACTCGGCGCGGTCCTCGATGCGGCCGGTCAGGTCGCTCTGGCCCTTGTCGAGCTCGTGGTTGCCGATCGCGCTGACGTCGAGGTCCATGGCGTTCAGGGCGTCGATCGTCGGGGTGTCCTGCTGGATGAGCGACGTGAAGGTCGAGGCCCCGACGTTGTCGCCGACGCTGGCGAAGATCGTGTTCGGGTTGGCCTCGCGGTACGACTGCACGACGCCGGCGAGCTTCGCGGCGCCCGCGGCCTTGTCGGCGGCGGTGCCCTCGGACTCGATGCGACCGTGGAAGTCGTTGACGTCGATGATGTCGATCGTCGTGTCGCCCTCGGCGGCGACGGCTGCGGACGGGACGGACAGTGCGACCAGGACCCCGGCGGTGGCGAGGGCCGCGCCGACGCCGAGACGCCGTCGGGTCGTCGCACCGGCGGATCCGGTGGTGTGGGAAGTGTTCATCGCCGTCGAACCTACGAAGACGCACAGGCGACTCGCCAGACCCCGTCGCAACTCGTCACACGACGTTCACATCCACGATGTCGAGCTTCAGCGGATCTCCCGCCAGGTCGTCTCGGCCGCGCTGCCGATCACGGCCTCGATGATGTCGGCGGAGCGGGCGCCGTCCGCGAAGGTCGGCATTCCGTCTGGTGCCACCCCGGTGCGGGCCGCGGTGTAGGTGTCGGCGACGAAGGCCGCGAACGCGTCGAGGTACCCCTGCGGGTGTCCGGCCGGCACGATCGCCAGCCGGCGCTGGTCCGGGTACCCCTGCGAGGGGTCGCGCACGACGATCTGCGCGCCGCGCTCGTTGCCGAACCACGCGGACTCGGGCTGCTCCTGGTCGAACGCCGCGCTGCCGCGGGTGCCGTCGACCTCGAACCACAGGCGGTTCTTGCGGCCCGACGCGACCTGCGAGATCACGACGTTGCCGATGCGGCCCGTGGCGGTGCGGAAGGTCGCCACGGCGGTGTCCTCGGTGGTGACCTCGGCACGCTCCGCCGCGTCCGCCACCGGGTCCGGGTCGGGGGAGCCGGAGAACGACGGACCGGACGCCGCAGGCCGGGTGGGGTAGACGATGTCGGTCGCCGCGGACACCGAGGCGAAGCGCTCACCCGTGACGAACTCGACCAGGTCGCACCAGTGCGAGCCGATGTCGGCGAACGCGCGGGACAGCCCGCTCGAGGTCGGGTCGACCCGCCAGCTCGAGGCGTCCTCGTCGAGCATCCAGTCCTGCAGGTAGTGGCCGTGCACCGCGAGCAGCCGGCCGAGCTCCCCGTCGGCGATGCGCGACCGGATCTCGCGGACCATCGGGTGGTAGCGGTACACGAACGGCACCGTGGCCACGACACCGGCGTCGGCAGCGGCGGCGACGAGCTCGGCGGCCTGGGCGGGGTCGATCGCCAGGGGCTTCTCGCACACGACGTTGATGCCGGCCGCGATCACCGCGAGCGCCTGCGGGTGGTGCTGGTCGTTCGGGGTGCAGATGTGCACGACGTCGGGGGCATCGGCGATGACCTCGTCGAGCGAGGCGTAGCCACGGGGCAGGTCGAGCTGCGCCGCCACCTGCTCGGAGCGGGTGGCGTTCCGCCCGAGGACACCCAGGACCTCGGCACCGGAGGCCCGGGCCGCCCGGGCGTGGACGCCGGCGATCATGCCCGTCCCGACCACGGCGACACGGAGGCGTCGCCCTTCGTACCCATTGCTCATGGTGCTCCCTCGCGCCGGAATGACACCACCGTAGCGGCCCGGTCATCCACCGGGGCCGATGAGTACCGTCTGCAGCATGTCGAGCCTCCAGACCAGCCTGCTCATCCTCGGAGCCAGCGGCGACCTGTCCAAGCGCCTGCTCCTGCCCGGCCTCGCGACCCTGCTCCAGGTGAAGGACGACTGGGACGTCCAGCTCGTCGGGGCCGGTGTCGAGGACCTGTCCGACGCCGACTGGAAGGCGCAGGTGCGCGAGTCCTTCGAGAACGCGCAGGCGTCGAAGAACGAGGAGGACGAGGGCGCTTCCGGCGACACGGCGCTGCCTGAGCGACTGCAGGCCGTGGTCGACGCCTCCACCTACCGGAAGGCCGACGTCACCGACCCGGACGACCTGCGGGCACTGCTCGAAGTGTGCGACCACGACCCGGCGATCTACTTCGCGCTGCCGCCGGCCGTCACCGAGAAGAGCTGCGAGCAGCTCGCCCACCTCGACCTGCCCGCCCGCACCCGGCTGGCGCTCGAGAAGCCGTTCGGCACCGACGCCGACAGCGCCTCGAAGCTCAACGACCTGCTGCACTCGTTCATCCCCGAGGAACGGATCCACCGGGTCGACCACTTCCTCGGACGCTCCACCGTGCTCAACCTGCTCGGGCTGCGCTTCGCCAACCGCATCATCGAGCCCCTGCTGTCGTCGCAGCACGTCGAGCGCGTCGACATCGTCTACGACGAGACCCTCGGGCTCGAGGGTCGTGCGCGCTACTACGACAAGGCCGGCGCGCTCACCGACATGATCCAGAGCCACCTGCTGCAGGTGATGGCGGTCGTCGCGATGGAGGCCCCCGCCTCGATCAAGGCCGACGACCTGCGCACCCAGAAGGAGCTCGTGCTGCGGGCCGTCCGGCCCTGGGGTGGCGACGTCGTCACCGCGGGCAAGCGCGCCCGGTACACCGCCGGCACCGTCGGCGACCGCCAGCTGCCGTCGTACGTCGACGAGGACGGCGTGGACCCGTCGCTCGGCACCGAGACCCTCGCCCAGCTCACCCTGGAGATCGCGAACTGGCGCTGGGCCGGCGTCCCGTTCACCCTGCGCTCCGGCAAGGCGCTCGCCGCGCAGCGTCGCGAGATCGTCATCACGTTCAAGGACTCCCCGCACGTGCCCGAGGGACTCACCGGCACCGAACTGCCCGACCGGCTGCGCATCTGGATCGCCCCGGACGAGATGCAGCTCGAGCTCAACGTCAACGGCGCCGGCGACCCGTACACGATCGACCACACGAGCCTCGAAGTGACCTTCAACCCCGGGCGCCTGAGTGCCTACGGCGAGGTGCTGGCCGGCGTGCTCGAGGGTGACGCGACGCTGTCGGTCCGCGGCGACAGCGCCGTGCAGGGCTGGAAGGTCGTCGGACCGTTCCTCGACGCGTGGAAGGCCGGCGGGGCGCCCCTCGACGAGTACGCAGCGGGATCGGTCGGCCCCGACGGCTGGGACAACATCGAGGCCTGAGCCGGACGGGCGGCGTAGCGTCGGACGACGTGAACACCACCGACGACGTCCTGCAGACCGTTCCCGAACCCGCCGGCGCCGACATCCGTGTCGACGACGTCTCCTACGACCACGAGGGCACCGAACTGCTCGGTGTGCTCGCGAAGGACGCCGCGATCGCGGGCCGTCGTCCGGCCGTCCTCGTCGTGCACGACTGGCACGGCGTGAACGAGCACGTCGAAGCCCGGGTGACCATGCTCGCCCGACTGGGCTACGTCGCGTTCGGCGCGGACGTCTACGGTGCGGGCGTCCGCCCCGGGGACGACACCGCGGCCCAGGTCGCCGGCGGTTTCTACCAGGACCTGCCGCTGCTGCGGGCCCGCGCCACCGCCGGACTCGAGCGACTGCTCGCCGACCCGGACGTCGACCCCGCCCGCGTCGTCGTCATGGGGTACTGCTTCGGCGGCTCGACCGCACTCGAACTCGCACGGACCGGGGCCGACCTGGTCGGTGCCGTGTCGTTCCACGGCGGGCTCATCGCGCACGACCCCTCGGACGCCGCCGACATCCGGGCGAAGCTGCTCGTCCTCACCGGGGGCGCCGACCCCGTGGTGCCGGACGAGGCCGTGCACGCGTGGCAGGACGAGATGCGCGCTGCGCCGGACGTCGACTGGCAGGTCGTGACGTACTCGGGCGCGATGCACGCGTTCGCGGTGCCCGGCACCGACGCCCCGGACCACGGTGCGCAGTACCAGGAGCGCGCCGACCGCCGGTCGTGGCAGGCGCTCCGGGTGTTCCTGGCCGAGGTGTTCGACGAGGAGCCCGCGGCACGGTGACCGCGCGGCCGCCGGAGGCTGCTCGCGACACGCCGGGCACGGGGGCCGGAGCGCCTCGATTGGCGCCCGGGCCGCACCTGTTGTAGAGTCTTCCACGGCCGCAAGGCCACGCGCTCGTAGCTCAATGGATAGAGCATCTGACTACGGATCAGAAGGTTGGGGGTTCGAGTCCCTTCGAGCGCACAGTACGAAGAAGGGCCCCGGTGGACACCACCGGGGCCCTTCTCCGTTCCGGTCGGCGAGGGGCAGATCCCGGCGAGGGTCAGCCCGCGGCGTGGTGCGGGTACTCGGCGGAGCGGCCCTGGAACGCCAGGATCGCCGGGTTGCGGATGTGTCCGTCCCCGATCTCGATCGCCCGGCGGATCGTCTCCGACCCGGCCCAGGCGTCGGCGCCCGACATCACGGTCCGCAGGAACGGCAGCAGCGCCTCGCTGATCTCCCAGGTCGACGAGTTCCAGAGCATCGACGGGCTGTGGTCGACCGCGTAGTAGTTGGTGGTGCCGCCGACGGTGGTCATCGGTTGTGCGAAGGACGTCGGGTGCGCCCAGCTGAACCCCATCCCCTCGTCGACGGAGACGTCGACGACGAGGCTCCCCGGACGGAAGGCCGCCAGGTCCTCGGTGCGCAGGAACACCAGGGGCGCGTTGGGGTCCTGGAGCGTGCAGTTCACGACGATGTCGTTCTCGGCCAGGTACGGCGCGAGCGGGACCGGCCCGTCCGGGGTGCTGACCACGCTGTCGAACGGCGGTACGTCGGTCTGCCCGAAGTGCAGGATGTCGACGGAGGGGATGGGTGAACCGACGGCCGCGATGTCCCGGTTGGTCAGGACGCGGACGTCGTGGATGCCGTGTGCGTTCAGGGCGGTCACCGCACCGCGGGCCGTGGCACCGAACCCGATGACGACCGCGGTGAGCCGGCGCCCGTAGTCGCCCGTCGACCCGCAGAGCTGCAGTGCGTGGATCACCGAGCAGTAGCCGGCCAGCTCGTTGTTCTTGTGGAACACGTGCAGGCCGAAGCCACCGTCGTCACGCCAGTGGTTCATCGCCTCCCACGCGATCAGCGTCAGTCGTTTGTCGACGGCGAGCTGGGTGAGTTCCCGGTCCTGCACGCAGTGCGGCCACCCCCAGAGCACCTGACCGTCACGCAGGTCCGCCAGGTCGGACGGCAGGGGCTTGGGCAGGAGGACGACGTCCGCGGTCGCGATGACCTCGTCACGGTCGGCCATCGCGCCGACGAGGGGTTCGAGCTGGTCGTCCGGCACGCCGAAGCGAGCGCCGTACCCGCGCTCGAGCGTCATCGCTCGGCGAAGGTCCGGATCGATGCGCTCGAGGTGGGCCGGGTGGATCGGCAGGCGGCGCTCGTCGGCCTTCCGGGAGTCGGCGAGCACCCCGAGGTGGAGCAACTGGTGCGCTGGCGCTGTTTCGGTCATGGTGCACTGTACGGTGCAGGCCGACCACGGGTGCGCCGGACGGGACGACCGCTCAGGAACCGGGCGAGTACGGCCGGGCCGCGTCGATGATCTCCGGGGCACGCTCGATGCCGAACGACGTGAAGAGCGGCGACCACAGGGCCTTGAGCTGCGCGACGAGTTCGTCGTCGGTCAGCTGTGTCGAACCGTCCACCATGCCCAGTGTCGTGTTGAGGAGCAGCAGGACCGACGGCTGGACCTCGGCCGCGTCGACGTCAGCGGCCGCCACTCCGGCGCTGACGAGCTCGCCGCGCGTCATCTCGAACCAGTCGAAGCCGCGCGGCACCGGCACGCCGGCCTTGCCGAGTTCGTGCAGGAGCCGCACGGCGCCGCCCGCGACCGAACCCCTGCGGACGTCGATCCCGGTGGTCAGGAGGAACACCGTCAGGCGCTCGAGCCCGGGCTCGGCGGGCAGCGCGTCGAACAGTTCACGCCAGCGCTGCTGCTGCAGCTCGATGACCGCCGTCGCCAGGTCCTTCTTCGACGGGAACAGGTGGTACCCGATCGCCGACTTCGGCTTGCCCATGGCCTCGGCCACGCGGGAGAACGTGGTCGCCTCGTAGCCGAAGGCCGCGAACTGTTGTCCTGCGGCGTCGATGATGGCTCGTCGAGACGCCTCCATGGCGAGCTGCCGCTGGTTCATCTGGCGCGGTGTCCTTCCTCGCCCGGGATCGAGCGGTCAGTGAACACCACATCCTAGGGCCGCTCACTCCTGCGGCCCGTCACCCCGTTCGGGTCAGGCGGCGCAGAACGTGTTCCACGCCACGTCGATCCCCTTCCGGTGCAGCGAGTCGAGTCCGACGTCGAGGTGCTTCCGCTCCGCGTCCACCAGGTGCGCGCACCGGTGGTCCTGGGCCACGGTCTGCAGCTGGCCGAGCGCGGTCACCAGGTCGGTGTCGATCGCGTCGAGCTGGGGCCGGATGGTCGCCAGGTCCGGTGCCGTCGTCGGTGCGGTCCACGGGTTGTGCGTCCAGTGGTTGATGAGGCCGCGCTGGACGACCTTGCTCGCGGCGATCTGTGCGCGGACCACCCGGGTCACCAGGACGGGGTCGACGCCCTGCTGCTCGGCCAGGGTCACCGCTTCGTCGACGACGGCCTGTTCGCGCACCGGGTCGGCGACCGGCTTGCCGCTCAGCCACTTCGACTCGGCCACCGGGTCGGCGAGCTCGAGTCGACGCAGGATGAGCGCGCCGAGGGTGTCGAGCTGCGCCGTCGACGCCGCGGGACCGGAACCGTCGTGGGAGATGGTCATCGTGGAACCCGTCGGTTCAGCCGAGGTGGACAGGGTGTCGGCGTTCGCCACCGACGTGGGCAGTGCGATGCCCGCTGCGAGCAGGCCGAGGGCGAGCGCGGTGGCGGCGCTCCGGCGGGCGCGCTGACGGGCGGAGGTCGAGGTGGTGGGGTGTGCGGTGTTCACGGGGTTTCCTTCCCGAACCGGCGCCGGAAGCGTCGGGTCAGATCGTCGATGATCGGTTTGATGACCTCGTCGTAGAACGGGTAGACGCCGAAGTGGTCGGCGCCCTCGTCGCAGTAGCAGTCCATCGAGATGGCCTCCTCGAAGTTCGAGAAGACGTAGGTGGCACGGTGGGGGAACACTGCGTGCGGCTCGTCGTCACGCGGGGTCGTGGTGGTCACGGCGGTGCTCGATCCCGGTCAGCAGCCGTCAGCCGGCCAGGCGAGCCGCGGGGACGCCCGGGTCGCGCCCGGAGACCACCACGGCGTCGATCTCGGTGGACCCGTTCCCCGACCCGACCGTGCGGTTCTGGATCTGGTTGAGCGCCCAGTTGCCCGGCAGGGGCTCGAGCTGGTTGCCCGCCCACGCCGGCGACATCCCGGCGACGAACGAGAAGTGCGCGAGTCCGGAACTGCTCACCGCGGTGCACGTGGCACGGGATCCGTAGACGCCCTGCTTGTACAGGTTCCCCCGGTCCCGCAGGCCGGCTGCGACGCCGCGGAAGTACGGCACCACGAGCGACTCGTCCTGTGCGGCGGTGGCGTCGAAGTCGGCGGCGAAGTAGATGGTGGTCTGCTTGGGGATCCCGAGTTCCCGAGCGGCGTCGTGGGCGCGGTGGGCGTCCTTGACACCCTGCTCCTCGGTGAACCACGAGGCGGCGAACCCGCCCTCCTCGAAGATCGGCCACAGCCCGAGCCCGGCGCTCGCCATCACGCGCAGCTCGTCGGGCGTCAGGGCCTTGTCGAGCGCCCCCGACCGCTGGTGGTTCGTCAGGTAGCGGCCGACGCCGGTGGCGCCGGCTGCACGGACGGCTGCAGCGCGCGCGTCGTCGAGGCGCACGGCGGTGTCGGCCCCCGGTGTGGCCCGGTCGGGGTCGCCCGTGCTCGCTGCCAGCGCCGCCCACGTGCCGGCGTCGCACGTCCCGGTCTGTTCGGCGGGCTGGAACGCCTGGAACTGCTGGAACGCACGGACCACCGCGGCGTCCGCCGCGGAGTAGGCGCTGCTGAACACGACGCGCTCACCGTTCAGCACCAGGAGCGCCTTGACGAGCAGCACCCAGGCGCCGGTGGCCCCCACGCCGACGACGCTCGGTCCCGCGGCGCGGAGTGCAGCAGCCGTCCCCGGACCCCAGGCTCCGTCGACCGTGACGCCGACCGCGACCTGCACGGCGCGGATCGCTGCCGCGTACGTGCTCGTGTCGACGACTCCGCTCGTGCTGCCGTACGCGCCGCCGACCGCCTCGGCGTACGTGCGGTTGAGGTACTGCTGGACGGTGCGGACCGATCGGGACCCGCCGGAGGCGAGCCGCACCGGGTCGACGGTCAGGAGTGCGCCGAACAGGTGGGCCGACAGCGGGAGCCCGCCGGGAGCTGCGCCCAGGTCGGACCGCAGGGCCTCGGCGGCCGCGACGGTGGCCGCGTCGAACTCGCCGGTGAGCGAGACGGTCGACGCGCCCTTGCAGATGAGTCCCGCCTGGACGAGCCGGCGCCAGGTCTCGGCGTCGTCGCCCGTCTCGGCGCCGACGTCCCCGTGCTGCTCGAGTTTCTGCCGTGTCGTCGGACCGAACGTCGCGACGACGGGGGAGATGCCGAGGAGCGACTGGGTTCCCTGCACGATCCCGAGCACGGTGCCGCTGCCGGTCAGTCCGTCCTCGTCCACCTGCACCCACCCGTGCACGTGCCCGAAGGTCTTGTTGAGCCAGCGCTGCACGGCCAGGACACCCGCGTCGGCCGAGCCGGAGGTGCCGGTCGACCCGGGGGAGCCGGCCGAGCCGGAGGGGGTCGCCGCGTCGGCCGGGGCCGCGAGCGTGGTCGTGACGAGCGGGACGGCGGCGGTGATGCCGATGAGCGCAGTTCGGCGCGAGATGTGCACGGGGGGGCCCCTTCAGTTGCCTCGAGCGTCCGCTGGCCACCGATCACGCTGTGCGATGCTGATGGCTGCGGCATGGTCCGAGCAACTTCGTCCCTCAACTTGGGACGGTCCTGCATTTCAACAGACGATCGACTGATGAAGCGCTCAGTCCGACAGAACGGACGGGAGGCCCGTGGCGGTTTCGCCACGGGCCTCCCGTCCGTTCCGTCCGTTCTGTCGGTGCGTCGACTACGCGACGGTCGCGCGCGCCTCGGCGAGCGACGGGTAGTCCGTGTAGCCCTCGGCGGTCGCGCCGTAGAAGAGCTCCGGACGCGGCTCGTTGAGCTCGGCGTCGTGCTCCCAGCGGTGCGCGAGGTCCGGGTTGGCGATCGCGGCGCGGCCCACGGCGACGGCGTCGGCGTGGTCGCCGTCGACGAGCGTGATGGCCTCGTCGCGGGTGGTGAGCGACGAGAAGCCGGAGTTCACGATGAACGGGGCACCGGTGGTCCGGCGGATGTGCTGCACCAGGTCGCCGGTCGGCTCGGCGTGCAGGACGTCGACGAAGGCGAGCCCGAGCGGCGCGAGGCCCTCGGCGACGGCCGTGTAGGTGGCGCGGACGTCGTCGGCGTCGTCCTCGATGACGCCCTGGATCCCGTGCTCGGGCGACAGTCGGATGCCGGTGCGCTCGGCGCCGATGGCCTCGGCGATGGCCGTGGTGACCTCGATCGCGAAGCGCGCGCGGTTCTCCGGGGAGCCGCCGTACTGGTCGGTGCGGGTGTTCGACACTGGCGACATGAACTCGTGCACCAGGTAGCCGTTGGCGCCGTGGACCTCGACCCCGTCGAGCCCGGCGGCGATCGCGTTGCGGGCGGCCTGCACGAAGCCCTGCACGGCCTCCTGCACCTCGGCGGTGGTCAGCGCGTGCGGGACGGGCATGTCGGCCTTCGAGCCGTCGGCCAGGTGCGTCTGGCCGGGAGCGGCGACGGCGGACGGGCCGACGATGCGCGGCGTCTGCGAGATGTCGGTGTGCGAGACGCGGCCACCGTGCATGAGCTGCATCACGATCGTGCCGCCGGCGGCGTGCACGGCGTCGGTCACGCGGCGCCAGCCGGCGATCTGGTCGTCGGTCTCGATGCCGGGCTGGCCGGGGTAGGAACGGCCCTCCTGCACGGGCCAGGTGCCCTCGGTGATGATCATGCCGAGGCCGGCGCGCTGCCGGTAGTGCTCGACGAGCAGGTCGTTCGGGACGCCGTGCTCACCGGCGCGGGTGCGGGTGAGCGGGGCCATGACGACGCGGTTCGACAGGGACAGGGCACCGATGGTGGTGGGTTCGAAGAGCTTCACGTCAGGGGGAACGACGAGTTGTCCGATGCAATTCCGTCTCGGAGCAGTTCTTCAGGCAGCGCCGTCAGTCGCGCGGGCACACCAGCGTCGACGAGCGCACCTGACCCTCCGGCCGGATCACCTGGTGCTGGGAGAGGGGCTTGCCGCACAGGGGGCAGCCCCGGTCGATCGTCCGGTCGTCGATGCCCTCGGGGCGGCCGGCGCCGATCTGCGAGGGACCCATCTTGTCGATGAGCGTCGTGTTCCATCGTTCGTACCACTGGCCGAAGCGTCCCACGGTGCATCCTTTCGTTCGTGCACGAACCATTATGGCACTGATGGTCGCGGATCACACCTGGTCGACGCGTTCCAGCAGCTCGGTCAGTTCGTCCTTCAGGGACTCCAGGCGAGCGAGTGGCCACCCGAGCCGGTCTGCGACGGCCAGCGGCACCGCCTGGGCGCGGTCGCGCAGGGCGTGTCCGGCGGTGGTCAGCGAGACCTCGAGCTGGCGTTCGTCGGCGGCACTGCGCGTGCGGCGGACGTAGCCGGAGGCCTCCAGTCGCTTGAGCAGTGGGCTCAGCGTCGCGGAGTCGAGTCGCAGCTCGCCGGCGATCTCGCGCACCGACCGCGGGTCCCGTTCCCACAGGGCGAGCATCACGAGGTACTGCGGGTGGGTCAGGCCCATGGGTTCGAGCAGGTCGCGGTACAGCCCGATGACGCTGCGGCTCGTCGCCGCCAACGCGAAGCAGAGCTGCCGGTCGAGCGCGAGCGGGTCCGGTGCGGTCTGGGTCATGCGCCCAGGGTACTTCGTTCGTGCACGAAGTGGTCTGAGGCGCGGTGGTGGCGCGTCCATGCAGGGACAGGTATCGACAGAACACCAGTCGATCGACGCGTGTTCTGTCGCGCGTTGCGGACGCATCAGGTGCGGACGCATGCGTCGGGGCGGTGGGCGCAACGGCCTGGAGGTCCGGTGCCGGTCTCGTGGACCGGCACCGGGCCTCCAGGGTGGTTGCGCTGGTGCGTCGACTACGCGCGGTGCGCGGGCGGGTGCCCCGAGTCGTGCGTCGTCGCGTCCGGCTCCACGGGGAGTGCGTGGGTGCCGGTGTGCGTGCCCTCGTGCCCGGCGACCGGGTGGGAGCGCTCGAGCTTCGCGCCCTCCACGTCGACGTCCGGCACGATGCGGTCGAGCCACTTCGGGAACCACCAGGCGCTCTTGCCGAGCAGGTGCATCGCCGACGGGATGAGCAGCATGCGGACGACGAAGGCGTCGATCAGCACACCGAACGCCAGCCCGAAGCCGATCGGCTTGATGGTGGACGAGTCCGAGAAGATGAAGCCCGCGAACACCGAGATCATGATGATCGCCGCTGCCGTGACCACCGCGCGACCCGCGTGCAGACCGCGCTGGACGGCCACCTTCGCGCTCGCGCCGTGGGCGTAGGCCTCACGCATGCCGGACACCAGGAACAGCTGGTAGTCCATCGCCAGACCGAACAGGATGCCGATCTCGATGATGGGCAGGAAGCTCAGGATCGGTGCCGGGTCGTGCACACCGAAGACCGAGCCGAGCCAGCCGAACTGGTAGATCGCGGTCAGACCACCGAACGACGCCAGCACGGACAGGATGAACCCGGCGGTGGCGGTGATCGGCACGAGGAACGACCGGAACACGATGATCAGGATGATCAGCGACAGTCCGACGACCACCACGAGGTAGAGCGGCAGCACGTTCGACAGCTTCTCGGACACGTCGATGTTCGCCGACGCGTTGCCTGCGACGCCGAGCGTGACCTTGCCGTCGTCGGTGGAGACGGTCTGCTCGCGCAGGTCCTTCACGACGTTCTCGGTCGAGACGCTGTCCGGGCCACCCGAGGGCTTCACCTGGAACGCGACGATGTCACGGTCCTTCGACGCACCGATGGGCAGCACGGCCTCGACGTCGTCGTTCTTCGCGATCGCCTGGCCGATGGTGACCTCGGTCGCGGTGACGTCGCTCTTGCCGATCGACTCCGGCAGGGTCGCCACGACGAGCAGCGGGCCGTTCTGGCCGGCGCCGAACTCCTTCTCGAGCGTCTTGTAGGCCTTGTACTGGCTGGAATCGACGGCCTCGGACGATCCGCTCGGCAGGCCGAGGCGCATCTGGGTCGCCGGCAACGCGATGGTGCCGAGCACCGCGACGCCGAGGACGAGCGTGATGACCGCGCGCCAGCTCGACATGGGCTTGTTCGGGATCCGCGTGGAGTCGGTGTTGCCGATCTTCGCGCGCTCCTTCTTCCGCAGGATCCGCATGCCGATCAGCGACAGCAGGGCCGGCGTGAAGGACGTCGCGATGAGGATCGCGAAGAGCACCGCGACCGCACCGACCGTGCCCATCAGGCCGAGGAACGGGATGCCGGTGATGTTCAGGGCGAGCAGCGCGACGATGACGGTCGCACCGGCGAACACCACGGCGTTGCCCGAGGTGCCGTTCGCGAGCCCGATCGACTCGTGCACCTGCATGCCCTGCTTCAGCTGGGTCCGGTGCCGGTTCAGGATGAACAGCGAGTAGTCGATGCCGACCGCCAGGCCCAGCATCACCCCCAGCACCGGCGTGACCGAGATGAACTCGACCACGCTCGAGAACGACAGGGCGGTGAGCGAGGCGACGCCCACGCCCAGGACGGCGCTGACGAGCGGGACCGCGGCGCCGATGACCGTGCGGAGCATCAGGAGCAGCACGATCGCGGCGATGATGACACCACCGATCTCACCCGGTCCGAGGATCGACGGCACACCCTGCGCGATGTCGTTCGAGACGTACACGTTGACGCCCCGGATGTCGGCCGACTCGGCGTCGTCCGCGATGGCGGTCTTGGTGTCGGCGGGGACCTCGTAGGTCGACGTCGTGAACTGGACGGTGCCGATCGCGGCGCTGCCGTTGTCCGACACGAAGCGGATGTCCTTCGACAGGTCGAGCAGGTCCGAGCCCTGTTCGAGCTCCCGCTCGTTGTCGTCGAGCTTCTGCTTGTTCGTGTCGATCTTCTTCTGGGCGTCGGCGATCTGCTGCTCGCCGGCGTCGATCTGGGCCTGCTGGGCGTCGATCTGCGCCTGGGCCTGCTGGAGCTGGGCCGCTGCGGCCTGCGCCTGCGCGGCGGGGACGGCTGCGCCGCCGGCTGCCTGCGCCTTGGCCTTCTGCGCGTCGAGCTGCGCCTGCGCGTCCGCGATCTTCTGCTTGCCGGACTCCAGCTGCGCCTTCTGCGCGTCGAGCTGGTCCTGGCCGGTCTCGATCTTCGCGCGGCCGGACTCGATCTGGTCGCGACCGTCGACGATCTTCTGCCGCTGGTCGTCGAGCCGGTCCTGCGTCGCGAAGCCGCTCGTCGTGCCCTTGACGCCGTCGAGCTTCTCGAGGCTGGTCAGGAAGTCGTCGATCTCGGACTGCTGCGAGGACGAGAACGCCTTGCCGTCCTTCGTCTCGAAGACGATCGTGCCGTTGCCGCCGTTCGCCGACGGGAACTTGTCGGCGAGCTGGTCCTGCACCTGACTGGTCTTGGTGTTCGGGATGGTGATCGACGACGAGATCGTCCCGGCGAAGAGCGTGTAGGTGACGCCCGCGACGGCCATGATCACGACCCAGGTGATGATCACGAGCCAGTGGCGTCGTGCGGAGAACCGTCCGAGACGGTAGAGGAGACCGGCCATGCGGAGTGCCTGCGGTCCTTTCGTTGTCAGGTGCTGGTGGTGCGGGGTGCGCCGGTGGACCCCTGGGGGACGAGGAGGTGGGGTGGTGTCAGTCGTCGGCCATGTAGCCGCTGCGGACGCTGTGCACGAGTCGGGCGAGCAGGTCGTCCCACGCGTCGAGGGCGGGCTGGTCGAGGTCGGGGCCGGACGTCGCCAGCCAGTGCTCCGCGATGACGACGATGCCGCTCATGAGGCCTTCGACGAGCAGCGCTGCGTCGAGGGGGTCGGCGGCCGGGTAGCGCCGGGCGACCTCGTGCCGGAGCCGTTCGGTCACGCGTGAGAACGCCGTCTGGGTCAGGACCGCGGCCTTCGGGTCGTCCTTGCCGGGGTCGCCGAGGATCCGGTACATGCCGGCGATCGCCGGGGCCAGGTCGGCGCCGCGGGCCGCGGACTCGAGCTCGTCGAACATCGACGCCCGGCTGCCGTCGCCCACCGGCGTCCGGGCCATGTCGGCGAGGAACCGGTCGATGATGACGGACAGCTCCTGCTCGCAGACGGCCAACAGGACCTCGTCGAGCGAGGCGAAGTGGTTGAACACGGTGCGCCGGGCGATGTCGGCCCGGGCGGCGAGGTCGTCCACGCTGAAGTCGCGTCCGCCGCGCTCGTCGATCAGGTCGCGGGCGGCCTGCAGGATCGCCGCGCGGTGCTTCGCCTTGAGGGCGGCACGGCGGTCGGTCACGATGGTCACGAGAGGGAACACTAGGTGCATCGATGCACTCGGTGCAATGAGGCTCGGTGCTTCCCCAGGTTCGTCCCCCGGCGTGAACATCTGTGCTGCACCGGTGTTCAGGCGGAGGTGTCCGGTGCCAGACTGGACCGACGAACCACCGTCGTACGAAGGAGTACCCGATGCCCGTCCGCCTGTCCCCGGAGACCCTCGACGAGATCGCCGCGAGCGGTGTCGCCGTCCCCACCTACGACCGCGCCGGGATCACCGCCGGCATCGTCCACTTCGGCGTCGGAGGGTTCCACCGCGCGCACCAGGCGATGGTGATCGACCGGCTCCTGCAGCAGGGCGAGGCCCGCGAGTACGGCATCTGCGGCGTCGGCGTGCTCGAGCAGGACCGCCGGATGGCGACCGCCATGGCCGAGCAGGGCGGCCTGTACACGCTCGTCCTCAAGCACCCGGACGGCACCCGCGAGTCCCGCGTCGTCGGCAGCATCGTCGAGTACCTGCTCGCCGTCGACGACCCCGACGCCGTCGTCGAGAAGATGGCGCACCCGGACACGAAGATCGTCAGCCTGACCATCACCGAGGGCGGCTACAACTTCGACCACGTCACGGGCGAGTTCGTCGCCGACGAGCCGGGTGTCGCCGCCGACCGGCGCGGCGACGGCCCGCCCCGCACGGTCTTCGGCCTGGTGGTCGAGGCTCTGCGCCGCCGACGGGACCGCGGGCTGGAACCCTTCACCGTGATGTCGTGCGACAACATCCAGGGCAACGGGCACGTCGCCCGGTCGATGTTCACCGCCTACGCCCGGCTGCAGGACCCGGCCTTCGCCGACTGGATGGACGAGCACGTGGCGTTCCCGAACTCGATGGTCGACCGCATCACCCCGGTCACGGCCGACGAGGACCGCGCCTGGGTCCGCGACGAGCTCGGCATCGACGACGCCTGGCCCGTCGTCGCCGAACCGTTCTTCCAGTGGGTGCTCGAGGACGACCACCCCGCGGGCCGGCCGCCCTACCAGGACGCCGACGTGCAGATCGTCGAGGACGTCGAGCCGTACGAACTCATGAAGCTCCGGCTCCTCAACGCCAGCCACCAGGGGCTCTGCTACTTCGGGTACCTGTCCGGCTACCGCTACGCGCACGAGGCCACACAGGACCCGGCGATCGCGACCTTCCTGCGCCGCTACATGGACGAAGAGGGCGCACCGACGCTGCACCCGGTGCCCGGCATCGACCTCGATGAGTACGAGTCGACCCTGATCGAGCGCTTCCAGAACCCCGAGGTGCGCGACACCCTCGCCCGGCTCTGCGCCGAGTCGAGCGACCGGATCCCGAAGTGGCTGCTCCCCGTCGTGCGCGAGAACCTGGCCGCCGGTCGGCCCGTCACGCTGTCCGCCGGCATCGTCGCGTCGTGGGCCCGCTACGACGAGGGCACCGACGAGTCCGGCGAGCCCATCGAGATCGTCGACCGGCTCGCCGAGCCCCTGCACCGCATCGCCCTGACCCAGCGCGAGGACCGCCTCGCCTTCATCGCGAACCGCCAGGTCTTCGGCGACCTGGTCGACGACGAACGGTTCGTCGCCGCCTACCGCGACGCCCTGGACGGGCTCATCGCGGACGGCGCGCACGCCACCGTCACGCGCCTGTCGCGGTCCTGAGACGCGACCGACGAACGGACGGGAGGCCCGTGGCGGCGCCGCCACGGGCCTCCCGTCCGCCTGCTGGCGGCTGCCGTCAGACGCTCACCGCGCGACGTCGTCCCACGGCACCGGGGTGGTCTCGCCCGTCTCCCAGTCGCGACGCAGCACGCCGTAACCGACCGACCCGACGGCCGGGCCGCCGTCGACGGGCCACGCCTCGCGGTAGTGGGCCTCCTGCACCCAGCCGGCACGGACGAAGACCCGGCGCATGGCGGTGTTGTCCTCGCGGGTCTGGCCCTCGAAGCGCGTGATCGCCGGCATCGTCGTGAACACGTGGTCGGTCACCGCACGCAGGGCGGGGACCCCGAGGCCGCGGCCCCGGAACCGACCGGCCAGGCGCAGGTCGAACAGGGGGACGGGGTCGGCGAGGTCCTCGAGGCGGACCAGCCCGATGCGTCCGAGGCCGTCGTGGTCGAGCCAGGACGTGTCGTGCTCGTCGTCGCGGTAGGCGCCGGAGTCGACGGCGCTCGCCGCGTCGGCCGCGCTGATGCGCCGTCGGACGTGGAACGGGAACTCCTCGGACGTCAGGAACGCGAGCAGATCCGGGCGGTCGGTGCCGGTGGGGTCCAGGCGGGTGAGCCGGACGGCGGGAGCTGGCATGCCGCTCAGGGTAGTTGCACGGTCGTCGGGCAGGCTCGGGGCGTGCGAGGTGGGACGAAGACGACGACCACAGCCCTGACGGCCCTGGTGCTGGTCGGACTGGTGGGGTGTTCCGGCGAGCCGGGCGGTGCGTCGGCTCCTGCTTCTGCCGCTGCGTCGGCTCCGGGTGCAGCGGCGCCGTCGACCGACCCGGCGACCGACCCCGCAACCGCGCGGGCCTTCGCGTCGCTCGAGCGGCGGTACGACGCTCGGCTCGGTATCACCGCGGTCGACACCGGCAGCGGCCGGACACTCGTGCACCGTGCAGGGGAGCGGTTCGCGTTCGCGTCGACGGTGAAGGTGTTCATCGCGGCGGCGGTCCTCGACGC
Source organism: Curtobacterium sp. MCBA15_007 (assembly GCF_001864905.1). Lineage (NCBI taxonomy): Bacteria > Bacillati > Actinomycetota > Actinomycetes > Micrococcales > Microbacteriaceae > Curtobacterium > Curtobacterium sp. MCBA15_007. The sequence goes on from NZ_MJGM01000056.1 coordinate 46,339, forward strand.
CTCGTCCGACGCCGACCTGGCGACCGTCGTGCACTACGACCGCGGTGACCTGCTCGAGTACGCGCCCGTGACGAGCGAGCACGTCGACACCGGGATGACGGTCCGGGAGCTCATCGACGCGGCGCTCCGGTCCAGCGACAACACCGCGGCCAACCTGCTCGTGGAGCGGCTCGGCGGCCCGGACGCCGTCGAGCGGTGGCTGCGCGGCATCGGGGACCGGACGACGAGCGTCGACAGGGTCGAACCCGACCTGAACCAGGCGACGCCGGGCGACCGGCGTGACACGACGACGCCGGAGCGGTTCGCGGCCGACCTGCGGGCGGTGCTGCTCGGGGACGTCCTCGACGCTGCCGACCGGCGGGTGCTCCGCGACGCGATGCTCGGCAACACGACCGGGGACGCGACGATCCGTGCCGGGGTGGACCCGTCGTGGCGGGTCGCCGACAAGACCGGCACGGCGTCCTACGGGGTCCGGAACGACATCGCGGTCGTGACGCCGCCGGGACGAGCACCGATCGTGCTGGTGGTGATGACGAGCCGGGCCGATGCCGCCGCGGAACCGTCGGATGCACTGGTCGCCGCGGCGACCCGGGCCGCGGTGGCCGGGCTGACCGGCTGAGCCGCACGCCTCGCGGAGCGTCGCGGGACTACCGGAGTGTGCTCGCCCAGCGCCCGATGGTGTCGTACGCCCGTTCCCGGACGTCCGGCGCGGACAGGACGACGTCGTGCAGGGCCCCCGCGAGTCGGCGGACCGTGACCTCGTCACCGAGGGAGAGCGCACGGTGCGCCACCGTGTCGACGTTCAGGGCGACGTCGGCCCGCGCCATCCCCGGGTCCCACCGCGGCTGGAGCATGCTCTTGTCGCTCAGCATCACCAGGGTCGGGACCGTGATGCCGAGCCCCTTCTCGACCTCTGCCTGACCGTCGAAGACCGCGGCGAGCCACCCGGGGTGCAGGGGGAAGCCGCGCTCCGGCCGCCACTGCTGCTCGTAGGTCCACGACCCCTCGCCCTCGGCCGAGACGGTGCGCGTGTAGAAGCCGGGGTCGACGGCGGGCATCGGCGCGAGCGGGTTCCGGCGCGCGCCGAGCCTGATGACCGGTGCGACGATGGCCCGCCCCACCGCGGTGGCCTGGAACTCGAGCCACGGGCTGTTCAACACCAGGCCGTGCACGAGCTCCGGGTGCCGGGCCGCCCACAGCGACAGGGTCAGACCGCCCGTGGAGTGGCCCATCGGCACGAGCTTGCGGCGGTCCGAGCCGGGGTGCTCGGCCGAGATCGCGTCGAGCGCTGCGGCGATGTCCTCGTCGTACACGGCCAGGTCGTCGACCATGCCCGGGGTCTGGTGCGGACGCAGACTCCGACCGTACTTCCGCAGGTCCAGCGCGTGGAACCGGGCGCCGAGCCGCTCCAGGCGTTCGGCGAGCTCGACCTGGAAGAAGTAGTCCGACCAGCCGTGCACGTAGAGCACATCGACCCCGTGCAGGGGCCCGCGACCGTGCAGCAGCAGGTCCGTCGGGGTGTGCCGTCGGCGGACCAGGGTGGCGACGACGGGGCCCTCGGAGTCGGTGCCGAGCGGCAGTTCGAGCCGCTCGTACGGTGCTCCGAGCACGTCCTCGTGCCACCCCTGGTCCGTCATGCGCCGAGCGTATCCGGCGCCGGTGCGGGTGGTGCTGGTGCGGGGGTGTGCGGCCGTCACCCGGCCAGGACCACCCGCTCCCTCAGACCCCGATCAGTTGTACGACGCGAGTCGGTTCGGTGCGGTGTTGCCGGCCGGTGTGGGAACCGCGCCGCCGACGCCGTTGATGATGCTCGAGATGGTGCCCGTGTCGCCGAGCGAGACGGTGACGAGCCCGTGGGCGCGGACGCCAGCGGTCTGCGGGACCTCGAACGCCCGGTCGGCGTGCACGGACGGGTTCGTGTTGAAGAAGGCGTAGACGCCGCCGCCCCAGATCTCGTGCTTCGTGACCGAGGACGCCACCTTGTAGGCCGCGTAGCCCGCGCCGGTCGGGCTCTGCCAGGAGGCGTTGTCCGGCACGTCGTACGGCATCTCGTTCTGGAAGAAGATCGTCCTGCCGTTCTCACCGTTCCAGAGCACTTCGTACTTCTGGTAGTGCTCGACGAAGAGCCCGGTGGCGAGCACGTCGTTGCCGTTCACCTCGACCCCGGTCGCGCCGGTGTTGACGTTCCAGCCCGTCGGTGCCCCGCCGTGGTCGGCTCGCCAGGCCCAGATGTGGTCGACCAGTGTGTCGTCGGCGTTCACCTGCAGGGTGGTCGTCGCCTTGCCCTGCACGCTCGAACCGACGCGGAAGAAGACGTCCTGGATGCTCTGCGGATCTCCCGCGTGGTCGACGTGCGACCCAGCGCTGCCGAGGCGGACGAGCTGTGCGCTGTTCTGCGCACCGGCGTCGACGACGAGGTTCGACACGTTCACCCCGGCGACGTCCGTCGACGTCAGAACGGCGTTGCCCCTGGTGGGGACGAGGGTGGGGAAGCCGATTCCCGTCACGACGGTGTCCGCCCTGGTGACGGCGATCGGCGAGTCGAGCTCGTACGTGCCCGGCGTGAAGAACAGGTTCAGTCCCTGTGCGAGTGCGGCGTTGATCGTGGCGGCCGAGTCGCCCGGGTGCGCGACGTAGAAGTTCCGCATCGGGAGGTCGGTGCCGGCGGTGTTCGGCCACGTGACACCGCTCGCGTTCTGCTTGAGCGAGGGGACGAACACGTGGTACTTGTTGGACGAATCCACGTACAGGTACGGCTTCTCCCGTGTGGTCGGCGTGGTGGCGAGCGTCGTGTAGCTCTTCGAGAAGTCGTTCGCCGGGGCGCCCTGGACCCCTGAGAAGGTCATGTTCCAGTTGCCGCCCTGCCACGACCCGATCGTCGAGTTCCGCGTGTACCACTGCTGCTGGGACCCCGAGGTCACCGTGCCGTCCACCTTCGTGTCGGCGATGTAGCCGCCGGACGAGTACCCCTGTCCACCATCCTGGTTCGACGGACCCATCGTCAGGTTGCCCTTCACGTGGACCCGGCGCATCGGGGCGGCCTGGGACACCGCCCACCGGTCGGTTCCGCTCTCGGGCGCGATCGCCACGTTCTCGACCGACCGCCAGAAGTTCTGTGTCGCGTTCTTCTCGTCGCCGGCGTTCCACCCGGAGTCGACGTTCACCGCGCCGTTGATCGTGACGTCGTCGGGGTTCTTGCCGAGCCCGGCGACCGACGTGTAGAAGCCGAGGTTCGCCCAGATGCGGCCGTAGCTGCCGGGCTTGAACAGGAAGACGTGCCGCTGCGTGCCGAACTGCGCCGTCGTGCTCCGGAGCTGGCTGGTGAACGCCGCGTCGACGTCGGCCTGGATGGTCGACGCCGGCACCGTGGGGTCGTAGACCTTCACGTTGCTGCCGAAGTCCGGGGTGTCGCTCGTGGCGACTGCCTGGGCCGAGATCGCCGGAGCCAGTGCCCCCACGACTCCGACGCTCAGGGCGAGCGCGAGGATCCGCTTCATCCGTCGTTGCATGATGCTCGATTCGTCATCGTGCGGCGTCGTTGCCGCACGGGACAGACCGTAGACCCGTTGCCGCGCTCGGACAGTCGGGAGAAAAGGGGACAAGTGCCCCGGCGGCGGGGACTAGCTGCGTGGCGCCCGGACGAAGAACAGCGTGATGGCGCCGAGGACGACCGCGGCGATGATGAGCGCCCAGGCGAGCACGATGACCGGCCCGTCCCAGGGGGAGACGAGCAGTCCGACCCCGATCACCAGGGCCACGGCGGCGCCGATCAGGGCGAGGCGGTGCGGTCGTACCGGAGCGGTGCGTGTCACGGCACCCAGGGTACGCGTGCGCGGCCGGTGGTGCGGAGCGAGCAGGGACGATCGGTCACACGGTGGCGCGCATCACCCACCGCCACTTCGCGATGCGGCGGTCGCGCACGAACCCGAACTGCGTGAACAGTTCTTCCGGTCCGGTGTGCAGGTACGCCCCGCGCTGCGGTTTCCGCTCGACCGTCTGCTCCGGGTAGGCCTCGACCGTCCCGCCGCCCGCCCGGCGGATCTCGTCCAGGGCCGTGGTGACCGCGGCACGTGCGACACCGTGGCCGCGGTGCCGGGACTCCACGAACACGCAGCCGATCCGCCAGTCCGGCGGGGTCGAGGCGTCGCGTGCGTAGGCGCCGGGGTTCAGGATCGTCGGCAGCTCGGCCGGGCGTCCGAACTGGCACCAGCCGACCGCCGAGCCGTCGGCGTAGACGAGCACCTGGTGGTTCGTGCCGTTGCGCACGTGCCGGTGCTTCGCCTCCTGGTGGGACACCGTGGGGTCCGGTGTGCCGCGCGGGCCGTCCGGGTGGAAGCCGATGCACCAGCACCCGCCCCACACGCCATTGCTGCGGGTCACGAGCGCGGCGAAGTCGGGCCACGTCTCCTCGGTGAGCATCGCCGTCGAGTACTCCATGCGCCGATCATGCTCCGCACGGGCGGCGAGCGCCGAGCGGCGACCGACCCCGGCACTTTCCCAGCGGACACGACGGTGTTCCGCGGGGAAGTCCCGGCGGCCACCCGAGCAGGACTGCGAGCCTCTCGGGACCGCGCCGACGGTGGCGCGGACGAGGGGGAACGACATGACGATGCGACGTGCAGGGGGAGCCGCGCTCGGCTTCGTGGGTGGCAGCGTGCTCGCCGGGTTGCTGGTGAGCGTCGGGGTGACGCCGGTGATCGCGGTCGCCGGCGTCGGCACGACCTCGGCGATCGGGGTGTTCGAGTCGTTGCCGGAGGACATCGAGATCGGGCAGCTCCCGCAGCGCAACCAGATCTGGGCGTACCGCGGCGGCGAGCCGGTGCACCTGGCGAACGTGTGGGACCAGGACCGCCAGGAGCTCACGCTCGAGCAGATCAGCGACCACCTGGAGCACGCCGCGGTGGACGGCGAGGACAAGCGGTTCTACGAGACCGGCGGCGTCGACGCGACGTCCGTTGTCCGGTCGCTCGTGAGCGTCGCCACGTCCGGGACCGAGGGCGGGTCGGGTGGTTCGACCCTGACGATGCAGCTCGTGCGGAACATCAAGATCCAGCAGGCCAGCGAACTGCCCACGGCCGAGGAGCGCGAGGCCGGGTACGAGGAGGCGACCCGGCGGACGCCGCAGCGCAAGCTCGCCGAGATGAAGCTCGCGATCAGCCTGGCGAAGCAGTACACGAAGCGGCAGATCCTGGCGGCGTACCTGAACATCGCCTACTTCGGCGACCAGACCTACGGCGTGCAGTCGGCGGCGCAGCACTACTACGGCAAGTCGGCGAGCGACCTGACCCCGGCCGAGGCGGCGTCGCTCATCGCGATCGTGCAGTGGCCGGAACGACGGGACCTGTCGACGCCGGACCACCACCGCGACAACGCCGCCCGGCGGAACGTGATCCTGCGGTCGATGCACGAGCAGGGGCACCTGTCGGCCGAGGAGTACCGCACGGCTCGGCTGTCCCGTGTCGCCGATTCCGTGCACCTGACGGCACCGCACCAGGGGTGCGAGGCGGTCGAGGTGGGCGCCGCGTTCTTCTGTGACCACGCGGAGACCATCGCTCAGCGGCTCCCGCAGCTCGGCGCGACGAAGCAGCAGCGGGCGGACGCCTGGCGCACCGGCGGGTACCGGATCCAGACCACGCTCGACCTCGACCTGAACGCGGCGCAGAAGCAGCTGCTCGACCGGTATGACCCGAAGACCGAGACCCGGCTGGCACTCGGGGCCACGTTCAACACGGTCGAGGCAGGGACGGGCCGCGTGCTGACGATGGCACAGAACACCGACCACGACCGCTCGTCCGACGCGCCCCGCACCGCGACCTCGCTGAACTACGCCACCGACGAGGCGGACGGCAGCTCCACCGGCTTCCAGACCGGGTCGACCTACAAGATGTTCACCCTGCTCGCGTGGATCGAGGCCGGCCGCAGCCCGGACACCGTCGTGGACGGCACGCCGCACCCGCACAGCGAGTGGACCGCGTGCGGGGAACCCGCCTCGGCGTTCTGGCAGCCGAAGAACGACTCAGCCGGGCAGCGTGGTCCGTACTCGGTCCGGTCGGCGACGGCGCAGTCCGTCAACGCCGCGTACCAGTCGATGGCCGAGCAGCTCGACCTGTGCGACATCCGCGACGTGGCCGAGCGGCTGGGCGTGCACCTGGCGAGCGGCGGCGAACTGCCGTGGAACCCGGGGTCGTTGCTCGGCACCGAGAGCATCGCCCCGCTCACGATGGCCTCGGCCTACGCCGGCATCGCGAACGGCGGGCGGTTCTGCGCACCCGTGGTGATCGACCAGGTCGTCGCGCCCGACGGTGAGGAGCTCGGCGGACAGCCCCGCTCGTGCACGCAGGCGGTGTCCCGGCAGACCGCGGCCACCGCGTTCGACGTCATGCAGGGCGCCTTCCGCGGCGGGACGGCGAGCGGTGGGCAGACCCCCGACGGCGCGACACTGTTCGGCAAGACCGGCACCACGGACGCGGCCGACCAGGTGTGGTTGGTGGGCGGGACCTCGCGTGCCGTCACCGTCTACTGGCAGGGCAACACGGACGGCGCGAAGCACAACCTGCGGTCGTTCTCCAACGGCCAGGGCGGTACCTACGCCGGGTCGCGTGCGGCCGTCTGGCGCGACGCGCAGACGGCGGTGAACGCGGCGCTGCCGGTCGGCTGACGGCCCGGAACGCAGCCACGAACGGCCTGGAGGCGCGGTGCCAGCTGGCACCGCGCCTCCAGGCCGGTTCTCGGTTGCGTCCTACGACAGCTTCTTGCTGTCCTCGAGCCAGCCCGCGAGCTTGGTCATGTAGTCGGCCTGCGACGTGTAGTCGAGGGCCGGGAACGTCCAGCTGTGGACCTGGCCGGCCTTGAGCGCGGCGTTGTCGGCGAAGGTCGGCTGCTTCTCGAGGTCGGCGACCTGGTAGCCCTGCTGCGACAGCAGCAGCACGTCACCGGTGATCTGACCGGCGTTCTCCCACGAGTAGATGCCCCAGTAGAAGCCCTTCGGCTTCGGGTTGACGAAGTCGACCCCGTACGACGCGTACATCTGCAGCGACGGCTCGTCGGTCGGGCGGGTGACGTACGCGCCGTCACCGTCGGCGTACATCGAGACGACCGACAGGTCCGTGTCCTTCGAGACCTTCTCGAGCTCGTCGGCGGCGGTGTCGAAGCGCTTCTCGGCGGCGTCGACCGTCGACTCCTTCGCGCCGAGCGACTCGGAGAGCTTCGCGATCTCCTCGATGACGTCCTCGCCCTTGCCGCCCCACTTCACCTCGGCGACCGGCGCGATCGCCTTGATCTGCTTCTCCTGCGCCTTGTCCTTGAAGCCGTAGCCGGGCTGCGTGGTGTCGAGCGTGCCCTTCGCGTCGGTCGGGTAGACCGAGGTCACGACGAGGTCGGGCTTCAGCGCGGCGAGCTGCTCCAGGTCGATGTCGCCGTAGGCGGTGCCGAGCTGGGTGATGCCGTCGGTGTCGAGGCCCTTGAACCGGGCGTCCTTCGCCATCGTCAGCTGCCCGAAGGTGCCGACGGGCTTCAGGCCGTACTCGATGAACGACAGGGCGATGTCGTTCAGCACGACGACGCGCTTCGGCGTGTGGTCGACCTTGACGGTCGCGCCGGTGGCGTCCTGGTACGACCACGCCTTCGACGCGGCGGTGCCGCCGTCGGAGTCGGAGTCGTTCGAGTTGCCGGTGCTCGAGCAGCCGGTCAGGAGGAGTGCCGAGACGGTCACGGAGGTCAGGAGGGCGGCGCGCAGGTGGCCACGTCGGGAGGTCTTCACATTAGGAGAGGCTAACCTAACTTTGCGGCACTCGCCAGCACGTCTTCGGTTTTCGTGCGTGTGACGGTGTGCTCGGTTCCGGCGCTCGGGATCGGGTCGTGCTCGTCCGCTTCGGGCACGATCATCGGCGCACCGGTCACGGGGTCGGGGAACACCCGGGCGTGCAGGCCGAACGCGTGCTCGAGCAGTGCCGGGGTGAGGACCTCGTGCGGTGTGCCGTCGGCCACGACCCCGCCGTCGTGCAGCACCACGAGCCGGTCCGAGTACCGCGCCGCCAGCGACAGGTCGTGCAGCACCATCACGATCGTCGACCCCTGCTCGCGGTTCAGCCGTCGGACGAGCCGCAGGACCTCGAGCTGGTGCGCGAGGTCGAGGTAGGTCGTCGGCTCGTCGAGCAGGAGCGTCTCGGCCTGCTGCGCGACGACCATGGCGATCCAGGCGCGCTGGCGCTGTCCGCCGGACAGGCTCGTGACGTCGCGGTGCGCGACCTCGGTCAGGCCGGTGGCGGCGATCGCGTCCTCGGCGACGGCGGCGTCCTCGGCGGTCCACGGCTTCGCCCACGACTGGTGCGGGTTCCGGCCGCGCATCACCAGGTCGAGCACGCTGGTGCCGGCCGGGGCGACGGGGGACTGCGGCAGGATCGCGAGCTTGCGGGCGACCTGTCGGTTCGGCTCCTTGCGGATCGGGGCGCCGTCGAGCAGGACCTCGCCGGCCTGCGGCTTGAGCACGCGGCCGAACGCCTTGAGCAGGGTCGACTTGCCGCAGCCGTTCGCGCCGAGGAACGTCGTGACGGTGCCGCGCTCGATGTGCAGGTGCAGGTCGCGCAGGACCGGCTGGCGGTCGTAGCCGACGGACAGGCCCTGGGCTTCGAGCACGCTGTCGTGCTCGTGCTCGTGCTGGTGGTCGCGGTCGTGCGCTGTTGTCATCGGGACATCTCCTTGCGGTGACGGACGAGGAGCCAGATCAGGTACGGCGCCCCGATCACGGTGGTGATGATGCCGACCGGCACCTGCCACGGGAACGCGGAACGGGACAGCAGGTCGGCGGCGAGCACGAGCACGGCTCCCAGCGCACCGGCGAGCAGCAGCGGCGGCCGGTTCGTGCCGGCGAGCCGGAGCCCGACCTGCGGCACGACGAACGCGACGAAGCCCACCGGTCCCGCGGCGGCCACGGCGGCGGCGGTCAGCACGACCGCGAGCGCGATGACGAGCAGCCGGTGCCGCTGGACGCCGAGTCCGACGCCGGTCGCGACCTCGTCGCCGAGCTGCCCGATGCCGAGTGCCGCACTCGTCGCGAGTGCGATCGGCACCGCGACCACGGCCACCAGGAGCAGCGGCCAGACGCTCTCCCACGAGGTGCTCGACAGGCTGCCGACCAGCCACTGCGAGGCCGCGGTCGCGACCGTGATCTTCGCCCGGACGAGCAGGTAGCTGGTCACGGCGTCGAGGGTCGCGCTCACGCCGATGCCGACCAGCACGAGCCGGTAGCTCTGCACGCCACCGCGCCAACCCAGGCCGTAGACCAGGACCGCTGCGACCAGGGCGCCGATCGTGGCGGCCACCGGGATCCCGCCACCGAGCACCAGGGACGACACCGAGTACGTCCCGCCGCCCAGGACGATCGCGGCGACCGCACCGACGCTCGCGCCCGCGGTGACGCCGATGATGTCCGGGGTGCCGAGGGGGTTCCGCGTGAAGGTCTGGGTCAGTGCCCCGGCGACCCCGAGGGTCAGGCCGACGAGTGCGCCGGTCAGCACGCGGGGCAGGCGCAGGGTGGTGATGATGAAGGCGTCGGGACCGGTCTCCAGCCCGAGCAGCGACCGGATGACGATCCCGGGCGCGATCCACGTCGAGCCGACCGCGGTGCCGAGGACGATGAGCACCAGGACGGTGGCGAGCGACGCGACGGTGTACCAGAACACCCGGGGGCGCCAGGCGAGGCCGACGGGGCCGATGCGGATGCCGCCACGGCCGGGGGTGCGGGCCGCGGGGCCGTTCGTGCCCGGCGCACCGGGTGTACTGCCGGGCATGCCGGTTGTGCTGCCGGGCGTCCTCCCGCTGCTGCGCACCGCTGCCCCGCTCACAGCGACACCAGCGATCGGCGGCGGGCCACGGCGACGAACACCGGACCCCCGATGACGGCGAGCACGATGCCGACCTCGACCTCGGAGAACCCGCCGATCAGGCGACCGATGACGTCGGCGACCAGCACGAGGGCGGCGCCGACCAGACCGGACACCGGCAGCGTCCAGCGGTGTCCGGTGCCGACGAGCGCGCGGGCGACGTGCGGGACCGTCAGGCCGACGAAGCCGATCGGGCCGGCCGCCGCGGTCGCCCCGGCGGCGAGCAGCGTGATCCCGCCCAGGCCGACCAGCCGGGCGACGAGCACGTTCTCGCCCAGGCCCTTCGCCAGCTCCGACCCGAGCCCGAGGGCGTCGAGGGCGCGGACGTTCAGCACCGCGAGCACGAGTCCGGCGGCCAGGAACGGCCACACCGCCCCGAGGATGTCGAGCTGGCGTGCGGCGAGCGACCCGACGACCCAGAGCCGGTACGCGTCGAGCGACGCCTGGTCGGTCAGCACGACGAACGAGGTCAGGGCGGCGAGCAGCGCCGAGACCGCGGCGCCGGCGAGGGCGAGCGGCACCGGGCTGGCCGTGCCGCTGCCGGCGATCGTCACCGAGAAGACGACGACGCTGGCGACCAGGGCCCCGACCAGTGCGAACCAGACGGTCGCGCTCGTGCTCGTCACCCCGAACACGTAGACGCCGAGCACCACCGCGAGCCCCGCGCCCGACGAGACGCCGAACAGACCGGGGTCGGCGAGAGGGTTGCGGGTGTGTCCCTGCATGAGCAGTCCGGCGATGCCGAGGGCCGCGCCGACCGCTGCGCCGATGAGCGTGCGCGGGATGCGGGAGCCCCACACGATCGCCTCGTCGGTGCTCGATCCGGTGCGCGTGAGCCCCGCCCACACCTCGGCGACGCCGATGCGGTTGCTGCCGAGCAGCATGCTCGCCACGGCGACGAGGACCAGGGCGACGACGAGGCCGATGATGACCGCGGTCCGTCGTCGCATCGCGGTCCGGTGCACACCGAGGGCACGGGACGCGTCGCCGTCCCGGGCGCTGGACACGACGGGTTCGGGGGCCTCCGGACCGGAAGCCAGAACGGGATTGGGGGCTGGCACGGAAGTCATCTTAGGTTAGCCTTGCCTCATGGCGAAGACCCCGCGGCTCCTGCCGACGAACCCCCGGCTCTTCCGCGCCCGTGTCCTCCGGACCCAGCGGGTGACCCCCTCGATGCAGCGTGTCACCGTCACCGGCGACGACCTGCACGAGTTCGGCTACCTCGGTTTCGACCACTGGTTCCGCCTGTTCGTCCGGCGCCCCGACCAGGACGCCTTCCGGATGCCCGACCTGGACGGCAAGAAGTGGTGGCCCACGTTCCTCGGCATCCCCGAGGACATCCGCCCGCACTGCGCGAACTACACCGTCGCCGCGTACCGGCTGCTCGCCGACGGCACCGCCGAGCTCGACATCGACTTCGTCGTGCACCTGGACCACCGCGGTCAGCTCGAGGGCCGTGCCGCGATCTGGGCCTGCTCCGCCCGCCCCGGCGAAGAGCTCGCGATGCTCGACCAGGGCTGCATCTTCGACGTCCCGGCCGGCACCAGCGAGGTCATCGTCGCGGCGGAGGAGACCGGCCTGCCCGGCATCGTCGGCATCGCCGCGTCGTTGCCGCGCGACACCGTCGGCCGCATCATCCAAGAGGTCCCGACCGCCGCCGACATCCGCGACCTCGACGCCCCCACCGGCCTGCAGGTGACGTGGATCGTCCGGCAGCCGGGCGCGGTCCCCGGCAGCGGCGCCCTCGCGGAGCTGCAGCGGCACGTGCCGTCCGACGACAGGGGCTACGCGTTCGTCGTGGGGGAGTCGAAGCTCGCCACCGAGGGCCGCCGCCACCTGCACCGTGCCGGTCTGCCGAAGTCGCGCATCACGTTCTCCGGGTTCTGGAAGCACGAGACGAAGGTCTCTGTCCCCGCCTGACCCGTGCGCTGCCTGGCAGGTGTGCCCGGTCCCGCCAGGTACGCCCGCTCTCGCCAGGCACGCCGCGCCCGAGGCGCGACCAACGGACGGACGGGAGGCCCGGTGCCAGCTGGCACCGGGCCTCCCGTCCGTGGTGGGGCCGCGTCAGCCCTTGAGGCCCGAGCCCGTCACGCCCTCCACGATCTGCCGCTGGAAGATCAGGTAGAGGATGATCAGCGGCAACGCCGCCAGGAGTGCACCAGCCTGGATGTCGGCGTAGCGCTGCCCGAAGCTGCCCTGGACCGTGGCGAGCCCGACCGGGATCGTCATGAGGTCCGGGTTGGACAGCACGAACAGCGGCAGCAGCAGGTTGTTCCACACCCCGACGAAGGTCAGGATCGTCACCGCTGCGATCACCGGACGCGACAGCGGCAGGATGACCGACCAGTAGACCTTCCAGATGCCGGCGCCGTCGATGCGCGCAGCCTCTTCGAGCTCCTTCGGGATGCCGTCGAAGAACTGCTTGAAGATGAACACCGCGATCACGGCGGGCACCTGCGGGAAGATCACCGACCAGTACGTGTTGAGCAGGCCGACCGCGTTGAGCTCCTGGAAGATCGGGATGATCAGGACCTGGGTCGGGATCATGATGCCCAGGATGATGAGCAGGAACGCGATGTTCCGGCCGCGGAACACCAGCCGCGACAGCGCGAACGCCGCCATCGAGGCGAACAGCACGGTGAGCACCGCGGTCACGACGCTCGTGATGCCGCTGGCCAGGTACCAGTTCCAGATGTCGCCGGCCTGGAACAGTGACGCGTACGAGTGCAGCGTCGGGTTCCAGGTCGACAGGATCGAGTTCGCGCCGAGCGCGGCGACGCCGTTGTCGGACAGCGACGTCTTCAGCGCGAACACACTCGGGATGAGCCAGATGATCGCGAAGATCGTCAGGATGATGCCCGACGCGATCGTGAAGCCGCGCCCGCTGACACCGATCTTGGCGGCGCTCGTGGGAGCGGCGGACGAGACCCCGGTGCGGAGCTTCCGGCCGGTGGTGATGCTCTCGGTGGCGGTCATGTCAGGCACCGATCTCTCGCTTGGCGGCAGCGCGCTCGACGAGCTGCCGGATGACCGCGATCGCCACGATCACGATGAACAGGAGGACCGACGCAGCCGACGCGGCACCGAGCCGGTTGTCGGTGAATCCGACGCCGGTGATGAGCTGCAGCGAGACCTGGGTGGAGATGCCCGGTCCGCCGTTCGTCATCAGGTAGACCTGGTCGAAGATCTTCAGGCTCGCGATGATCTGCAGCAGGATGACGAGGGTCGTCGTGCGGCCGAGCAGGGGGAGCGTGATCGACTTGATCTGCTGCCAGTTCGAGGCACCGTCGACGGCGGCGGCTTCGTACAGTTCGCGCGGGATCTCCTGCAGGCCGGCCAGGTAGAGCACGAAGTTGAAGCCGAGGGTCCACCACACGGTGGCGATGGCGACACCGATCATCGCCGTGTTCGGGCTGGCCAGGACACCGGCGCCCGGAGTCATCCCGAGCAGCGACTGGACGCTCGCGAAGAGACCGGTGCTCGGCGTGAAGATGAACACCCAGATGAGCGAGATCGTCGCCGACGGCAGGATGAACGGCAGGAAGAACGCCAGACGGAAGAACCACTGGCCGCGGTTCATCCGGTTCGTCAGCACGGCGAACACGAACGCCAGGATCACGAGCGGCGGGGTCGTGTACAGCGTGAACTGCAGTGTGTGCCAGAGCGAGGACCAGAAGTCGTCGCGACCGAGCATCTCCGCGTAGTTCGCGAACCCGGCGAAGCTGCCGAGCCCGGTGCGGACCGTCGAGGTGTTGAAGAAGCTCGTGACGATCATCCAGACCGTCGGGCCGAGCAGGAAGGCGATGTAGAACAGGCCGAACGGGGCGAGGAACAGCCAGCCGCTGCGGCCCTGGCCGCGGGTCAGGCTGGAGCGGTACGGGCGGAGTCGTCGCGGCGCGCTCGCCGCGTCCGTCGGGCGGTCGAGGACAGGTGCTGTGGTCACGTCATCGTGCCTTTCGCAGGGTGTTCACGTCGTTCGTGGTGGTCGCAGGCCCGATCACAGCGGGCTCGGCGTGTTGAGGTAGGTCGACAACTGGGACTTGATGGCGCTCATGGCCGCGGCGGGGGAACTGCTGCCCTGCTGTACGAGGGCCAGCTGGGCGCCCACGGTGTTCTCGAACGTGGACCCGGAGCCGCCGTACCAGGCGGCGTCGTCGAACACCGCGGTCTCGGCGGCGGAGGCGTAGTTCGACTGCGGTGTCAGCTTCTTGTAGGCCGAGCTGTCGTACGTCGGCAGGTACGCCGGCACGTGGCCACCCTGTGCCCAGGTCAGGCTCTGCTCGAGCATCTGCTTGATGAACAGCATCGCCGCCTGCTTCTGCTCCGGCGTGCGGTCCTTCTTCGGCAGGATGAACGTGTGCGAGTCGGCCTGGGTCGCCGGCTTGTCGAAGAGCTGCGGGACCGGAGCCATCCCGAACTTCAGCCCCTTGATCGACTGGGCGGTGCTGATCTCCCACTCGCCCTGCATGAAGAAGCCGGCCTTGCCGGTGAACATGAGCGTCTGCGCGGTGGCGTAGTCGAGGCCCTTGTTGAGCCAGCCCTGCTTGACCCACTTCTGGGTCATGTCGGTGACCTTCGTGTAGGCGTCCTCGTTGACGGTGAGCTTGGAGCCGCCGTCGCTGATGAACGGCGTCGCACCCTCGATCTGGTTGTACATCGTCCAGAAGAAGCGCCACGGGGTCGCGACCTCACTGACGTTCGCGACGTTGAGCGCCGTGCCGCCGGTGACCTTCGAGACTGCCGCTAGGGCCTTCTCGAAGGCGTCGATCCCCGTCAGGTCCTTGAGGTTGTCGTCGCTGTCGAGCAGGCCGGCCTTCCGGCACACGTCGACGTTGTAGAACAGCACGAAGGGGTGGGTGTCGAGCGGCACGCAGATGTTCTTGCCGTCGGTCTTCTGCGCCGTCCAGGCCTTCTGGTTGAAGTCGGCGGCGCTCATACCGACGCCGGCGAGGTCCTCGGAGGTGATGGGATCGAGCAGGTCACCGTCCCACAGGGGCTTCGCCCGGGTCAGGTGGGAGATCGCGACGTCCGGCGGCTTGTTCCCGACGGTGGCGAGTGTGACCTTCGAGTAGTACGGGTTGCCCCACGCGAACGTGGTGGCCTGCAGCGCGCTCGATCCGCCGTGCTGCTTGGCGTAGCCGGCTTCCATGTCCTGCATGCGGACGCCGTCACCGCCGCCGAACAGGTTCCAGAAGACGAGGGTCTCGGGGTTGAGGGCACTGCCGGCGAGACCGGCGGCGAGGGGACTGGAGCAGGCGGCGAGCGGCAGGACCGTCGCGGCCGCTGCACCGGCGGCGAGGAAGCCCCGCCGCGAGAGGCGCGACGCAGGTGTTGCGGGTGGGATCGGCATGGCATCACTCCATCGGGATGGGCCGGGCTCGGGAACAGGGTCGGTGCTCCCGCCGGAGCATCGCTGCTCCGGACCCGGAGCACTGCTGCTCCGGACACGGAACGACCTTCCGGTGCTCCGTGAGCGCTCACATTAGCGCTCGCCCCTGTCATCCGCCACCCCTTTCGCGACGGCGTGGAACCCGGTAGCGTTTCCGTCAGGTGAGCGCTCACTTTCGTGACGGCCCGCTTCGGTTCCCGTACGCGCCCCCACCGCTCCCCGCACGAACCGCACTGCCACGATCGAAGGAGATCCATGCCCCGCACACACCTCGTCCTCGACGCCGCGTTCACCGTGGGGCCGGTGCGACGTCGCCTGTTCGGCGGGTTCGTCGAGCACCTCGGCCGCCACGTCTACGACGGCATCCACGAGCCCGCCCACGAGACCGCCGACGAGCACGGCTTCCGAGGGGACGTCGTCGAACTCGTCAAGGAACTCGGCGTCTCCGCCATCCGCTACCCCGGTGGCAACTTCGTCTCCGGCTACAAGTGGGAGGACGGCGTCGGCCCCGTCGAGCAGCGCCCCCGCCGTCTCGACCTCGCCTGGCACTCGACCGAGACGAACGAGGTCGGCCTGCACGAGTTCCAGCACTGGCTCGACCGGGTCGGCTCCGAGCTCATGCTCGCCGTGAACCTCGGTACCCGCGGCACGCAGGAGGCGATCGAGCTCCTCGAGTACGCCAACATCGACGCCGGCACCGCACTGTCCGATTACCGTCGTTCCAACGGTCGCCAGGAACCCTTCGCCATCACGATGTGGTGCCTCGGCAACGAGATGGACGGCCCGTGGCAGCTCGGCCACAAGAACGCCGACGACTACGGCAAGCTCGCCGCCATGACCGCCAAGGCCATGCGACAGATCCAGCCCGACCTCGAGCTCGTCGCCTGCGGTTCCTCCGGGGCGTCGATGCCGACGTTCGGCGAGTGGGAGCGCACCGTCCTCGAGCACACCTACGACGACGTCGACTACATCTCCGCGCACGCCTACTACGAGGAGGACGACGACCTGCCGTCGTTCCTCGCCTCGGGCGTCAACATGGACCACTTCATCAAGACGGTCACCACGGCCGCCGACCACGTCCAGGCGCAGAAGAAGTCCGACAAGCGCATCGACATCTCGTTCGACGAGTGGAACGTCTGGTCGATCAAGAAGTGGGAGGCCAAGGCCAAGACCTTCACGCTCGACGAGTGGCCCGTCGCCCCGCGTCTGCTCGAGGACGTCTACACCGTCGCCGATGCCGTCGTCGTGGGTGGCCTGCTCATCTCGCTGCTCCGCCACGCGGACCGCGTCGCCTCGGCCTCGCTCGCCCAGCTCGTCAACGTGATCGGCCCGATCATGACCGAGCCCGGCGGCCCGGCCTGGCGCCAGACGACGTTCTTCCCGTTCTCGGTCACCTCGCGCCTGGCACAGGGGACGTCGCTGCAGGTCAAGGCCTCCGGCGACACCGTCGACGGTGGCAAGCACGGCGAGGTCCCGGTCGTGGACTCCGCCGCCACCGTGACCGAGGACGGCAAGGCCGCGGTCTTCCTGGTGAACCGCCACCCGTCCGAGCCGACCACGGTGACGATCGACCTCGCAGGCATCGGTGCGACGGGCGACGTCCACGCCGAGGGTGTCTGGGACGACGACCTGCACGCCGTGAACGACCTGGAGAACACCTCGCGCGTGGGGCTGCGCACGAACGAGTCGGTCCGCCGCGAGGGCGACACCGTCACGATCGAGCTCCCGCCGGTCTCCTGGACCGCCGTCTCGATCGGCTGACAAGACGCCTCGGCGCACGCCACGGCGGGCGTCGAGTGAGCACAGAGGACGTCGGGCGCTCGCGCCCGACGTCCTCTGCTCGTTGCGGCGCGCGGCGGGCCGCGACCGAGTCTCGTCTGAGCGGACAGAGCGCGGCACGCGGATGGCGCAGCCTGTCCGCGAGGCCGAGTCTCGGCACGAGCGCGCCGCGTCAGCGCGCCGGCGGTGCCGCCGTGCTCGCGCGCTCGACGAGCCGCACCGGCACCAGGTCCGACGCGACGCTGACCCGCTCGCCGTCGATCTGGGCGAGCAGCGTGGCGACCGCTCGGCGGCCGACCTCGTCGAAGGACTGGTGCACGGTGGTCAGCGGCGGCCAGAACGAGTCGGACTCGGGGGAGTCGTCGAACCCCACCACGCTGAGCGACGACGGCACCGGGCGGCCGGACTCGTGTGCGGCGCGCAGGACCCCGAGGGCGGTCTGGTCGTTCGCGGCGAACACCGCGGTGATCTCCGGCCGTGCGGCGATCTCGAGCCCGGCCTCGTACCCGTGCTCGGTCGTCCAGCCGCCGCGGAACACCGGGGGGACGGGCCGACCGGCGCGCGACAGGGTGTCCTGCCATGCGGCGAGGCGACGGGCCGCCGAGTACGACGAATCCGGACCGGCGACGTGCCAGACGGTCTCGTGGCCCAGGTCGAGCAGGTGCTGCGTGGCCTGCCGGGCGCCGTCGGCCTGGTCGGTGTCGATCGCGGGGTGGTCCGTGCTGCCCGTGGAGTCGACGATCACCATGGGGACGCCGTCGGGCAGCACGACCTCGGCGGTGTCGATGATGTGCGACTCGATGATGATCACGACGCCGTCGACGGCCTGTTCGTGCAGGCGTGAGAAGGCGGACCGGACGCCCGCCTCGGTGCGCGAGGCCATGGGCAGCAGGGTGATCGTGAAGTCGGCGACCCCGGCGGCGTCGGCGATCGCCTCGAGCGTGCGCATGTTGCCGAAGGACGCGAGCGTGAACATGATCACGCCGATGGTCCGGAAGCGGCCCGAGCGCAGGGCGCGGGCGGCACGGTTCGGCCGGTAGCCGAGGGACTCCATCGCGCGCTGGACGCGGTCGCGGGTCTCCGGGCTGACGTTGTCGAAGCCGCGGGCGACCCGCGAGACGGTCTGCATCGAGACCCCCGCGGCGTCGGCGACGGCGGCCATCGAGGGGGCGCGGCGGGTGCCGGCGGGGGACTCCATCGTCACGCTGGCGCTCCTTCCGGATCGAGGGGCCGAACGGTCGGCCTCCCCCGGACGCTAGCGCATGTTGACGTTGCCATGCTATCGTCGCGACGTTCGATGTTGACGTCAACATCGGTGACCGCCCGGACACCCTGATCCGGCCCGGGCCGAGCCGCCGACATCGACCACCCGAACGCAGCAGACGAAGGAGTCACATGAGCACGCTCGCAGCGCGCCCCGGTGAGGCAGCACCGCGCCCCACCGCCGAGCGCCCCGCCGGCCGCCGCCCCAAGCCGCGGGGACGGTTCACCGGATGGCTGTTCGTCGGCCCGTTCGTCGTCGTCCTGGTCCTGATGCTCATCGTGCCGATCGGGTACGCGCTCTGGCTCAGCCTGTTCCGCGACCAGCTCATCGGCGGCAACCAGTTCGTCTGGTTCGCCAACTACGTGCAGCTCTTCCAGGACGCCAAGTTCTGGTCCGGGTTCGGTCGGGTCGCGGTCTTCCTGGTCGTCCAGGTGCCGATCATGCTCGGCCTCGCGCTCGTCGCCGCCCTGGCCCTCGACAGCGCCCGACTGTGGGGGACGAGCTTCTTCCGCATCGCGGTGTTCCTGCCCTACGCGGTCCCCGGTGTCGTCGCAGCCCTGATCTGGGGCTTCATCTACGGCAACCAGTTCGGTCTGACCGGTGCCGCGAACGACGCGCTCGGCATCGACCTGCTGCAGCCGTTCAGCCCGAGCTGGGTCCTGACGTCGATCGGCAACGTGGTCACGTGGGAGTTCCTCGGCTACAACATGCTGATCTTCTACGCCGCACTCCGCACCGTCCCCGGTGAGCTGTACGAGGCGGCGGAGCTCGACGGCGCCGGCCCGATGCGCACGGTCCTCTCGATCAAGCTCCCGGCGCTCCGCGGCCCGATGGTCATCGCCACGATCTTCTCGATCATCGGCAGCTTCCAGCTCTTCAACGAGCCGAACCTGCTCAAGACGCTCGCCCCGAACGTCATCGGCAGCGCCTTCACCCCGAACATGTACGCCTACTCGCTGTCCTTCAGCGGCCAGCAGTTCAACTACTCCGCCACGGTCGCGATCGTGATGGGCGTGATCACCGCGGTGATCGCCTACGTCGTCCAGGTCCGCGGCACCCGCGAGGAGAACCGATGAGCACCATCCAGCACCCCGCCGGGCCCGCAGCGGCCACGGTGACCGAGGCGACCACGACGCAACGTGCGCCGCGCACCCGCTCGATCCGCGCCTCCCGGCAGCTCCGCACCGCGGAAGGCGGACGCAAGCCGAAGCGGTCCGGCCTGCTGACCGCGGTCATGGTCGTCTTCGTCGTGTACTCGTTCGCGCCGCTGTTCTACCTGCTCGTGAACAGCACGAAGACGCAGTCGTCGCTGCTCTCCACCTTCGGTCTGTGGTTCGGCGGGGACTTCAACCTCTGGCAGAACATCGTCGACACGGTGACGTACAACGACGGCATCTTCCTGCAGTGGTTCGGCAACACGCTGCTCTACGTGGTCGTCGGCGCCGGCGGGGCCACCCTGCTCGCCACGGTGGCGGGCTACGGCATGGCGAAGTTCCAGTTCCCGGGGCGCCGTGCGGTCTTCGCCGTCGTCCTCGGCGCCATCGCGGTCCCCGGCACGGCACTGGCCGTCCCGACCTTCCTGCTCTTCTCGCAGGTCGGCCTGACGAACACCCCGTGGTCGATCATCCTGCCCTCGCTGATCAGCCCGTTCGGCATGTACCTGATCTGGACCTACGCGGTCGACGCGATCCCCGCCGAACTGCTCGAGGCCGCCCGCATGGACGGTGCCGGCGAGTTCCGGATCTTCTTCACCATCGCGCTCCGCCTGCTCGCTCCCGGTGTCGTCACGGTCCTGCTGTTCGCGGTCGTCGCCACCTGGAACAACTACTTCCTGCCGCTCATCATGCTGAGCGACCCGAAGTGGTACCCACTGACGGTCGGCCTGAACCAGTGGAACGCGCAGGCCACCGGGTCCGGCGCGCAGCCGATCTACAACCTCGTCGTCACGGGATCGCTCCTCACGATCATCCCGATCGTGGTCGCGTTCCTCTTCCTCCAGCGCTTCTGGCAGTCCGGCCTCGCAGCCGGGTCGGTCAAGGCCTGACCCCTCGGACACCAGGCGCACGGCGACCCCGCCACGCGCCGCCCGGTCCGGCACACAGCAGCACCACCCCCTCCACGAAGAAGTGAAAGGCACTCCCATGAACAAGCGTCTCCGGCGCGGGCTCAGCGCCCTCGCCATCGGCGTCACCGCCGCGATCGCCCTCGCCGCGTGCGCCTCCGGCAGCTCCGGCTCCGGCGGTTCGGCCGACGACATCGACAAGGCCCTGAAAGACGGTGGCACCCTGACCTACTGGTCGTGGACCCCGTCGGCGAAGGCCCAGGTCGCCGCGTTCGAGAAGCAGTACCCGAAGGTGAAGGTCAAGCTCGTCAACGCCGGCACCGGCGCCGACCAGTACACCAAGCTGCAGAACACGATCAAGGCCGGCTCGGGTGCCCCCGACGTCGCCCAGGTCGAGTACTACGCCCTGCCGCAGTTCGCCCTGTCCGAGTCGCTCCTCGACCTGTCGAGCTACGGCTTCGACTCGCTCGAGAAGGACTTCGCGAAGAGCACCTGGAGCTCGGTGTCGATCGACGGCAAGGTCTACGGCCTGCCGCAGGACTCCGGCCCCATGGCGCTGTTCTACAACAAGAAGGTCTTCGACAAGCACGACATCGCCGTGCCGAAGACGTGGGACGAGTACGTCACCGCGGCCAAGAAGCTGCACCAGGCCGACCCGAAGGCGTACATCGCCGCGGACTCCGGCGACGCCGGCTTCACCACGAGCATGATCGCCCAGGCCGGTGGCACCCCCTTCACCACCGACGGTGACAAGGTGACCATCAACCTGCAGGACGCGGGCTCGAAGAAGTGGACGAGCACCTGGAACGAGCTCGTCGAGCAGGGCCTGCTGTCGAAGACGGTCGGTTGGACCGACGACTGGTACAAGCAGCTCGGCAACGGCGAGATCGCCACGCTGATCACCGGCGCCTGGATGCCCGGCAACCTGGAGTCCGGCGTCGCCCAGGCCTCGGGTGACTGGCGTGTCGCCCCGATGCCGACCTACGACGGTGGCACCGCCCAGACCGCGAACAACGGCGGCAGCGCCGAGGTCGTCATGAAGCAGTCGAAGAACCCGGCACTCGCCGCGGGCTTCCTCAAGTGGCTGAACTCCTCGAAGGAGTCCACGAAGGTCTTCATGGAGTCCGGCGGCTTCCCGTCGACCACCGCTGACCTGGACTCGTCGGCCTTCCTCGACGAGAAGCCGTCCTACTTCGGCGGCCAGCAGATCAACAAGGTGCTCGTCGACGCGTCGAAGTCCTCGGACAACGACTTCACGTACCTGCCGTACCAGGTGTACGCGAACAGCGTCTACGCCGACACCGTCGGCCAGGCGTACGAGAACGGCACCTCGCTCGACGCCGGACTGCAGGCCTGGCAGAAGGCCCTCGCCAAGTACGGCAAGGACCAGGGCTTCACGGTCTCGACCAAGTAGTTCCCGGTATCCCCGCGGGGCCGTGCGGACACGTCCGCACGGCCCCGCTCCACGCCCGGCTCCGGCCGGCCATGAGAAGGTCACACCATGCGCTTCGCCATCGGCGACACCGACTTCCTGCTCGACGGCGAGCCGCACCGGGTCCTGTCCGGCGCGATCCACTACTTCCGCGTGCACCCCGACCTGTGGGCCGACCGGATCCGCAAGGCCAAGCTGATGGGCCTCAACACCATCGAGACCTACGTGGCGTGGAACGCGCACGCGCCGTCGCCGGGGGAGTTCGACCTGTCCGGAGGCCTGGACCTCGGCCGCTTCCTCGACCTCGTCGCGGCCGAGGGCATGCACGCCATCGTCCGCCCCGGCCCCTACATCTGCGCCGAGTGGACCAACGGCGGGCTGCCGTACTGGCTCTTCGCCGACGGCTCCGTGGGGGTCCGCCGAAACGAGCCCGGGTTCCTCGCAGCGATCGAGACGTACCTGCAGCACCTGGCCCCCGTGCTGGTCCCGCGGCAGATCGACCAGGGCGGGCCCATCGTCCTGGTGCAGGTCGAGAACGAGTACGGCGCCTACGGCTCCGACCCCGAGTACCTGCGCGCGCTGGAGCAGATGCACCGCGACATCGGGCTGACCGTCCCCTTCACGAGCGTCGACCAGCCGATGGGCACCATGCTCGAGGACGGCTCGCTGCCCTCACTGCACAAGACCGGTTCGTTCGGCTCCCGCTCCGCCGCCCGGCTCGAGCGCCTGCGGCAGGCCCAGCCCACCGGCCCCCTGATGTGCTCGGAGTTCTGGGACGGCTGGTTCGACAGCTGGGGCGAGCACCACCACACCACGCCGGCGTCCGCCAGTGCCGAGGACCTGGACGTCCTGCTCGCCGCCGGCGGCTCGGTGAACATCTACATGTTCCACGGCGGCACGAACTTCGGCTTCACGAACGGCGCGAACGACAAGGGCGTCTACCGTCCGATCGCGACGTCGTACGACTACGACGCCCCGCTCGACGAGGCCGGCCGGCCGACGTCGAAGTTCCACGCGTTCCGCTCGGTCATCGAGCGCTACGCGCCCGTGCCGCCGCTGCCCGCAGCGATGGAGCCGGGTGGGTCGGGTCGCCTCGGTCCCGTGGCCGCGTCCGGCGACGGCCTGGAGGCCCGGATCGCCCCCGCCACGGACCTCGCCGTCCGGCTGGACCGCGTCGCGTCGCTCCGTTCCCTGCTGCCCACGCTCACGACGTGGTCCGCGCACGACGAGCCGCCGACCTTCGACGCCCTCGGAGCCGCGAGCGGCTTCGTCGTCTACCGCGCCGAGGTCGACCTGCCCGCCGGAGGGGTGCTGACCGTCGGCACCGAGGTGCGTGACCGTGCGATCGTGTCGGCTGACGGTGTCGTCGTCGGGGTCCTGGAGCGCGAGCACCACGACCGGGCCATCACCCTGCCGCCGGTGACCGGCACGCTCGAACTCCTCGTCGAGGACCAGGGCCGGGTCGACTACGGCGTCCGCATCGGTGAGCCGAAGGGCTTGATCGGGGGCGTCTCGATCGACGGCGTCCCGGTGGCCCGCTGGACGGCGTCCCCGCTCGCACTCGACCCGATCGCGCCGGCAGCCGTCACCGCACTGGCCGAGGTCGCTGCCTCCGGCGGGGACGTGCTCGCGGGGCCGACGTTCGCCGCGGGGTCGTTCGACCTCGACACCGTCGACGACCGGTACCTGTCGCTCGTCGGGTTCCGCAAGGGAGTCGCCTGGGTCAACGGGTTCTGCCTCGGTCGGTACTGGTCGCGAGGCCCGCAGCGGACCCTGGCGATCCCGGGCCCGGTGCTCCGCCACGGTCGCAACGAGCTCGTCGTGCTCGAGCTGCACGCCGCCGCGTCGCGCACCGCGTGCCTGCTCGTCGAGCCCGACCTGGGCCACACCGAGGCGTAGCCGCGCGGCCGCCCTGGTCAGATCGGGCGTACCTGGTCGAATCGGGCGTACCTGGTCGGAAGTTTCGACCAGGTACGCCCGATTCCGCTTTCCAGCGCGGGCGTCATGGGAAGGATCAGTCGCTGTCGAGGGCGTCCAGGTCTGCCAGCGCCCGCTCGGCGTCGGCGATCCGGTCGGCCTCGGGGCGACTCCACCACTCGGGGCCGCGCTCGCCCAGGCCGTGCTTGGCCAGGCCGTTCCGGTGCCGCGCCGCCGCCAGGGCCTCGTCGTCGCCTGCGCGCTTCGCGGTCTTCACGGCGTTGCGGCCGCGCCCCAGGTGCGAGCGGAGTGCGGCGGCGAGTTCCTCGGGCAGGGCGGGGTCGGTGCGGCGCCAACGTCGGCCGTCCACGACGAAGAAGTGGTCGTCGGGTTCGGCGGTCATGGTCCGAGTCTGCTCCGTCGGTGGTGGGTGGACATGGGTCGATGAGCCGCGAACGCGTCCGCCCGCCGACCCGGTCGACCTGCTTCGCGGGCATCGACCAGAGCGGAGTGCGTGGCACGGACCGACACGAACGGCCCGACGTCAGCAGACATCGGGCCGTTCGTGTGTTCACGAGCAGGTGCTCACTTGTCGTCGACGGCGTCCTTCGCCTTCTCCGTCTGCATGCGCGCCTCGCCCATGTGCTGGTCCTTCTTGCCCTGGGCGTGGAGCTCCTGGTCGTCGGTGTGCTCACCGACCTTCTCCTCGACCTTGCCCACGATCTTCTGGGTGGCGTCCTTGGCCTTGTCTCCGAGCGACATGGTGATTCCTTCCGGTGGGGGCATCACCGGTGGACCCGGCGGTGTGTCACCGACAGTACGGACGGCGGTGTACCCCGTTCACTGCGGCAGGACATGTGCGCCGCTGATCAGGGGATGAGCCGGTCGGCCCGGTAGCGGGCGAACAGGTCCGCGAACGCCTGTTCGGTCCGACGGAACGCTGTGAACCCGGCGTCTCGGCTCTTGCCCATGTCGGTGACGACCTCCATCGCACGGCCCAGGTCGGCGTCGGTGTGCCACCACGAAGCGAGTCGGTTGATGTCGGCCTCGGCGAGACCGTGGCGCTCGGCGATGCCGGCCCACTCGGACTCGTACGGGGCCATCTGCTCCTCGAGCGGTCGCGGAGTGTCCTGGTAGCCCACCGCGCGCGCGGGGTCGACACCGAGGAGCGCGGCCAGGCGCGGCCACATCCAACGCCAGCGGAAGACGTCACCGTTGACGATGTTGAACGGCTCGTCGGCACCCTCGGGCGACGTCGCAGCCCACACCATGTGCTCGGCGAGGATGCCGGCGTCGGTCATGTCGGTCAGGCCGTTCCACTGCGCCTCACTGCCGGGGAACACGAAGTCCAGGTCGAGTTCCTTCGCCAGGGTGGCCTGCACGGCGAGCGTGAGGCCCATGTTCATGGCGTTGCCGACGGCGTGCCCGATCACGGTGTGCGAGCGGTGCACCGACCACGTGAAGCCCTGGCGCTCGGCGGCGGCGAAGAGCTCGTCCTCTTGGGCGTAGTAGAAGTTCGGGGTGTCGAGGCGCGGCTCCTCCTCGTGGAAGGGGGTGTCGGGCATCTCGCCGGCGGCGTACGCCTCGAACGGGCCGAGGTAGTGCTTCAGCCCGGTGACCAGGGCGACGTGCTCGAGCGGAGCGTGCGACAGCGCCGCGAGCAGGTCGCGGACCATGCCGCCGTTCACGCGGATGTTCTCCGCCTCGGTCTCCTGACGCTGCCAGGCGGTGAAGAAGACGTGGGTCGGGTGCTCGTCGGTGAGTGCGGCCGCCAGGCTCTCGGGGTCACGCAAGTCGGCCGCGACGGTCCGGACGCCCTGTTCGGCGAGCGGTCGGCGGGAGAGCGCCGTCACGTCCCAGCCGAGGTCGAGCAGGTGGCGCACCAGGGCAGAACCGGTGATGCCACTGGCTCCGACGACCAGGGCTTCGCGGCGGGCAGGGGTCGGTTCGGTCGATCCGGTTGCAGTCATCCCTCGATGCAACTCACGTTGGACGACACGTGTTCCCTCAACGCGGACGGCGGATGCGGATCGGACCCTTGGCGGTCGACGGGTCGACGACGGACCCGCCCTGGGTGATCTCGACCTCGCCGCGCGCGACCATGCGCCGGGCGGCTCGCCGTGCCGGCTCCATCAGCGGTCGCCAGTCGTCCGGGTCCAGCGAGCGTGCGACCTCGGACGGGCAGATGCTCGAGGTCCGTGCCCGGGCTGCGAGCAGTTCGTCGATGCGCTGCTCGAGGGCCCGGTCGGTGTCGTCGAGACCGTGCCGGCGACAGGCGCCCGAGCACCACTTCGACTCCGGCGCCGCGGACGACGGCATCCGCCGACCGCACGAGGCGCAGGTCCGCTCGGCGTGTGCCGACTCCGACGCCGAAGCATCGGCTTCCGTCCTGATCGCCCGTCCCATCACCCCATCCTCGTCCTGCCGTCCGCGGGGGTACACAGCGACCACGCACCCGGCCCAGGTGCACCTGGCAGCATCGGAGCGGTGAACCCCGACACCGCCCCCACCCGTCCGTCCGACCCCGCCTGGGTCCAGCACGTGATGTGGTGGCACGTCTACCCGCTCGGCTTCGTCGGCGCCGAGGTCCGGCCGACCACGCCGGTGGGGGAGCGTCCGCTCGAACACCGCCTCGACCGCCTGACCGGGTGGCTCGACCACGTCGTCGACCTCGGTCTGAACGGTCTGTTGCTCGGCCCGGTGTTCGCGAGCTCGACCCACGGGTACGACACGGTCGACCACTTCCGGATCGACCCGCGCCTGGGCGACGACGCCGACTTCGACCGTCTGGTCACCGCGGCGCACGAGCATGGAGTGCGGGTCCTGCTGGACGGGGTGTTCAACCACGTCGGCCGCGAGCACCCGGCCTTCACCGCGTTGTCGGAACAGGGCCCCGAGGCACCGACCGCCGACCTGTTCGCCATCGACTGGTCCGGCTGGCAGCCGGGACAGCCCGTGCCCGTCGGGCTGTTCGAGGGGCACGACATCCTCGTCGCGCTCGACCACGACAGCCGCGCCACCGAGGACCTCGTGGTGCAGGTCATGACGCACTGGCTGGAGCGGGGGATCGACGGCTGGCGGCTCGACGCGGCGTACGCGGTGCCGCCAGCGTTCTGGGCGCGGGTGCTGCCACGGGTGCGGGAGCGGTTCCCGGACGCCTGGTTCAGCGGTGAGGTCATCCACGGCGACGCGGCGGCGATCGCACGCGACTCGACGATGGACTCGCTCACCCAGTACGAGCTGTGGCAGGGGATCTGGCACGGCATCGCGGACCGCAACGGTCACGAGCTCGCGCACGCGATCGAGCGGCACGACGCGCTGCTGGCCACCTTCGCCCCGACGACGTTCGTCGGCAACCACGACGTCACCCGGATCGCGAGCGCGGTGGGGGAGCGGTTCGCCGGGCACGCCGCCGCGGTGCTGTTCACGGTGGCGGGGACCCCGGTGGTCTACGCGGGCGACGAGTACGGCTGGACCGGGGTGAAGGAGGAACGCGAGGGCGGCGACGACGCGGTCCGCCCGGAGTTCCCGGCCGAGGTGCCGGAGCCGACGGACCTGACGCACGCGTACGAGGCGCTCATCGCCCTGCGCCGCCGGAACCCGTGGCTGCACCGCGCACACACCGACGTCGTGCACCTGACCAACACCGCCGTGGTGCTGCGGACCGCGACGGCGGACGCCGCCGTGGTGACCGCCCTGAACCTGTCGGACGACCCCGTCGACGTGCCCGTGGCCGACGCGACGCAGGTCGAGGCGGGCGGGGCCGATGTCGGGGACGGGACCCTGCGCCTCCCGGCCGGGGGGTGGGCCGTCCTGTCGCGTTCGTGAGCAGAAACGGTCGGGTCCCCATCGAGGACCCGACCGTTTCTGCTCACCGAGCGAACGCGAGCGAACGCGAGCGAACGCGAACGCGCGCTCCCTACTTGCGGGCGGACGCCGCCCGGCGCTTGTTGAACACGTCGAACGCGACGGCGGCGAGCAGCACCAGACCCTTGATCAGGGACTGGAACTCGGTACCGACACCGAGGATCGACATGCCGTTGTTCAGCAGGCCGATGATCAGACCACCGACGATGGCACCCGGCACGGTGCCGATGCCGCCGGTGACGGCCGCGCCACCGATGAAGACGGCGGCGATGGCGTCGAGCTCGAAGCCGTTGCCGGCGCCCGGAGCCGCCAGGTTGAGCTGGCCGGTGAAGACCACGCCCGCCAGGGCCGAGATGACACCCATGTTGACGAAGAGCAGGAACGTGACCCGCTTCGTCTTCACACCCGACAGCTGCGCGGCCAGGGCGTTGCCACCGATCGCGTAGATGTGGCGGCCGAACACGGCACTCCGCATGACGACCGAGTAGATCACCACGAGCGCACCGAGCACGACGAGCACGATCGGGGTGCCGTTGTAGCTGGCGAGCAGGAGTGCCACGTAGATCACGAGCACGGCGCCGAAGGCCGTCTTCACGATGAACCAGGCGAACGGCTCGCTCTCGAGCTGGTACTTGCGACGCGTGATGCGACCGCGGAACGCTGCGATCACCATGACGGCCGCGGCGGCGAAGCCGAGGATCATCGTGAGCGGCTCGTACCCGGTGGTGCCGAAGGACGGCAGGAAGCCGGAGCCGAGCGAGCGGAAGCCGGTCGGGAACGGCGAGATCTGCTGGTTCTGCAGCACGATCTGGGCCGCGCCGCGGAAGGCGAGCATGCCCGCCAGCGTCACGATGAACGCCGGGATCCCGAAGTAGGCGATCCAGAAGCCCTGCCAGGCACCGACGAGGGCACCGACGACCAGGCAGAGCACGACCGCGATGGGCCACGGGATGTTCCACTGCGTGATCATCACGCCGGCCATGGCACCGGTGAAGGCGACCACCGAACCGACCGACAGGTCGATGTGCCCGGCGATGATGACCATCACCATGCCGATGGCCAGGATGAGGATGTAGCTGTTCTGGACGATCAGGTTCGACACGTTGATCGGGGCCAGCGTGATGCCGTTCGTGGTCACCTGGAAGAAGATGACGATGACGATCAGCGCGATGAACAGGCCGATCTGTCGGAGCTGCCCGGTGAGGTAGCCGACGGCGGACTTAAGCGCGTTCATTGACAGGGGTCTCCCGTTCCTGGGTCATGTACTGCATGAGGACCTCGGGCGTCGCCTCGGAGCGCGGGACGTCGGCCGTGATGGTGCCCTCGGAGAGCGTGTAGATGCGGTCGCAGATGCCGAGCAGTTCGGGGAGCTCGGAGGAGATCACGATGACCGCCTTCCCCTGGTCGGCGAGCTGGTTGATGATCGTGTAGATCTCGTACTTCGCGCCGACGTCGATGCCGCGGGTGGGCTCGTCGAGGATGAGCACGTCGGGGTCGGCGTACATCCACTTCGACAGGACGACCTTCTGCTGGTTCCCGCCGGAGAGCTTCCCCGTCACGACGTCGACGTTCGGCGCCTTGATGTTGAGGCTCTTGAGGAACTGGCTCGCGACCGTGGTCTCCTCCGAGGAGTTCACGAACCCCCAGTTCGCGAGCTTCCCGAGCGCCGACCCGGAGATGTTCCGCTTGATGTCGTCGATCAGGTTCAGGCCGTAGCGCTTGCGGTCCTCGGTGACGTAGGCGATGCCGTTGTCGATCGCCTGCGAGACGGTGTGCGTCTTGATCGGCGTGCCGCGCTTGTAGACGGTGCCGCTGATGCCGGTGCCGTACGACTGGCCGAAGACGCTCATCGCGAGTTCGGTGCGGCCGGCACCCATCAGCCCGGCGATGCCGACGACCTCGCCGGCCCGGACGTTCAGGTTCGCCCGGTGGATGATCTCGCGCGACGAGTCGAGCTGGTGGTGGACGGTCCAGTCCTCGATGCGCAGCAGTTCCTCGCCGATGACGGGGTGCTCGCGCTCGGGGTACCGGTTCGACAGGTCGCGGCCGACCATCCCGCGGATGATGCGGTCCTCGGACACATCGTCGGCGCGCATGTCGAGCGTCTCGATGGTCTTGCCGTCACGGATGATCGTGACCTTGTCCGCGATCGCCTTGATCTCGTTGAGCTTGTGGCTGATGATGATCGCCGTCATGCCCTCGGCCTGCAGCGAGCGGATGAGCTCGAGCAGGTGCGCGGAGTCGTCGTCGTTCAGCGCGGCGGTGGGCTCGTCGAGGATGAGGAGCTTCACCTCCTTCGAGAGCGCCTTCGCGATCTCGACGAGCTGCTGCTTGCCGACACCGAGGTCGACGACCTTGGTGACGGGGTTGTCCTTCAGCCCGACGCGCCCCAGCAGCTCGGCTGCTGTCAGGTTCGTCTTGTTCCAGTCGATGAAACCGCCCTTGGACTGCTCGTTGCCGAGGAAGATGTTCTCGGCGATCGACAGGAAGGGGCTGAGGGCCAGCTCCTGGTGGATGATGACGACGCCGGCGGCCTCGGAGTCGTTGATGTTGGCGAACCGCACGGGTTCGCCGTCGAGCAGGATCTCGCCGTCGAAGGAGCCGGCCGGGTAGACCCCCGACAGCACCTTCATCAGCGTCGACTTGCCTGCGCCGTTCTCGCCGCAGATCGCGTGGACCTGGCCGCGCTCGACCTCGATCGTGACCCCCTGCAGGGCCTTGACGCCGGGGAACGTCTTGGTGATGTCCCGCATCTCGAGGATGGTGTCCGCCATGTGGACGCCTTTCCGTCGTGCGCGCGCGTGCGCGCGCTGGTGGAGACGGACTGGAGGCGCGGTGCGCAGCTGGCACCGCGCCTCCGGTCCGAGAGATGGGCCCTGACTACTTCAGGTCGGCTTCGGTGTAGTACCCCGAGTCGACGAGGACTTCCTTGTAGTTGTCCTTCGTGACGACCGTCGGCTGGAACAGGAAGGTCGGGACGACCTTGACCTTGTTGTCGTAGCTCTTGGTGTCGTTGACCTCGGGCTTCTTGCCGGTGAGCAGGTCCTCGGCCATGGTGACCGACTGCTTGGCGAGCTTGCGCGTGTCCTTGTAGATGGTCGAGTACTGCTGCCCGGCGATGATCGACTTGACCGAGGCGGCCTCGGCGTCCTGGCCCGTGACGGTCGGGAGTGGACGGTCGCTCGTGCCGTACCCGGCACCCTGCAGTGCCGAGATGATGCCGATCGAGATGCCGTCGTACGGCGAGAGCACGCCGTCGAGCGTGGTGCCGCCCGAGTAGGACTTGGCGACCAGGTTCTGCATGCGGGCCTTGGCCGTGGCCGGGTCCCACTGCTGCGTCGCGGCCTGGGACAGCTTGTCCTGGCCGGACTGGATCTTCAGCGTGCCGTCCTCGAGGTACGGCTTGAGCGTCTTCATGGCGCCGTTGAAGAAGAACCCGGCGTTGTTGTCGTCGAGCGAGCCGGCGAAGACCTCGATGTTGAAGGGGCCCTTCTCGCCGGTCTTCTTGCCGTCCGCGTCGAGCACACCCAGGCCGGTGAGCAGGCTGTTCGCCTGGTCGACGCCGACCTTCTCGTTGTCGAAGGACACGTAGTAGTCGACGTTCTTGTTGCCCGTGAGCAGGCGGTCGTACGAGATCACCTTGATGCCGGCCTTGGCGGCGGCGTCGAGCTGGTCGGAGAGCGCGCCACCGTCGATCGAGGCGATGATCAGGACCTTCGCGCCCTTGGTGATCATGTTGCTGACCTGCTGGGCCTGCTGCTGGACCTTGTTGTCGCCGTACTCGAGGTCGACCTTGTAGCCGGCCTTCTCGAGGTCGCTCTTGACGGCGTTGCCGTCCTTGATCCACCGCTCGGAGACCTTGGTGGGCATGGCGACGCCGACGAGGGCGCCCTTGTTGTCGCCGCTGCCGCCACCATCGGTGGATGCACGGCCGCCGGCCGAGCAAGCGGCCAGCGAGATCGCGATGCCGACGGCTGCGACGCCCGCGATGATCCTGCGCTTCATCATCGAAGTACCTCTGTTCCTTCGCGTCGTCCTCGACGCGGTCGGGTGCCGGGGCTGCTGTGCCCCGCGGGATGCGCTCGTGTGAGCGCTCACATCTTGTGGGTTCCGTGACGGGGTGTCAACTCAGCGTCGCCGTTTCGTGATCTTGCCGCGGTGGCCGGACCGAGCGGTACGGTTGGCCACGTGAGCACCAGGACCGCCCCCGAGGGCACGGGCGGCAAGCGCCGGAAGGCCCCGACGATCTTCGACGTCGCCGAACGCGCGGGCGTGTCCCACCAGACCGTCTCGCGTGTCATCAACGGTGACCCGACCGTCCGCGAGCAGTACCGGACGCAGGTCACCGACGCCGTCACCGCGCTCGGGTACCGGCCCCGCGCCGCCGCCCGGGCACTCGCCGGCGGGCGGAGCAAGGCGCTCGGCATCATCACCGCCGGCGACGCGCTGTACGGACCGTCGAGCACCTCGATCGGCTTCGAACGGGCCGCGCGGTCCGCCGGGTACCACGTGCTGCTGTCCACCCTGCCCGAGGAACCGACGCCGTCCGACCTGTCCGGAGCGCTCACCACGCTGCTCGCGCAGGACGTCGCCGCGATCGTGCTCGTCGCCGCTGACAACCGGGTGCTCGACGCCCTCGCCTCGCTCACCGTGCCGGTCACGGTGCCCGTCGTGGTGTCGAACGCGGTGCAGCGCGACGCCGTCCGGAACCCGGTCGCGCCGAGCGTCGCCGCGGTCGCGATCGACCAGGCCGCCGGCACCTCGCTCGTGATGCAGCACCTGTTCGACCGCGGACACCGCCGGATCGTGCACATCGCCGGACCGCACGTGTCGCAGGAGTCCGAGGTCCGCCGTGCCACCTACGTGCGGATCATGCAGGACGCCGGGCTCGAACCCGTCGTGCTCGAGGGCGACTGGACCCCGGCGAGCGGCTTCGCAGCTGCCCGGCACATCGACGTGGGGACGGTCGACGCGGTCTTCGCGGGCAACGACCAGATGGCGCTCGGGGTGCTGCACGCCTTCGCCGACGAGGGGCTGCGGGTGCCCGACGACATCGCGGTCGTGGGCTTCGACGACGTCCCCGAGGCCGCGCACTTCACGCCGCCGCTGACCACCGTGCGGCAGGACTTCCGGGCGATGGGGGAGCGGGTGCTCGACACCGTGCGGGCCCTGGTCGAGGGGGAGCCCCGCGACGAGACGCTGCTCGCGCCCGAGCTGGTGGTGCGGCGCAGCACGTAGCGCCCCCTCGCACCGTGCGGCGGTGTGCGGGTGGTGCGAGGTTCTTCCGTGCGCCGGCCCGCGGCGCACGGTGCAGCGTTGTGCGGCCGGTGCGAGGTTGATCGCTCGGTGCGGCGCTACAGTCCCGCACCGAGCGATCAACACCGCACCGGTTGAGGGGCCGCGCACGGTGCGAAGCCGCGCACGACCCCGCACCGACCGAGGGGCCGCGCACGGTGCGACACCGCGCACGACCCCGAGCTGACCCGACCGTCAGCCCTTCAACGCCCCGGACGACAGCCCGGCGACGTAGAACCGTTGCAACCCGACGTACAGCGCGATGCACGGGATCATCGCCACCACCGACCCGGCGACGAGGTTGCCGTAGGACACCTGCCCGTACGCCCCGGTCTGCAGGTTGAGCAGCGCGACCGGCAGCGTGTACAGCGAGTCCTTCGTCAGGAACGTCAGCGCTCCGAGGAACTCCGTCCACGACGCCAGGAACGCGTACAGTGCCGCGGTCGCCGCCCCGGGCAGCAGGAGCGGGCGGAGCACCGACACGACGACCCGGAAGCGCGAGGCCCCGTCGACGAACCCCGAGTCCTCGAGCTCGGTGGGGATCGACTCGAACGCGTTCCGCATCACGAACACCCCGAACGGCAGGTTCACCGTCGTGTAGAACAGCACGAGCCCGAGCAGCGAGTTCGTCAGCCCCATCGCGTTCATCTCGAGGTACAGCGGCGTGAGGATGGCCTGGAACGGCACCATCATCGTCAGCAGCACCAGGCCGAACACGACGCCGGATCCCCGGAACCGGAAGCGGGCGAAGCCGTAGCCGGCCATCGTCGCGATGACCGCGGTCAGCACCGCCGTGGCGATCGACACGATGAGCGAGTTCACGACGCCGGTGAGCAGGTGCGACGACGAGGCGAACACGGCGGCGAAGTTCTGCCACCCGAGCTGGAAGAACGTCGCCGGGTCCGGGGCCTGCGTGATGACGGCCTCGGACTGGAACGCCCGCAGGATCGACCAGATGAGCGGGACACCGAACACGAGCGCGGAACCGATGCCGGCGATCGCGTACAGGGTGCGCTTCACGGTGGTGTCGCGCGGGTGCTGGACGCTGCCCTGCTGGTGGCGCCGACGTCGGCCGTCGCCCGTGGTGGTCAGGGTCCTGGTGGACAGGTCCGGCGCCGAGAGGGCCGCACGGGAGGTCGTGGTGCTCATGGCGTCAGTCCTTCTCTCGCAGTGCCCAGAACTGGAACACCGTCACGGCGGCGATCACCACGACGAGGGCGATCGACTGGGCGGTCGCGGCCCCGAGCTGCAGGTTCACGAACCCGCGGTTGTAGATCGCGTTCACGATGGTGGTGGTCTCGGTGCCCGGCCCGCCCTGGGTCAGGATGTAGAACTGGTTGAAGGCCAGCAGCGACCCGATCACCGAGATGATGACGCTCAGCGCGACGGTGGAGCGGATCATCGGGAACGTGATGAGGCGTTCGGTCTGCCACCAGGACGCCCCTTCGAGCTGCGCGGACTCGTAGACCTCGTCGGGGACGCCCTGCATCGCCGACATGAGCAGCACCATCGTCAAGCCCGACACCGCCCAGACCACGAGCACGCAGATGAGCACCGTCGCCAGCGGGCCGTTCACGAGCCACGCGGTGCTGCCGTCGGTGATCCCGAGCCAGCGGAGCACCATGTTGACGGCGCCGGAGTTCGGTTGCGCCTCGAGCACGAGCATGAACGAGAGCGTCGTCAGCCCGACCACGTACGGCAGGAAGAACACCGTCCGCAGGATCGTGCTGCCGCGGCGGCGGGCCCGGACGAGCACGGCCAAGAAGTACCCGAGCGCCAGGATCGGCAGGGTCACGATCGCCGTGTACAGCAGCGTGTAGCCGATCGCGTGCACGAACGTCGGGTCCTGGAACAGCGTCAGGTAGTTCTGCAGCCCGATGAACCGGTACGGGCCGATCAGGGGCCAGTTCGTGAACGAGATGTAGAGCGCGAACACGAGCGGGACGAGCACGAAGACGGCGACGAACAGGATCGCCGGGGCGACGAGGACGGCGCCGGTGCGCGGCGGGTGGGTGAGCGAGTTGCGGGTCCGGGCGGAGCCGCCGCGCCCCGGGCCGCGGCCCACGGTGGGACGGCCCGGGCCGGTCCGGCCGGCGGGACGCCGGGTGGAGATGGTCGACATGCGTGCACCTCTCTGTGCATCAACAAGAGCGAGACGAGCCAGAGCCCGAGACGAGCGGGACGAGCGAGCAGGCAGACTCAGGCCTGCACCTGGTCGAGGATCCGCTGGTAGTCGGACTGCGCCGTCCGCATGGCGGCAGCGCTCCCCGACCCGAACACGGCCTCGCGGAACATCGCGAAGTACGGCGACGACGGCTGGTTGTTGAGCAGGTTGTACGCCAGCGTCTGCGGCGCGTAGCCCTTCTCGATGGCGTCGAGCGGGCCGTACGCCAGCGGGAACCGCTTGCGGTACTCCGGGGTGGCGGCGTCGGACCGCGTCGGGAAGTACCCGCCGTCCGGCAGTGCCTGCTGCTGTTGGAGCGCGTTCGCGTACTGCATGAACGCCCATCCACCGGACGGGTTCGCCGCCCCGTTCGGGATGCACATGTTGTCGCCGCCGTCGAAGAACGACCGCTGGCCGTCCCACGACGGGATGAGCACCGTCTGCATCTTCGCCCGCATCGCCTTGGTGGCCGCGGGCACGGTCGCCCCGTACGAGGTCGGGAAGATCCCCACCTTGCCGGCCCGGAAGTCGGCACCCCACGTGGTGCCGGCGTCGGAGAACGTCGCCTTCGACAGCACGCCGTCCTTCCACAGCTGCCGGTAGAACTCGAGCATGCGTTCGAGGGCCTCGTTTCCGGTGATGTTCGGCCGCTGGGAGCCGACCTCGCCGGTCATCATGTCGACGCCGGTCGCCCAGACGTGCGGCTGCGTGACGAAGCCGATGATGCCGGCGGCGTTGCCGGAGATCGACCAGCCGTACACGTCGTCGTCGAGCTTCCGGATGGCCTTCGCCGCGTCGAGCAGCGTGGACAGGTCCTTCGTCGATTCCTCGACGTCGAGGCCCGCACGCTCGAACAGCTCGGTGTTGACGAACAGCTGCGAGTTGTCCGCCAGGTACGGCAGCCCGTAGTACCGGTCGCGGTACTCGAGCAGGCGCAGGTGCCCCGGCGAGATCGCATCGAAGTAGTCCAGGTTCTTGACCACGTCGGTCAGGTCGGCGAACGCCTCGCGGAAGATGAACAGCTGCGAGTTGATGTCGTCGATGTCCACGACGTCCGGCGGCTCACCGCCGCGGATCGCGGTCGCCAGCTTGGTCACGTACTGCGCGTCCGGCACCGGGGTCAGCTGGACCTGCAGCTCCGGGTTCGCCTTGTTGAACCCGGCGACGGCCGACGTCAGGCCGGCCTGGGTCGCCGACCGGCACCACACCTGCACCGTGCCGGTCGCGTCCTTCCCGAAGCTCGCGGGCTTCGCGACGACCTTCGGCAGGGTGCCGGAGCACCCGGCCAGGGCGAGGGCTGCCCCGCCGGCGACGCCGCCGACGAGGAACGCACGGCGGTCCACGCCGGTCACCGCGCCAGCGGGAGCCAGACGCGCATCGGCGCGGCTCCCCGGTTCGCCCACGCGTAGTACGGGACCGCGGTGGCGGTGACGTCGTGGACGTCGCGACCGGCCTGGAGGCCCGTGGTGGCGCCCTGCGGACCGGCCACGTCGTCGACGTTGGTCGCGTCGCGGGCCGTGGTCGCGCCTCCCGGCCCGTCCAGACGCTGGTACGGCCAGGCCGGCTGCACGTGCTCGGCCGGGGCGTGCCCCGGGATCCGCAGCGTGACGACGCCGTCGAGCAGGTCGCCGCGGTGTTCCTCGGTGATCGGCGCGTCGGCGTCGACCGTCAGGTCGTCGACCGTGAAGCCCCGCTGGTCCGCCTGCTCGACCGCGTACACGAGCGGGCCGCGCTCGATCGCGACCTGCCCGCGGGCGGCGTCGATGCGGGCGTCGGCGACGTACCGGTGCGGCGTCGTGTCGAAGACGAGCTCGACGGTGTCGCCCGCCGACCACTCGCGGTCGACGACGTGCAGCGTGCCCGCCGTGGGGTTCGCGGACCCGTCCGGACCCGTGACGGTCGTGGTGTCCGACCAGGCCGGGATCCGCAGGCCCAGGGCGAGCGGGCCGTCCTCGGTGACCGTGACACGGACGCGGCCGTCGTGCGGGGAGTCGGTGTCGACGCGCACCGGACCGAGGTCCGCGGTGGCGTACTGGTGGATCTGCAACCCGCCGTCCGTCGCGGTCGCCAGGTAGCCGTCGAGGCTCGCGAAGGTCCGCATGATGTTCGGCGGGCAGCAGGCGCAGTCGAACCAGCCGCGACGCCCGTGGGCGGGGGAGCGGTTCTCGTCCTGGTGGGCGTGGTCGCGCTGCTGCAGCGGGTTCACGTAGAAGTACTCGGTGCCGGCCAGGCTCACCCCGGCGAGGAACGCGTTGTAGAGCAGGCGCTCGATCGCGTCCGCGTACACGGGCTTGCCGGTCGCGAGCAGCAGGCGCCAGGCCCACTGCACCCCGCCGATCGCCGCGCAGGTCTCGGCGTAGCCGCGGTCGGTCGGCAGCTCGTACGGGTCGCCGAACGCCTCCCAGTCCCAGCGAGCCCCGAGGCCGCCGGTGATGAACGCCTTCGTCGCCATCATGTCCGCGAACTGCGTCTCGCTCGCGGTGAGGAGCTCGGTGTCCCCGGTCTCGATCGCGACGTCCACGGCACCCGCGGCCAGGTACACGGCGCGGACCGCGTGGCCCTCCACCGTCGTGGCTTCGCGGCTCGGCACCCGGTCGGAGAAGTACGTCGGCTCGCCGCCGGCGCGCTCGATGATCCCGTGGCCCCGGGCATCGACGAACCAGTGCGCCAGGTCGAGGTAGGCGCGGTCGCCGGTCTCGCGGTACAGCTCGACCAGGCCCATCTCGACGACGGGGTGGCCGTCGACGTCGCGGGTCTTCGGCGTGCCGTCCGGGGCGGTGCCGTCGCCGAACGTGCGGACCAGGTGGTCGGCGTTCTTGATCGCGACGTCGAGGAGCCCGGTGTCGCCCGTCGCACGGTGCTGGGCCACGGCCGCCTGGTACAGGTGCCCGGCGCAGTACATCTCGTGGCTCCACTTGAGGTCCGTGTACCGCTCGCCCTTGCCGCGGACCTGCTGCACGGAGTCCAAATACCCGTCCTCGGCCTGTGCCCGGGCGTACAGCGCGGTGACCTCGCGCTGCAGGTCGAGCAGGTCCTCGGCGGGGGCGCGGCCGTACTCCCACGCCACGGCCTCGAGCCACTTCGTCACGTCCGAGTCCATGAAGATCGGGCCGACGGCCTCGCCCTCCTCGAGCCCCGCGGCGATGCGCAGGTTGCGGAAGTTACCGGCCGTCTCGAGCTGCTGGTAGCCGCTCCGCACGGCGTCGCGGCCGTTGCGCTCCTGTCGGAGCGCCCAGAAGCCGCCCGTGATCCGGGCGTCGCCGGTCGGCAGCGGCCGGAGCGTGAGGTGCGCGTCGGCGGTCGGGAGGACCGGGGTCGCGGTGTGCGCGCCGCGATCGGTCGCGAGCGTGGTGGTCATGTCGCCTCCTTGCGATGTGACTCGGGCCGTCCGGGTCGTCATCGATCCGGAAAACGGTTTCTGCGGTGGACGCTACGACACGGGGCGCACGTCGCGCAAGAGCATTCCGGTGCTTTTGTGTAAAGTCATCGGCACGTCCTGGTCATCGGAAAGGTGGTTGCCGTGACGCTCGAACGCACCGGACAGCCGATCCGGATCACCGACGTGGCGGCGCTCGCCGGAGTGTCGATCGGCACCGCGTCGAAGGCGCTGAACGGCACAGGACAGCTGCGGGACGCCACCCGGCTGCGGGTGAAGGAAGCCGCCGAGAAGCTCGGGTTCGTCGGCGACGCCCGTGCCCGCGCGCTGTCCTCGGGGCGGACCTACACCGTCGGCATGATCAC
Organism: Curtobacterium sp. MCBA15_007; assembly: GCF_001864905.1. Taxonomy (NCBI): domain Bacteria; kingdom Bacillati; phylum Actinomycetota; class Actinomycetes; order Micrococcales; family Microbacteriaceae; genus Curtobacterium; species Curtobacterium sp. MCBA15_007. The sequence goes on from NZ_MJGM01000056.1 coordinate 85,130, forward strand.
CACCGACTCGTTCGGCCGGTTCTCGATCCCGGTGCTGCTCGGTGCCGAGGACGCCCTGTCCGCCGGGCGGATGGCCGTCCTGCTGTGCGACACCCGCGACGACCACGTGCGCGAGGCCCACTACCTGCGCTCCCTGGCGGCCCGCGGTGTCGACGGCATCATCGTGACCGGCCGCTCCGCCGACGCCCGGCCCCCGATCGACGTGTCGATCCCGGTCGTCTACGCCTTCACACCCTCGACCGACGACGCCGACGTGTCGGTCACCCTCGACGACGCCGCCGGTTCGGCACTCGTCGCCTCGCACGTGCGCTCGCTCGGGAGGCAGCGGGTCGCGATCGTGACGGGGCCGGCGCGGCACCGGTCGGCAGCGCGTCGCGTCGCCGGTGCCACGTCGGTGCTCGGGTCGCACCTGGTCACCGAGCCGCTGCACGGCGAGTGGTCGGAGCGCTGGGGGCGGCAGGCCGTGGACGTGCTGGCCCGGCAGTCGCCCGACGTCGACGCGATCGTCTGTGGCAGCGACCAGATCGCCCGGGGCGTGTGCGACCGGCTGCGGGAGCTCGGACGCTCGGTGCCGGGAGACGTCGCGGTCACGGGCTTCGATGACTGGGACGTGATGGCGCTCGCCTCGAGGCCGCCGCTGACCACGGTCGACCTGCGGCTCGAGGAGCTCGGGCGCGTCGCGGGGCAGGCGCTCCTCGCCCTGATCGACGGCGGGACCGCGGCGTCGGCGGCCGTGACCCCGTCGCTCGTCATCCGCGAGAGCACCGTCGGGGCGTAGGTCGGTCACGACACCCCGTCCGCCGTGGTCGAGTGGTCACGAACCGTCGCTCTGTGCGCCTCCAGCCGACCGTTCGTGACCGCGGGGCGGGGAGGCAACGGGGTGTCGTGGCCGTCCCGCGCGCCGCTGTTCGGGGTGTTGTGGGTTCGGCGGGTCGGCGCTCACGGGTGTGGGGCAGCGAGGGGTCAGGACTCGCGCGGGTGTGGGGCGGCGAGTGGTCGGGACATGCCCGGGTGCGGGGCGGCGAGTGGTCGCATGTCGTCTTCGCCCTCGTGCGTCGCGCGGTCACGACCCGTCGTGCGTGGGACGTCGATTGGTCAGGAACGGTCGGCTGCAGGTGCGCCGGACGACGGTTCGTGACCGGTCGGCGGAACTGAGCGGGGAGTTTCGACCGGCGGGGGAAGCGGGCGGACGAGTGGGACGGGCAGGACGGGCGGCGCGCCGCCGCGTTGCGTGTGTGAGCGCTCACGTGCCAGGATGTGAGCGCTCACTGAGGACGACGAGGTTCTGGAGGAACGCATGGGCGACGACCGCCGACAGCGGATCGTGGACGGCCGCACCACGCTCGGGATCGAGCTCGGCTCCACCCGCATCAAGGCCTGTCTGGTGGACGAAGACCTCGTCCCCATCGCAGCCGGGTCCCACGAGTGGGAGAACGAGTACGTCGACGGGCGCTGGACCTACTCACTCGATGCCGTCGAGACCGGACTCCGTGCCGCGTACGCCGCCCTGGTCGCCGACGTCGAGTCGCATTACCGCGTGACCCCGACGACCTTCCGCGCGGTGGGCGTGAGCGCGATGATGCACGGCTACCTGACGTTCGACGCCGCGGGCGAGCTGCTCGTGCCGTTCCGCACCTGGCGCAACACCTCCACGGGTCCCGCAGCCGAACGGCTCAGCGACGCCCTCGGGTTCAACATCCCGCTGCGCTGGTCGATCGCGCACCTGTACCAGGCGGTCCTCGACGACGAGCCGCACGTGGCCGAGATCGCCGGTGTGACGACCCTGGCCGGCTACGTCCACCGTCGTCTGACCGGCCGGAACGCGCTGGGTGTCGGTGACGCCAGCGGCATGTTCCCCATCGAGGGCGGCCCCGTCGACAGCGGCCCCGGTGACCCCGGTGCCAAGGACTTCGACCCCGCCATGCTCGCCACCGCGGAGGACCTGATCGGCCTGCCGGACCTGCGGTCCCTGCTGCCCGAGGTCCTGGTGGCCGGCGCCGAAGCGGGCGAGTTGACCCCCGAGGGAGCGGCCTGGCTCGACCCGACCGGCACGCTCGAACCCGGTGCGCCGCTCTGCCCGCCCGAGGGGGACGCCGGCACCGGCATGGTCGCGACGAACGCGGTCGCTCCGCGCACCGGCAACGTCAGTGTCGGCACGAGCATCTTCGCGATGGTCGTGCTCGAGCAGCCGCTGACCACGGCGCACGAGGAACTCGACGTCGTCACCACCCCGGCCGGGGACGCCGTGGCGATGGTGCACTGCAACAACGGCGCGAGCGAGATCGCGAGCTGGGCCCGGGTGTTCGGGCGCTTCGCCGAGGCCTCGAGCGAGCGGACCGGCGCGACGCCGATCGGCATCGACGACGTCTACGCCACGCTGCTCGCCGAGGCCGTCGCCGACGACACCGACCCGGACGCCGGCGGCCTGCTCTCCTTCAACTACCTGGCGGGCGAACCGGTCACCCACGTCGAGGACGGCCGGCCCCTGCTGCTCCGCACCCCCGGCGCACGCTTCACGCTCGGCAACCTGGTGCGCTCCGAGGTGCACGGCGCCTTCGCGACCCTGGCCATCGGCATGGACGTCCTGCACGGCGAACAGGTGCAGGTGGACCGGATGACGGCGCACGGCGGGCTCTTCCGGACGCCCGGCAGCCCGCAGCGGCTGCTCGCGGCGGCGTTGCGCGTGCCGATCGCGCTCGAGGAGACCGCGGGCGAGGGCGGAGCGTGGGGGATCGCGGTGCTGGCCGCCTACCTCGAGCACACCGACCAGCAGCTCGCCGACTACCTGTCGGACACCGTGTTCGGCGGGGACGCCGTGCACGTGGCCGAACCCGAGCCGGCGGACGTCGCCGGGTTCCAGACGTACCTGGACCGCTACCGGGCGGCACTGCCCGTGCAGGACGTCGCCGCGGCGGCGACCCGCCCCAGCGCGACCACAGGACCGACCGAAGCGACCGACGGCGCCGACCCGCGCCTCCAGACAGAGGAAGTGACCCGATGACGGACGCGATCGACGAGACCACACGCCAGGCGGTGGCGACGACGCGGGAGCGTGTCGCGCGCCTGCACGGCGAACTCGTCCGCTACGGCCTCGTGATCTGGACCGGCGGCAACGTCTCCGAGCGCGTGCCCGGTACGGACCTGTTCGTCATCAAGCCGAGCGGGGTGTCGAGCGACGACCTGACGCCGGAGAACCAGGTCGTCTGCACCCTCGACGGCGTGCCGGCCGAGGGCTGGGGCAACGCGCACGGCCCCTCGAGCGACACCGCTGCGCACGCCTACGTGTACCGGAACATGCCCGAGGTCGGCGGTGTCGTGCACACCCACTCGACGTACGCCACCGCCTGGGCCGCCCGCGCCGAGGCGATCCCGTGCGTGATCACGGCGATGGCGGACGAGTTCGGCGGACCGATCCCGGTCGGCCCGTTCGCGATCATCGGCGACGACTCGATCGGCCACGGCATCGTCGACACCCTGAGCGGTCACCGCAGCCGTGCGGTCCTGATGCAGAACCACGGCGTCTTCACGATCGGCAAGGACGCGAAGGACGCCGTCAAGGCCGCCGTGATGTGCGAGGACGTGGCACGGACCGTCCACATCGCGAAGCAGGGAGGCGAGGTCGTCCCGATCCCCGAAGCAGACATCGATCGACTCTTCGATCGCTACCAGAACGTCTACGGACAGAACCCCGAAGGAGCCATGCGATGACGCAGGACACCACCGTCGACCCCCAGGCCACGCTCGACAGCTACGAGGTCTGGTTCCTCACCGGCTCCCAGGGGCTCTACGGCGAGGAGACCCTGCGCCAGGTCGAGGAGCAGAGCAAGGCCGTCCACGCGGAGCTCGCCGGGCACCTGCCGGCGCAGCTCGTCTGGAAGCCCGTCCTCAAGGACGCCGACGGCATCCGCCGGGCGCTCATCGAGGCGAGCGCCGACGACAAGGTCATCGGTGTCACCACGTGGATGCACACGTTCAGCCCGGCCAAGATGTGGATCGGCGGCCTGCAGGCCCTGACCAAGCCGCTGCTGCACCTGCACACGCAGGCGAACGTCACGCTGCCCTGGGCGGACATCGACTTCGACTTCATGAACCTCAACCAGGCCGCGCACGGCGACCGTGAGTTCGGCTACGCCCTGGCCCGCCTGGGCGTCCGGCACGCCACGGCCGTCGGCCACGTCTCGGACCCGCGCGTCCAGCAGCGCGTCGCGAACTGGACCCGTGCCGCCGCAGGTGCCGCGGCCGTCCGCGAGCTGAAGCTCACCCGCTTCGGCGACAACATGCGCTACGTCGCCGTCACCGAGGGCGACAAGACCGAGGCCGAGATCGAGCTCGGCGTGCAGGTCAACACGTGGGCGGTCAACGAGCTCGCAGCAGCGGTGGACGCCGCAGCAGCGGACACGGCAGCGGTCGACGCGCTCGTGGCGACGTACGAGCGCGACTACGACGTGGACCCGTCACTCCGCAGCGACGGTGGCGAGCGTCACGCCGCGCTCCGCGACGGCGCCGCCATCGAGATCGGCCTCCGCACGCTGCTCGCGCAGAACGGAAGCGCCGCCTTCACCACGAACTTCGAGGACCTCGGCTCGCTCAAGCAGCTGCCGGGCCTGGCCGTGCAGCGCCTGATGGCCGACGGCTACGGCTTCGGCGCCGAGGGCGACTGGAAGACCTCGGTCCTGGTCCGCGCGATGAACGTCGCCGGCGCCGGCCTGCCCGGTGGTGCGAGCCTGATGGAGGACTACACCTACGACCTCACCCCGGGCGCCGAGAAGATCCTCGGGGCGCACATGCTCGAGGTCTCGCCGACGCTCACCACCACGAAGCCGGCGCTCGAGATCCACCCGCTCGGCATCGGCGGCAAGGACGACCCGGTCCGCTTGGTCTTCACCGCCGACTCCGGCGAGGCCGTCGTCGTCGCGCTCTCCGACACCCGCGACGGGTTCCGCCTCACCGCGAACGTCGTCGACGTCGTGCCCCCGACCGAGGCCCTGCCGAAGCTTCCCGTCGGCCGTGCGGTCTGGGAGCCCCGGCCGTCGTTCCCCGTCGCCGCCGAGGCCTGGCTCACCGCCGGCGCCGCGCACCACACCGTCATGACGACGGCGGTCGGCCTGCAGGTCGTCGAGGACTTCGCGACGATGGTCGGCACGGAGTTCCTGGTGATCGACGAGCACACCACCGCACGCGGGTTCCGCGACGAGCTGCGTCTCCAGCAGACGTGGCACCGTCTCGACCGCGGCTTCTAGGGGAGTCAGGACCCACGATGGACGACGTGATCGCGGCCGAGCGCACGCGCACGAACTGGGCGGGCAACGTCACCTACCGCGCCTCGGCGCTGGCCCGCCCGACGTCGGTGGACGAGCTCCAGCAGCTCGTCGCCTCGACGCCGCGCCTGACGGCGCTCGGCTCGCGACACTCGTTCAACACCATCGCCGACACGGATGCCGTCCAGGTCTCGCTGTCGGACCTGCCGCCCGTGCTCGACATCGACACGGCCCGGCGGGTGGTCCGTGTGGCCGCGGGCATGACGCACAGCCAGGTCGCGGCCGGACTGGAGGCCCGTGGCTGGGCCCTCGGGAACCTCGCGTCCCTGCCGCACATCTCCACGGCCGGTGCCGTCGCCACGGGGACGCACGGCTCCGGTGTGCGGAACCCGTCGCTCGCGCAGGCGGTGGTCGGCCTCGACGTGGTGCGCGCCTCCGGCGCGCTCGACCACGTCGACGCTGCGTCGCCGGACGGGCTGCTCGACGCCCACCGCGTGGGGATCGGCGCGCTCGGCGTCGTCACCGCGGTGGAGCTCGCGATCGAGCCGACGTTCCAGGTCGCCACGACGGTGCACCTCGACCTGCCGTGGGAGGCCGTGGCCGCGCAGTTCGACCAGGTGATGTCCGACGCGTACTCGGTGTCGATGTTCACGTCGTTCGACGACCGGGGCGCCCGGCAGGTCTGGGTCAAGCACCGCGTCGACGAGGCCGCACCGACGGTCGACCTCGTGGCCCTCGGAGCCCGTGCAGCCTCGGGTCCGGTGCACCCGGGTGAGAACGACCCTGCCGGGGTCACCGAGCAGGGCGGCGTGCCAGGGCCGTGGGCCGAGCGGCTGCCGCACTTCCGGTCCTCGTTCACCCCCTCGACCGGGGCCGAGATCCAGGCCGAGTACCTGATCCCCGCGGCCTCGGCCGTGGCGGCACTCGAGGCGCTCCGACCGCTGGCGTCGCTGTTCGCGCCGATCCTCATCGCCGCCGAGGTCCGCACCATCGCGGCCGACACCGCCTGGCTCGCGCCGTCATCCGGCCGACAGTCGGTCGGTCTGCACTTCACGTTCCGCCGGGACGCCGCCGCCGTGGCCGCGGCGGTCACCCGGATCGAGGACGTCCTCGAGCCCTTCGACCCGCGGCCGCACTGGGGCAAGGTCTCCGCTGCCGGCGCCGAGCGGCTGCACGAGGCGTACCCGCGGCTGTCCGACTTCGCCGCACTCGCCCGTGACCTCGACCCCACGGGGCGGTTCCGCAACGCGTTCCTCGCGCGCATCCTGTCCTGACGCGATTGACAGGTGTCCCGCACCACCGGCTGTGGTGCGGGACACCCGGGTCCTCAGTCCTTGCGGGACAGGTCGATCAGGAGCCTGACCACGGTCACGAGCAAGCTCGCGATCCCCAGCCAGGGCACCCGACGTCTGGACCGATCATCGGCGTCGTTCGACATCGCTGACCTCCTGGTGTCGTCGCCGGCTGACACGAGGAGCTTCGGCCGAGGGATGCGTCGCCGAGCGGGCTCGGCTACCATCGGTTCCGAGCGTTGGAATCGGGATGGTTGATGCATCCCTTGGCTTTCCACTCGGAAGGCGAATCGAGGCCCGGAACTGTTGTCGCAGTCCCGGGCCTCACGCTTTCGCCCAGGTCGCGCTTCGGCGATGACGCGACCGGAGCCAGCCTACGTGCATGTGTCCGCTGATATGCAGATCGACTCTCACAGGGGATCCCCATCGGATGCCCCGGCGAACCCCCGCTTCGGTACCGGTCGTCCACATGTGAGGACGCAAAGGTCGGGGCATGGCGAACCTCAACCGCATCATCGGCATGGCCTCGAAGGTCATCGACAAGCAGCTCCAGAAGCGTGGGCAGGGGGGAACCGCGCCCGGCGCCGGATCGCAGCAGGGCGGGACGGACTGGCGTGGCATCGTGCGGAGCGCCGCGGACAAGCTGACCGGTGACGACCGGGGCCAGCAGCAGCCGCCGCAGCAGTACGGCCAGC
>NZ_MJGM01000056.1:93059-122230 GCF_001864905.1 Curtobacterium sp. MCBA15_007
GCCGCAGCAGTACGGCCAGCAGCAGCAGCACGCAGGCACGCCGCAGCACGGGGCCGACGCCGACAAGGTCGCCCTGGCGAAGTACGACTACCTGCTCCGCACCTCGTCGCCGGAGCAGCTCGAACAGGTCCACCACGACGCCTTCGCGCGGCTCACCCCCGGGCAGCGCCAGCAGGTCCGCGACCGCCTGAACTCCGAGCTCCCGCCCCACGAGCACCTGCGCGACGACTCGGCGGGCGGCATGGCCCGTGCGATGACCCGCGGGGAGATGTCGCGTCCGGGTCTGGTCCGACGGGTCCTCGGGGGTTCCGGCCGCTCGGGCAACGCCAACGGCAACGGTCGCGGCCGCGCCGGGGCCTTCGCCGGCGGTGCAGCGGTCGGCGCTGGCGCGATGGCGTTCGGTGGCCTCGCCGCCGCGGTGGCCGGGGGAGCGGTGCTGAGCGCCGCCGCCGGTCCGGTGCTGGCCGGGGCTGCCGACCTCGGCGTGGACTTCGAGGGCATCGCCTCGGGCATGGGTGACCTCGGGCTCGGTGACCTCAGCGGTGGCGTCGAGGGACTCGCCGGTCAGGGTGAGCAGCTCCTCGGTGGCTTCGGTGAGCAGGCCGCGGGCTTCGGTGAGCAGGCGTCCGGTCTCGGCGAGCAGGCGTCGAACCTCGGCAACGACTTCCTCGGTGGGCTCTTCGACCGCTGACACACGACGGTGCGAACGCATCGGGAATAGCGGGACGGCGTCCGGCGCTTGCAATGTTTCGTCGTGCGTCGTCCGACGCACGCGAGATTCGGACGGGCCACCGTCGCGGTGTCAGGATGGATGCCGCCCGGCGGGTGGACCGTTCCGCCGTCGCAGCGACCGCCACCGCGATCGCGCCCCCTTCCCCGAGGAGCAGCCCCGTCATGAGACGCCCCAACCGCCTGACGATCACCGCGGCCGTCGCCGCAGCAGCAGCCCTGGTCCTGACCGGCTGCTCGGGTGGGGGCTCGTCCGACGACGGCGCCGACGGCACGGCCAAGGGCGGCACGCTCAACATCCTGACGCCGCAGACCTCGTTCCACCTCGACCCGGCGACCAGCCAGAGCCTCGGCATCACGTCGATGGGGCTCGTCGCGCGTCGACTCACCACCTGGGACGTCGAGCCGGGCAAGACGGCGAAGGTCGTCCCCGACCTGGCGACCAACACCGGCGTCTCGAGCGACGACGGCAAGACCTGGACCTACACGCTGAAGGACGGCGTCGAATTCCAGGACGGCACGCCGATCACCACGAAGGACATCAAGTGGGGCATCGAGCGCTCGTTCGCGCCGACGCTGAGCGGTGGCCTGAGCTACCACAAGTCGCTCCTGGTCGGTGGTGACTCCTACAAGGGCCCGTTCGACGGCAAGTCGCTCGACAGCATCGAGACCCCGAACGACAAGACCATCGTCTTCAAGCTCAACGCCGCGTACGGCGACTGGCCGTGGCTCGCGTCGATGCCGGCGTTCACCCCGGTGCCCGAGGGCGACGGCAAGGACACCGGCGCCTACGACCTGAAGCCGGTCGCGTCCGGCCCGTACCAGGTGCAGTCGAACACGCAGGGCTCGCAGGTCACGCTGGTCCGCAACAAGAACTGGAGTGCGAAGACCGACGAGGTCCGCACGGCCGGCCCGTCGAAGATCGTGTTCAAGGAGAGCCAGGACCAGTCCACGGCCACGCAGACCCTGATCGCGGACAACGGCGACGCCAAGAACTCCTTCGGGGCGATCTACCTCGGTGCCGCGGAGCTGAACCAGGTGCGCAGCAACCCGGCCGCCCAGGACCGCCTCGCCACCTCGAAGGCCGGCCCGATCAGCTACATGGCGATCAACACGCAGCGCGGTGCGCTCAAGGACCTCAAGGTCCGACAGGCCCTGCAGTACGCCGTCGACCGCAAGTCGTTCCGGATCGCCGCAGGCGGCGCGATCGCCGGGTCGTACGCCTCGACCCTGATCACCCCGGGCATCGCGGGGCGCCAGGACTACGACCTGTACAAGACGAAGGCCACCGGCGACGTCGACAAGGCGAAGCAGCTGCTCAAGGAGGCCGGTGTCTCGGGCCTGAAGCTGACCCTCGTCACGCAGAACGACCCGACGTACCTCGCCCAGGCGCAGGCGCTGCAGTCCGGCCTGAAGCGTGCCGGGATCACGGTGACGCTCAAGCCGCTCGACTACGACTCCTTCACGCAGGCGACCACCAACGGCACCGACTTCGACCTGTCGCTGTCGAGCTGGCAGCCGGACTTCCCGAGCGCGAACGCCAACCTCCAGCCGCTCTACGCCTCGTCGCAGATCGGTGGCGGCGGCTACAACGTCTCGAAGTACCGCAACCCCGAGGTCGACGCCCTCATCGTGAAGGCGAGCTCGACGGTCGACCAGGACGCCGCGCAGAAGCTCTGGGCCCAGGCCGACCAGAAGATCATGGCCGACGCCCCGGTCGTACCGCTGATCTACGCGAAGCAGTCGTTCCTCGCCGGGTCGAACGTGCAGAACTTCCAGATCGCGGACTTCCCCGCGTACCCGAACTACCTCAAGGTCTCGCTCAAGCAGTGACCGATCCGATCCTGCAGGTCGAGGGGCTCCGCGTCGCGTTCGGCGACGCGGAGCCCGTCGTCCGTAACGTCTCCTTCGACCTGACGCCCGGCCGGGTCCTCGCCCTGGTGGGGGAGTCCGGCTCGGGCAAGTCCGTCAGCGCCATGAGCGTGCTCGGGCTCCTGCCGACGCAGGCCACGGTGTCCGGCAGCGCCCGGTTCCGCGGCGAGGAGCTCATCGGTGCCCCCACCGAGACCGTGCGCGCCGTCCGTGGTGCGGGCATCGGGGTGGTGTTCCAGGAGCCGATGAACTCGTTCACACCGGTCCTGTCGATCGGCACCCAGATCGCCGAGGCCGTCCGGGTACACCCGTCGGGACTCGACCGCGCCGGGGTCCGGGCACGCGTCGACGAACTGCTCCGTGACGCCGGGCTCGCCGACCCCGAGCGCATCCGGAAGGCCTACCCGCACGAACTGTCCGGCGGCCAGCTCCAGCGCGCGATGATCGCGATGGCCCTGGCCGGCGACCCGGTCGCACTCTTCGCCGACGAGCCCACGACCGCCCTCGACGTCACCGTGCAGGCCGGCATCCTCGACCTGCTGCGGCGGCTCGGCCGCGAGCGTTCCCTGGCCGTGTTGCTCATCACCCACGACATGGGCGTGGTGGCGGACGTCGCGGACGACCTGCTGGTGCTGCGTCGCGGCGACCCGGTCGAGCACGGGACCGTCGCCGAGGTCTTCGCACACCCGACCGCCGACTACACGCGCGAGCTCCTCGCGGCCGTCCCCAGCCTGGAGGCGCGTGGAAGCTCCGCCGAGCCGCTCGCGTCGACCGAGACTCGGCCTGCCGGACCGGACGCGGCTCCGGCAAGCCGCAATCTGTCCGCAGACGCGAGCACCGCCTCGGCCCCGGCCGACGTCGACGACGCGAGTCGCGCCTCTCCCCACCGGCACGGCCGGCCCGCCGCTGGCGCGTCGGACCGGAACCGGCGGCGTGGGCCCAGTCCGCTCGTGGCACGCCTGCGCGACGTCGCCGTGCGGTACTCGCGCCGAGGCGGACCCACCGTGTCCGGTATCGACCTCGACCTGCACGCCGGTGAGACCGTCGGCCTGGTGGGCGAATCCGGTTCCGGCAAGTCGACGATCGGGCGTGCGCTCGCGGGCCTGGTGCCCGTCGTCGCCGGCTCGGTCGAGGTGGACGGCAGCGACCTGCGCACCGCTCGCGGACGCCGGCTGCGCGAACTGCGCAGCCGGGTCGGCATCGTGTTCCAGGACCCGGCGTCGTCGCTCAACCCGCGGCAGACCATCGGCTGGAGCATCGCGGAACCGCTGCTCGTGCACGGCACCGACTCCGCAGCCGAACGCGCCGAGCGTGTCCGCGAACTGTTGATCGCCGTGCAGCTCGACCCGACGTGGGCCGAGCGGTTCCCGCACCAGCTGTCCGGCGGCCAGCGGCAGCGAGTCGCCGTCGCGCGTGCGCTCGCGCTGCGGCCGGCACTCGTGATCGCCGACGAACCGACCTCGGCACTCGACGTGACGGTGCAGGCCGCCGTGCTCGACCTGCTCGCCGGCCTGCAGCAGGAGTTCGGCTTCGGCATGCTGCTCATCAGCCACGACCTCGCCGTCGTCCGCCAGCTCGCCGACCAGGTGATCGTGCTGCGCGACGGCCGGATCGTCGAACGGGGGAGTACCGACGCGGTGCTCGACGACCCGCAACAGGACTACACGCGCATGCTCCTCGCCGCAGCGCCCGTCGCCGATCCCGTGCGACAGGCCGCCCGCCGCGAGGCGTGGCGCGCGTGGGAAGGAGTGGCCTCGTGACGGCCAATGTCGTCGACCGACCGGTCGCACCGTCCGGCCGTACGACCGGCTTCCGGGCCGTCGTGCGGCGGGTGCGGCAGGACCGCTGGGCGGTGGCCTCGGCCGTCGTCATCGCGGTGTTCCTGGTGGTCGCCGTGGCGGCCCCGCTCATCGCGAAGGCGTCCGGGCAGGACCCGTACTCGTACGACATCGACGCGCTCAACTCGTTCGGCGCTCCGCGCGGTCCGGGCGGCGGCATCAGCGGCGAGCACTGGTTCGGCGTCGAGCCCCTGACCGGGCGCGACCTGTTCTCGATCGTCACGTACGGCGCGCGGACCTCGCTCGGCATCGGACTCGCCGCCACCCTGGTGTCGATCGTCATCGGCGTGCTCGTCGGCGTCACGACCGGGTTCTTCGGCGGCTGGTACGACCGGGTGCTCTCGCGGGTCGTCGACGTGATCTTCGGGTTCCCGTCGCTCGTGTTCATGATCGCCCTCACCGCGATCGTGCCGTCGTCGTTCCCGAAGCCCGTGCTCGTCGTGCTCGTCATCGGGTTCTTCGGCTGGCCGGCCGTGGCCCGTGTCGTGCGAGGGCAGACGCTGTCGCTCGTCAGCCGGAACTACGTCGTGGCCTCCACCGCGATGGGTGCCGGCCGGTGGCACGTCATCCGCACGCAGCTGCTGCCGAACCTCGCCGCGACCATCACCGTCTACGCGACGATCTCGATCCCGTCGATGATCGGTGCCGAGGCCGCGCTCTCGTTCCTCGCCGTCGGGGTCAACCCGCCGACGCCGTCGTGGGGTCGCAGCATCGGTGACGCCATCGGATGGGTGCAGACCGACCCCATGTACCTCGTGTTCCCCGGAGCCGCACTGTTCCTCATCACCCTCGCCTTCAACGTGCTCGGCGACGCCCTGCGCGACGCCCTCGACCCGCGAGGGGGCACCGCGTGAACGCCGCGACCCTGCGCTTCCTCGCGATCCGCCTGCTCGGTGCGGCGGTCGTGCTGCTCGTCGTCGCGGCCATCACGTACGCGCTCTTCATGCTGCTGCCGACCAACCCGGCGCGGGCGATCTGCGACAAGCCCTGCACCCCGGACCGACTGCGCGAGGTGCAGGCGTTCCTGGGCACCGACAAGCCCTGGCTCGCACAGTTCGGCGCCTACCTGGCCGGCATCTTCACCGGCCGGACCTTCGGCAGCGGCAACAGCGTCATCGAGTGCGCGGCACCGTGCTTCGGGTACTCGTTCCAGCTGCACGAGAGCGTCACCGAGCTCATCCTCGCGCGCCTGCCCGTCACCGCCTCGATCGCCGTCGGAGCCGCTGTGCTGTGGCTCGTGGCCGGGGTGTTCGGGGGCACCGTCTCGGCGCTGCGTCGCGGCACCTTCGTCGACCGGGCCGTGATGACGGTCGCGGTCGCGGGTGTCTCGTCGCCGGCGTACCTGGTCGGACTGCTCGGCATCCTGCTGTTCGGGTTCGTGCTCGGGATCCTGCCGACGAGCGGCTACGTGGCCTTCGGTGACGACCCGGTCGGCTGGTTCACCCACCTGATCCTGCCGTGGTGCGTGCTGGCCTTCATCAGCGCTGCGATCTACGCCCGGTTGACCCGCGGCGAGATGCTCGAGTCGATGTCGCAGGACTTCGTCCGGACCGCTCGGGCCAAGGGACTGCGCGAGCGCCAGGTCGTCGTGCGGCACGGACTCCGGACGGCGATCCTGCCCGTGGTGACGCTGTTCGGGCTCGACCTCGGGTCGCTGCTCGGCGGTGCAGTCATCACCGAGAAGGTGTTCTCGATGCAGGGTCTCGGCGCGCTGCTGATCGACGCGGTGCACACGCTCGACCTGCAGGTGGTCGTCGGCTTCACGCTGTTCTCGGCGCTGCTGATCGTGACCGCGAACGTGATCGTCGACATCGTCTACGCGTTCGTCGACCCGCGGGTGCGGCGCCGGGCGTAGGGCGCGGTCGAGCCTCGCACCGTGCGGGGCTCGCTGGTTCGTGCGAGGTCCGGTCCGACGCGGGCCCGTCGCACGGTGCGGGGCGCGCTGGTCCGTGCGAGGTTGCCCGCTCCGTGCTGCACTACGGCGCCGCACCGAGCGGGTAGCCCGTCACGGTCCGACGAACCCTGCACCGTGCGTCTGCGCCGGGCCCGGCTCGCCCCGCCCTGCGACGGCTGCCCGCCCCGCCCTGCCCCGGCTGCCCGCCTGCCCGGCTGCCTCAGGCCGGGCGCCCCACGAACCGGTAGACCGAGCCGTCGTCGGTCCGCGTCAGCACACCGAGGTCCACCGCATCCCGGCGCACGATGGACACGTCGGCCGCCAGCATGCCGATCGCGGCGTTCAGCACGGCCTCCGGCACGGCGCGGTCACGCCCGAGGCGCTCGAACACGAGCTCCACGATCCGGACGGACAGCGCATGTCGTTCGACGTCCTTCACCGGCATCCGCTCGATCCGGTCGAACTCGAGCACCGCTGCCGGCGACTGCAATCGCTGGAGTTCCCGTGCCGTCCGACCGAGCACCGCGGCGTCGGGGCCGTCGTCGGTGACCCAGTCGAACGAGCCGACCGCCGCCCGGGTGCGGTCGTCGGCGGGGGCTCCGGCGAACACCGCCGCACGGAGGGCCGGGGACGCCAGGACGGAGACGACCTGACGCGCCCGGCCGACCACCCGGGCGACGTCCATCAGAAGTACGTGATGCCGTGCGGCGTCCGCGGCGGCAACAGCATCGCGCGGAGCAGCTCGACCGACGCCGGGTCCGCAGCGCGGACCAGGCCGGCGGCCGCCAGGGTGACGGGGGAGACCGAGCCGATCAGCACCGCACCGAGCTCCGCGACGTCGAGCTGGACGTCAGACCCGGCCACGTCGACGTCGTCGGCGACGCGCGTGACGGTGCCACGGGCCTCCTGGACGTCCAGCCGGTACGTGCCGGTCGTGTGGCCGAGCGCATCGGTGACCGCGAGTGTCAGCGAGCCGTCGGTGGCGAACGGCCTCGACTCGAGCACCGCCGCCACGTCGAGCACGCGCAGCCAGACGTGGTCCTCCTCGTGGTCGACGTCGTACGCACGGTTGTCGCCGAGCGCCGCGACGATCGGGTCGTCGAGGCGGGACCGGGTGTACTTCACGACGTCGTTGAGGTCGACCGACAGCAGGAACTCCCACAGGGCGGTGTAGGCCCGGTCGTCCGCGTAGACCAGGTCGACGATCTCGAGCGCGGTGTCGGAACCGCTGGTCTCCTTGACGCGCCAGGTGACGTAGCCGTCGATGTCGTCCGAACCGTCGGGCCGGTGCACGGCAGCGCGGACGTCCTTCGCCTTCTGGCCGTCGGGGCCACGCAGGCCGAAGACGACGTCCCAGGTGCCGGTGTTGCGGAGCATGGAGCCGGGGGTGCGGGCGTGGAAGCGGTCGAAGACGGCTTTGCCCGGGCCGTCGGCGAGCCACTGCGGCGTCACGACCGACACCGTGCCGGAGGTCGGCGCCAGCAGGGGGAGCGCGCGTTCGCGGCGGACGTGGATCGCGCGCTCGCGGATGGCGCTGCCGAAGCCGAAGCGGCGGTAGATGGTGCCCTCGGACGCGGTCAGCGACGCCACGGCGTAGCCCTCGGCGACGCCCCGCTCGAGCGCGTGCGTCATCATCCGGCGCAGGATGCCGCGGCGGCGTTCGGTCGGACGGACGGTGACCGCGGAGATCGCCTGGGTGTCGACGGAGGACCCGTCGCCCCAGCTCAGCGCCTTGCGGAACCAGGTGAAGGTGCCGGCCGGCCAGGTCTCGTCGACGGACCCCGGGAACGGCTTCCGCACGTAGACCCCGAGGAAGGTCTCTTCGTCGGCGATGAAGTGCGACGCCATGCGGGCTGCGCCCTCGGCGTCGGGGTCGGCTTCGTGGAAGCCCATCCCGACGGCCTGCATCCACGGTGCCGTCTCGGCGTTCGGTGCCCCCTTGCCGTCCGTCCCGGGCGCGAACTCGCGCAGCTCGTAGCGGTCGTCGAATGCATCGTTGCTCACGTTCCGACACTATCGGGACCGGGTGACGTCGCGACAGCCGGGTGGTCTGCGTGGGGTCACGTGCCGGGAGTTGGGCGCGGGGCGCACGGTGCGGGGTTCGTGGGTCAGGGCGGTGGAGGTGGCTCGGTGCGGGGTTGTGGCGGGGCACGGGGCGGGCAAGTTCGCACGGGTCGGGCGATCCGGCACGGTGCGCAGGCGCGACGAACCGGCACCGCGCGACGAACCCTGCACCGCACGACGAACCCTGCACCGCACGACGAACCCGGCGCGGTGCGGTTCCGTGGTCGCGTCCTGGGGGCTCGCACGGAGCCGCACGGTGCGGGGTTCGTGGGCCGGGGCGGTGGAGGCGGCTCGGTGCGGGGTTGTGGCGGGGCACGGGGCGGGCAAGTTCGCACGGGTCGGGCGATCCGGCACGGTGCGGCTCTGCTGCTCTGCGGCAGGAGCTCGCACCGGGAGCGGGAACGCGCACGGAGCCTCCGGCACTGCAGGGTGCGCAGGCGCGACGAACCTGCACCGCACGACGAACTCCGCACCGTGCGACGGGCGGTGCCGTGTCAGTCGGTCGCGCCCCGCGGGGGATCGACGAGCAGTCCGACGCGGTCGGCCAGGTAGTCGGCGAGGGGGACGGCGGCGCCTGCCGTCGGGGACCACCGGACGGAGGGCACGTCGTCGGCGACGAAGAGCACGCCGTCGGCGGCGACCAGGGTCTCGTCGACGGGGATCGGGACGGCGCCGTGGTTGACCGTCTCACCGGCGGCGAAGTGTCCCTTCGCGGCGGCGGCACGGTAGGCGCGACGGACCTCGGCGGAGACCGACTGGTACTGCGAACGACCGGGTTCGGTGACCCGGGTGATCGACCCGGTGGCCCAGACACCGCCGGCGGTCTCGGGGGACGACCCGATCAGGAGCGCTCCGACCCGCCACACCCGCCCGAGCGGCCGCATGGTGGGGTCACGACGGATCCCGAGGACGGCCTTCGGCTGGACGTACTCGCCGAGCGCTTCGTCGGGGACGTCCGCGGCGCGGAGCAGTCGGGCCGCTGCGTCGAGGAGCTCCCGCGCCCGCTGCACTCCGTCCGTCACGTCCACCGAGCCTAGACCGGGTGGGGGTCGTGGTCTCGGTGGTGCTCCGTCCGACGTGGTGTGCTGCGCTGCGACGCCCGCGGCCGGTGCCCGCCCGACGACGACGGGCGGTGCTGACGAAGCCGGCGGTCATCATGACCGCGCCGTACGTCAGGAGCACGCCGGCGACCAGCGGGATGAGCCAGCTGCGCGACCCGTTGACGAGCTGGTTGACCAGGCCGATGTCCGGGACGCTGTACCAGAGGACTCCGCGGATCTGCACGGCGGTGACGGGGGCGGGGTCGGCCTCGGCGTTGTTGTCGCCCTTGAGGACGAAGGTCCGTCCGCCGTCCGACGACGAGGACACCGACACCACGCGGTGGCTGATGACCGCGGGCTGGCCGGAGACGATCTGGTAGGTGACGACGTCGCCGACCTGGATGTCCTCGACCGGGGTCGGCCGGACCACGAGCAGGGTGCCCGGGGGGAGTGTCGGCTCCATCGACTGCGTCAGGACGGTGAGCGGCATCGACCCCGTGGCCTTCGGGACGACGATCAGCACGACGGCCAGCGCAGCCACGATGAGCAGGAGCCCGGTGCTGAGCCCGAACGCGACGGCGCGGACGACCGCTCGCCACCCGGTGCGTGGGGCGGGGGTGCTCATGCGCCGCATCGGATCGCCGCCCCGTTGTCCTGCGTGAAGAGCGTGACCTTGCCGGTGCCCGCGACGGTCGAGGTGGGGTTGCCGGCGCTGTCGAGCACCTTGACGGTGACGGTGAGCGTGCCCGAGGTGCCGGCGCTCGCGGGGACGTCCGGCGGTGCGATCGTGATGAACGCGGAGTAGTCCTGCGCCTTCTTCCCGACCGGGGTCGAGCCGACGAAGGCCCCGTACCAGGTGTCCTGCGGGCGGTTCGCGGCGTCCCAGCGCACCTCGACGTACCAGCCGCCGTGGTCGGTGCAGACCAGCGACGGGGTGGTGTCGACGGTCGCCGCCGGGGTGGTCAGCGTGAAGCTGCCGGTGACGACGCCCGAGCTCCAGGTGCCGCTCGTGACGGTGAGGCCGACGTTCACCGTGGTGGTCGCACCGGCCGGGGCCGACGACTGCAGGGTGCTGCGCGTGCACCAGATCGCGGAGGCCCCGGCGGCGAGCTTCGCGCTCATGCTCGGCAGCGACGCCCAGGTTCCGCTGACGGATCCGGTTCCGACGGCCGTGCTCGTGGTGCAGGCCGTGGTCGAGGCGACCGGCCAGGCGACGACGGTGACGGCCTTGGCGAGTGCAGTCGAGCTGCCGGAGGCGACCGAGACCGTGGTGGTGGCGGTGCCGCCGAGGGTGCCCGAGTCGGTCAGGGTGATCGGCTTCGTCGTCGAGGTGACGCTCGCCGAGAAGGCGGTGGTGAGTGCGCTCGTGCCGCCGATCGACGCCGTGACGGTGCCGACCGTCGTGCTCGCCGCGGTGGTGCCCGAGGCGCTCCACAAGGCCCACGCGGCACTCGAGGTGCCACCGACGAACACGGCGGTGAGGAGCACGGCGACGAGGAGCCGGAGGCGGCGGTTCATGCGGCGACCTGCGTTCCGGTGACGGTGAGGGTGAAGTCGGTGGTGGCGCCGGCGACGGTCTGCGGGGCGTCGGCGTCGAGGGCCATCTCGAGGCACGCGATCCCGCTGCCCCCGGCCGGCAGGGTGACGACACCTGAGCCCGTGTCGAAGGTGGCGAGCCGCGCGCTCGTGCCGGTGAGCCCGGGCACGCACTTCGCGGTCGACGACACCATCGCGAGGTGGAGCGTCAGCTCACCGGACGCCGCCGCGACTGATGACTTCGAGGACGTCGTCGTGACGCGCACGGAGAGCGGGATCGACCCGGTGTTCCGCATGGTGAACGTGCCGGTGGTGCTGGTGCCCGGCCCGAGGACCGCGGTGTTCATCGCCGTCGTGCCGCCGACGGTGATGGTCGCCGTCGCGGAGCGCACGGTGGTGGCGGCCGTGCTGGCCGTGCCGTTCCAGAGTGCGTAGGTGCCGCCGACGCCGAGGAGCGCCGTGCCGACCGCGACGACCAGGCCGAGCGCGACCGGCCACACCCAGCGGTGGCGTCGGGAGGCGCGGTGGCGTCCCGTCGTCCGCGGTGTGGCGGTCATGTCCCTGCTCCTGGTCGTCGTGGTCGGTGGGGTGCGATCGGTGGGTCAGGAACCGATCGCGGTCTGGGTCAGCGTGAAGGCGAGCGCGCTGAGGTTGAGCGAGCCGCCCTGACCGGTGGTCGCGGCGGCGGGCAGCGTCACGGTGAAGACGACCTTGACCGTCGAGGTGGACGACGACGGCGAGACGACGAAGGTGTTCGCGTTCGACGAGGACTGCACGATCGAGGCGCTCGTCGACGTGACGGCCAGCGTCTTCGTCGTGGCGGCGATCAGCGCGCTGTCACCGGTGATGCTCTGGTTGGCGTAGGTCAGGTTGGCCTTGAGGTCCTGGCCGGTCGCGCCGATGTTCAGCGTCTGCGTGAACTGGAACGTGTTGCCCGGCACCATCAGCGCCTTCGTCGGGTCGATCGCGGCGGAACGACCGTTCGTGATGTCGGTCCAGGCGCCGTCGTTGTTGGCGCTGAGCGTCAGGGTGCCGGCGCTCACCGCGGACGCGGCGCTCGAGGCGCTGGCGTTCCAGAGGGCGAACGTGCCGGCACCGCCGAGGAGGAGTGCGACGCCTGCTGCGCCGGCGATGGCACCGGTGACGATCTTGTGCATGGAGTGGTTCCGTTCCTGCGTGCCTGGGCGCGCTGAAGCCCACCGGGGACGTTCGGGTGTCCTGCCCGGTGGGGAGGTTGTCATCGACCCAGTGGTTGGAAGGGGTCGCGGCTGACCGGTGCCGAGAACGGTCGCCGGGCCTCTGAGCGCAGGGACTGCTGCTCGGGCGGGCTGGACTCGCTCTGGGGACGACGTTAGCTGTCCCCCAAAGTGCGGACAAGCGAGAACGAGCGTTCACCGGGACCCCAGAACGGGGGGCATTTGAGTCCTCGTGTTGGAGGACATGGTTTGTACCCCGATTTCTGGGTGTGCGCTCCGTGCGGACAGGGGAAACCCGGAAGGAATGCCGGTACGGGTGGCGTCGTTGCACCGTCCGGCGGAAACGAGGAGGGCCCATGGACATCGTGCGTTGGTTGTTCGACGCGCAGATCGTCATCGGCGACCAGACGGTGCTGTGGCGTGAGGTGATCGGCAACGTCTTCGGGTTGCTCAGCGCCCTCGGCGGCATGCGTCGCAAGGTCTGGGCCTGGCCGGTCGGACTGGTCGGCAACGCCCTGCTCTTCACCGTCTTCACGGGTGCGCTGTTCGACACCCCCAACCCCGTCAACCTGCTCGGCCAGGCGGGCCGTCAGGTCATGTTCATCATCGTGAGCGTCTACGGCTGGTACCGGTGGACGCACCGCCCCGAGGACGCGACGACCGTGATCGACCCGCACTGGGCCTCCTGGCGGTCCCGCCTGCTGCTCGTCGTCGGCCTGGTCGGCGGCACCGCCCTGCTGACCCCCGTCTTCCGCGCGCTCGGATCCTACGAACCGGTGTGGAGCGACGCCTGGATCTTCGTCGGCTCGCTGCTCGCCACCTACGGCATGGCCAAGGGGTGGGTCGAGTTCTGGCTCATCTGGGTGGCGGTCGACCTGGTCGGCGTGCCGCTGCTGTTCTCCGCCGGGTACTACGCATCGGGGCTGATGTACGTCTTCTACGGCGTCTTCACCCTGACCGGGTTCTTCGTGTGGATGCGCCAGCGGGTCCGCCCGCCGGCGGCGCCGATCACCGTCGGCTGACGGCCTGGGGGCACGGCCCCCGCTCTGGGACGAGACAAACGGCCCGCGATGCGCTGCAATGGTCGGATGGAACCCCTGCACGGCGAACGCGTCGAGGACGACGAGTCCCTCGCAGAGCGCACCGTGCGCGCAGCCATCCGCGCGTACCGGTTGCACCCGTTCGACGACGTCGACGCCGCGGTCATCGCCGACGTCGCCGGCGTTCCGCTCGAGACGGTCGAGCGGCTGTTCCCGACCTGGCACGCCCTGCTGCTGGTCACCTACGACCGGTGGGTGCGGCTGCGCGGGACCCGACGGAAGGCCCCGCCGACGTGCATGATCGAGCACGTCCGCCTGACCCTCGCCGAGGACGTCGCCGATCCGGGCCTCGTCCGGGTCCTCGCCGGACTGATCACCGTGGCCAGCTCGGAGTCCGGGTTCGCCGAACTGTTCCGCAAGCGGTTCGAGGAGTACGCCGAGCAGCTGACCGTCGGGCTGCAGCGCGACTTCGACAAGGGCGCCGAAGAGGCCGGGATCCCCGCGTACCAGGCGGCGACACAGCTGCTCGCGATGTACGAGGGGCTGCAGATCCAGATGCTCGTCCGCCCGCACATCGACGTCCTGGTCGAGTTCGACCGTGCGGCCGACACCCTGCGTCAGGGGTGGAAGCGGCATGCCGTTCCCTCGTGGGACCTCGACGAGACGCCTGTCCGCGTCTGAGGGCCGCGAGCGCGAACGCGAGCGCACCGCGAACGAGCGCGCACCGCGAACGCAAGCGGATCGCGAGCGGACTCGCGCATACGGAAACTGCTTGCCAATTTGGAAAGTACTTGCCATACTGGTGTCAACGAGAGGGGACACCATGGACCACACCACCGCACGACCCGGACCCGCCGAGGCGGCCCGACTGCTCGACCAGGCGGACCGGATCGGCCGACGCGCGCACGACGCCGTCCGCTGGCCGTACGTCACGTTCATCACCGCGCTCGGCGTCGCGACGTCGCTCGGCACGCTCGGCATGGGACTCACGACGGGGGACGCGTTCGCCGCGGTCTACGTCGGCACCCTCGTCGCGCTGTTCGCCCTGGTGGTGTTCTTCATGGTGAGCATCCGCGGCCGCTCGGCCTTCGCCCGGAGCCGCCGCTGGACCGTCTACATCGCCAGCTGGGCGGTCACCTACCTGGCGGCGATCGCCGTGGTCGGGTGGGTGCACGGCTCGGTGCTCTGGTCGGGCATCACCTCGGGGCTCGTCCTGCTGGTCGCGCTCGTCTGTGCGGCTCGTGAGGCCCGCTCGTGAGCACCACGGAACGGACGCACCCGCGGCACGAGCTCGACGACCTGCTGCAGCACCCGGTGCGCTTCTCGGTGATCGCCGCCCTGACCCGCGCCGGCACGCTGGGGTTCCGCGAGGTGCGGGACGCGGTCGAGGTCAGTGACTCGGTGCTGAGCAAGCAGGTGTCCGCGCTCGAGGCGGCCGGCTACGTGTCGGTGGGGAAGGGCTTCGTGGGCAAGACGCCCCGGACGTCGATCACACTGACCGCCTCGGGCCGGGCCGTCTGGGCCGCCCACCTGGACGCGCTCCGCCGCATCGCCGCCGGCTGACCGGCGGCGCGAGCGCGGCGGGCCGGCGGCGCGAGCGCGGCGGGCCGGCGGCGCGAGCGCGGCGGGCCGGCGACGCGAGCACGGCGGGCCGGCAACGCGAGCGCGGCGGGCCGACGGCGCGAGCTCCGCGGGCCGGCGACGCGAGCACCGCGGGCCGACGGGGCCGAGCACCGCCCCGCTCAGCCCCGCCGCCCCCGCCGCCACGACAGCACCTGCCGCACCGTCACCTTCGACCCGTACTGCGCGACCGAGTGCCGGAACAGGTACTCGGCGAACCACAGCAGCAGCCCGGCGACGACGAACACCTCGACGATGCAGACCACCGACTCCGTCACGGTCAGGGCCCCGACGGCGTTCCGCACCATCGCGGTGATCGGCGTGAAGGTCGGGAAGTACGTGAAGAACTGCGCCACCGGCGACGTCGGCGTCGTCATCACGAAGAACGCCGCGTACACGGGGATGATCAGCGCGAAGATCGCTGCCGACTGCAGGGCCGAGGCGTCCTTGATCGACGGCACCGCGGCCCCGACGGCGACGAACAGCCCCGATGCGAGCAGCACTCCGCCGACGAGCAGCAGCGCCCCGGTCACCATCCGCCACGGGTCGATGGTCAGCCCGCCGAGCTGCGACGACAGCAGCGGCAGGGCGACGAGCAGTCCGACCAGTCCGGGCACGACGAACACGCTGACCTGCACGAAGCCGACGAGCAGCATCGCGATGACCTTGCCGCGGATCAGGTCGCCCGCGGTCACCGTGGTCAGGATCATCTCGGAGATCCGGTTCTCCTTCTCCTCGACCACGACGGTGACCATCCGGGCGGCGAGCAGGATGACGAGCCCGAAGAACGCGGCGACGAACAGGAACGGCGGCACGACGGACAACCAGCCCGGGGCGACCGTTCCGTCGGCGTAGGTGGTGACGTCGGTGGCGGGCGGGTTGCGGAGCAGCTGCACGGTCTCGGGGTCGTCGACCGACGCGGCGACGCTCTGCTCGAGCACCCGCTGGGCGAGCGACGAGTACACGCCGTTGGCGAAGAGCCCGCGGTCGGCCGCGTCGACCCGGATCGCGGTGGTGGACGGTGACGACGGGAACACGATGAAGGCGTCGAGGTCGCCGGACCGCACGGCGGCGCGGTCTGCGGCGGCGCTGGTGGACGGTGTCCCGCCCCACTTCGCGGCGACGGACTCGGACACCAGGCCGGAATCGTCGACGTAGTGGAACGGTGTCTTCGTGGCCGACGACCCGGAAACCACCGAGTCCGTGCCGGCGGCCTGTCCGATGCCGACGAGCAGCGAGACCACCACGATGACGACCGGCAGCGCGAGCGTGCCGATCCAGAACGCGGGCTTCTTGACCGCGCGGACGAACTCGAACCGGACGACCGTGCCGAGGTTGCTCATGCCGCTGCCCCGTCGGTCGACGTCAAGGCCAGGGCGTCGTGCCCGTACACCTGCACGAAGATCTCGTCGAGCGGGATCCGGCGCATCTCGAACGCGGTGACGTGCACCCCGGCCGCGATCAGTTCCGCCAGGACGTCCGCACCGTCCGGGGCGGCGGCCTGCGTGGGGACGAGGTAGGCGACGTGCCCTTCGTGCCGGGCGAGCCGGTACAGCGGCGACTTCGGCACCGGGCCGTCGAGCCCGACGCGGGCGACCGCGCCGCCGAAGGCGTCCTGCACGTCTGGCACGGATCCGTAGGCGGCGGCCCGGCCGTCCTTGAGCAGCAGGATGCGGTCGCAGAGCCGCTCGACCTCGTCCATGTGGTGGGTCACGAGGACCACGGTCGCGCCGTCGGCCTTGCGCTCGTCGACCAGGTCGAGCAGGAGCCGCCGGTTCACCGGGTCGAGCCCCTTGGTCGGTTCGTCGAGGATGAGCAGCCGCGGCTGGTCCATGATCGTGATGCCGAGCTGCACCTTCTGCTGCTGCCCGCCGGACAGCTTGTCGACGCGCAGCTTCGCACGGTCGGCCAGCCCGACGCGCGCCAGGTAGTCCATGCTCCACGCGGTCGCTTCGGCGCCGCGCAGCCCGCGCAGACGCCCGAAGTAGGTCATCACGTCGATGACGGATTCCTTGCGGTACAGCCCGCGCTCTTCGGGCAGGTAGCCGATTCCGCCCGTGGCCGGCCGGTAGGGGCGGCCGTCGATCGTCAGCGTCCCCGCCGTCGGCGTGGTGATGCCGAGCAGCGCCCGGATCGTCGTGGTCTTGCCGGAGCCGTTGCTGCCGAGCAACCCGAACGTCTCACCGGGGGCGACGTCGAACGACAGCCCGTCGACCACGGTGCGGTCCCCGAACCGCATCACGAAGTCCTGCACGCCGATGCTCGCCCCGCTCATGCCGCGACCCTACCGGCAGCGGCTGACGTCTCGGATGCCGGTCGCGGCCCGAGATGGTGACCCCACGGCGGACGGGAGGCACGGTGCCTGCCTGCACCGCGCCTCCCGTCCGCCACCTGATTCCGTCAGGAACGCAACCAGGCCGTCCCCACGCCCGACAGGGCGCCGTCGACCACCGGGGCCGAGGCGAGCAGCAGTTCCCCGGCCGGCAGCGCGAAGGGCTCGTCGCCGAAGACCGTCACGCTCGTCCATCCGTTCGGCCGACGGAACGCGAGCACGTCGTCGCGGCCGGTCTCGATCCACTCGAGCTGTTCCTCGGACTGCAGCTGGCCGCGCAGGCCGAGCGCCTTCCGGTACAGGTGCAGGGTGGAGTCGGGGTCGGCGTCCTCGGCCTCGACGCTGGAGTCGGCGAACCACGCCGGCTGTGGCAGGTGCGAGCCGCCCGGACCGAAGCCGAACGACGAGCCGGTGCGCGTCCACGGGATCGGCACGCGGCAGCCGTCACGGCCGACGTCGACGCCCGGGTTGCGGAAGAACGCCGGGTCCTGGCGGTCGGCGTCCGGGATGTCGCCGACCTCGTGCAGGCCGAGCTCCTCGCCCTGGTACAGGTAGGCGGAGCCGGGCAGGGCGAGTTCGAGCAGTGTGGCGGCCTGTGCGCGGCGCAGGCCGAGCGACCGGTCGAGCGCGTCCTGCGAGCCGCCGGCGAGCAGCCAGGCGCTGCCCTGCTTGTCGGTGCCGCCGGCGCGCGGCGGCAGGGCGTAGCGGGTGGCGTGCCGGACGACGTCGTGGTTGGAGAACACCCACGTGGTCGACGAGCCGGACTGCTCGGCGAGGCCGAGGTTGAACTCGATGATCGTGCGGAACTGGCCGGCGTCGAAGTCGGCCTCGAGCAGGTCGAAGTTGAACGCCTGACCGAGCCCCTCGGCGCTGGCGTAGCGGGCACGGCGGTGGGCGGGGACCCAGGCCTCGGCGACCGCGGTGCGGGCCGGCGTGTACTCGTTGAAGACCGTCCGCCACTCGGCGTAGATCTCGTGCACGTCGTCGCGGTCCCAGAGCGGGTGCGTGCCGTCCTTCGGCATCTCGGCGAGCTCGGCCCAGGTGGGCAGGGTCTCGCCCAGGTCCTTCGCCAGGCCGTGGGCCACGTCGATGCGGAACCCGTCGACGCCGCGGTCGGACCAGAAACGCAGGGTGTGCAGGAAGTCGTCGCGGACCTCGCGGTTCGCCCAGTTCAGGTCGGGCTGCTCCTTCGCGAAGCTGTGCAGGTACCACTGGCCGTCGCCGACGGCGGTCCAGGCCGGCCCGCCGAAGATCGAGATCCAGTCGGCGGGGGCGTCCTCGCCGGACGGTCCACTGCCGTCGCGGAACACGTAGCGGTCGCGGGCGGGGGAGCCCTTCGGCGCTGCGAGCGCCTCGCGGAACCACTCGTGCCGGTCGCTCGTGTGGTTCGGGACGACGTCGACGATCACCCGGATGCCCGCGGCGTGCAGTGCCTCGACCATCCGGTCGAAGTCGTCGAGGGTGCCGAGGCGCGGGTCGACGTCGCGGTAGTCGTCGACGTCGTAGCCGCCGTCGGCCAGGGCGGACGGGTAGAAGGGGCTGAGCCAGACGGCCTCGACGCCGAGTGAGGCCAGGTACGGCACCCGCTCGGTGATGCCGGGCAGGTCGCCGATGCCGTCGCCGTTCGCGTCGGCGAACGAGCGGGGGTAGATCTGGTAGACGCTGGCCTGGCGCCACCAGGTCTCGTCGTTCGTGGTGGCGGCGGGCTGGGCGAGGGTGTCGGTCACGTCGGGCCTTTCGTGGGTCGAGGGGTTCGTCGGGTTCGTGGGGTGTGTGTCGGTCGGGTCCGCACCGGCGGTGTCGGTCACTTGATGGCGCCCTGCGTCACGCCCGCCATCACCCACCGCTGGGTGACGAGGTAGACGATGATCGCCGGGGCCATGGCCATCAGGTACGAGGCGAACGACACGTTGTAGTTGTTGCTGAACTGCGTCTGGAACATCTGCTGCAGCACCGGCAGGGTCTGCAAGCCCGGGTCGGAGGTGATCAGCGACGGCATCACGAAGTCGTTCCAGGACGCGAGGAACGCGAAGATGCCGACGGTGGCGCTCATCGGTGCCAGCAGCGGGAACACGAGTCGCCAGAACACCTGTCCCGTGCTCGCACCGTCGATGCGTGCACTCTCCTCCAGTTCCGCCGGGATCGAACGCAGGAAGGCCGTGAAGAGCAGCACGCTGAAGGACAGCTGGAACATGACGTGCAGGATCGCGACGCCGAGCGGGTTGTCCAGGTGTGCGAGCCCGGTGAGCTTCACCTGCGAGAGCGCGAGCACCGGGAACGGCAGGAACATCGCGGCGAGCAGGTAGAAGAACGACCAGCGGAACAGCCGGCGGTCCCAGTTCCGGGCGATCGCGTGCGCCGTGAACGAGGCGAGCAGGATCGTGCCGACGACGGTGATCGCGGCGACGAACACGGAGACCCCGAACGCCCGGGGGAAGTCGGTCAGCTGCCACGCCTGCACGAAGCCGTCGACGCTGAACGGCGCCGGCAGCGAGAACGCGTTGCCGTCGACCGCCTGGCCGGTGGTCTTGAACGCCATCGTCAGGGTGACGTACAGCGGCACGAGGACGGTCAGTGCGCAGAGGACGAGGACGACGGTGACGGGCCAGTTGGCGGTGCCGCCGCGCCGACCGGCGGATCGTCCGCCGGCGGATCGGTCGGCGTCGACGGAACGGATGCTGCCGGTCGCGGTGGTCCCCGGTCGCAGGGGTGCTTGCAGGGACATCAGAGCGCTGCCTTCCCGCGGGTCGCCCGCAGCTGGATCACGGCGATGACGACCGCGATGACGAAGAAGATCGTGGCGTTCGCCATCTGGTAGGCGTAGTCGCCGCCGTTGAAGCCCTTGAAGATCGACATCGCGACACTGGTGGTCGAGGTGCCGGGGCCGCCGTCGGTCAGGCCGACGATGATGTCGTACGAGTTCAGGAAGTTCTTGAACCCGATGACCAGGTTGATCAGGATGTAGCCCGCGGTCAGCGGTGCGGTGATCGAGACGAGTTGGCGCCAGGCACTGGCACCGTCGAGGGCCGCCGCTTCGTACACCTCGCCCGGGATCGAGAGCACCCCGGCGATGTAGATGAGGAGCGTCGACGGGATCGCCTGCCACGCGGTGACGACCACGATCGCCAGCCAGGCCAGGTCGGGGTCCGCCAGGATGCTCTGCTCGAGCGGGCCGAACCCGATCGCCGTGGCGAAGGCCGGCAGGCTGTTCGCGAACAGGAACGAGAACACGTACGCGATGACGATGCCCGAGATCACCATGGGCAGCACGAACACCGCGCGCAGGGCGATCTTGCCGCGGATCTTCGACGTCAGCGCGATGGCGAGCAGGAACGCGATCGCGTTGACGACGATCACGGTGACGAGCGAGAACCCGAGCGTGAACAGGTACGCCTGCAGGATCGCCGGGTCGGAGAACACCGCGATGTAGTTGGTGAGCCCGGTGAAGCGGAACTCGCCGAAGCCGACGGAGTTCGTGAAGCTCAGCACGATGCCCATCACGGCCGGCAGCGTGATGGCGAGCGTGAAGAGCACCAGCGTGGGCAGCAGGAACGCCAGGAACAGTGGGTCGACGCGGGGCTTCCGGCGTCCGTCCCGCAGTCCCTTCCGTCGTCCGGCCTGGAGGCCCGGGGCGGCCCCGCCACGGCGGCGGCGGTCCGCCGTCGTGATCGATTCGGTGGTCGTGGTTGCCATTCGGACGTCTCCTTACGCGGCCGAGCGGAGCGCGAGACGCGCCCAGTCGGCGTCGAGGGTGCGGAGCTGGCGCTGCGGGTCGCCGCCGAAGGCGATCGACTGCGCGGAGTTCGCGACCGGGATCTCGGCGGGGATGAGCTGCGAGGCACCGAGGTAGAAGGCTGCGTCGTCGTAGTACGACTGCATGCCGCGCAGGGCGGGGTTCGACGCCGGGGGAGCGTCCTTGCGCACGCCGAAGCCGTTGTTGTCCGCGTTGTACTGGTCGTTGACCTTCGACTGCATCAGGAAGGTCAGGAACTCGCGGGCGGCCTCCTGCTTGCGCGACGCCTCCGGGATCCAGAGGGCCAGGTCGACGTTCACGCGCACCTTCCGGTCGGCCGGGTCGTCGGTGACGGGCAGCGGGAAGGTGCCGAGGTCCATGTCCTTGTTCGTCTTGGCGATCTCACCGAGCGCCCACGGTCCCTGCAGGTACATGCCCGCCTTGCCCTGGGCGAAGGCGAGGTTGCCGTCGCCGTACCCACGGCTCGCGGCGCCGTCCTGGTGCCAGGCGCGGAGTCGCACCATGCGCTCCATCGGCTCCCGCAGGTCGCGCTCGAACGAGACGGCCGATCCCGTTCCGACGTTCGTGCCCTCGCGCCGCAGGGCCTCGAAGGTCGCCGGGGTGTCGATCATGCCGCCGATCGAGTAGTCGAACATGCCCTGGGCGATCGTCCAGTTGTCCTTGAACGTGCCGTAGATCGGCGCGATGCCGGCCTTCGTCAGGCGCTCGCACACGTCGGCGAACTCGCTCCACGTCGTCGGGACCTCGATCCCCTGCTCCGCGAACAGTGCCTTGTTGTAGATCACCGACGCCGCGGTCACCGAGTAGGGCAGGGCGCTCTTCCGGCCGGGGTAGTCGGCGGTCTGCTCCATGAGCGGCCACAGGTCGGGGTTGATGGTGTCGGCCTGCGGCAGGTCGGACAGGTCCGTCAGCGCACCGTGCTCGACGAACGGCACGACCGAGAAGTTGTAGTTCCAGCAGCCGAGGTCCGGCGGTCGGTTCCGGACGAAGTTCGCGGACATGCTCGAGGTCGAGTCGCGGACGACCCGGATCTTCGACTGGGTCTGGTGGAACCGTGCGATGAGCTCGTCGAAGTAGCCGATGACCTCGGGCTTCGACACGTAGAACGTGATGGTCTCCGGCCTGGCGCTCGAGGACCCGATCGGGGCGCACCCGGCGAGCGCGAGGCCCGCCCCGATGCCGCCCGCTCCCAGTAGGAACGAGCGTCGGCTGACCGAGGCTGCGTTCCTGGCGGTGGCGTGTGCTTGCACGTCGTCTCCGTCCGTCCGGACCCGGCGTCCCTGCCGTTCCGTCCCGCGAGCGGCTCCGATGCAGCCCGCGGAACTAAATGTAGCGAGAAAATCTAATTCTGCAAGGAACTCGTCGCACGATAGGGTCACGGCATGCCGCCACCCCGTGGAACGAGCGCAGAGACGCTGCTCGCGTACGCCTTCGACTCCGCGGCGTTCACCGCGACCGAGGCGATCGACGCCACCGGGCTGACCCGGTCGACCGTCCTGGGTGCGGCCGAGGAACTCGTCCGGCTCGGCTGGCTCCGCGAGCTCGACGACGCCCGTGCCGCGGGGGAGTACCGGATGGGACGCCCCGCCCGGCGCTACGAACTCGACACCGTCGCCGGGGTCGTCGTCGGCGTGGACGCCGGCCAGCACCGGGTCACCACCTTCGTCGCCGACCTGCGCGGCACCGTCCTGGGCCGTGCCGAGGGGGCGCTCGGTGCATCTGGCCTCGACGTGCCCGTGCGGCTCCGGGTCATCGCCGACACCGTGGCCGCTGCGCTCGCTTCGGCAGGCGTCGACCGCACCCGGGTCCTGGTCACCGTCGTGGGTGTCCCCGCACCGGTCGACGCCGCCGGTGCCTCGCCCGACGACGGCGGCTTCTGGGTCCGGATGAACCCGGGGTTCGACGGCACCGTGCCGGGCGGGCGGGTGCTCGTCGAGAACGATGCGAACCTCGCCGCGCTCGCCGAACGGCCGTCCTCGGGTGACGCGTCCTTCGCGGCGCTGCTGTCCGGCGAACGCTACGGCGCGGGCCTCGTCGTCGACGGGGTCCTGCTGCGCGGCGCCCACGGCGGAGCGGGGGAGATGCGGGTGCTCGAGCTCGTCGAGGGCGTCGGTTCGTCCGCCGGCATCGGCGCCGTCGCCCGAACCTTCGTGGCCGACGCCGTCGCCGCGGGGCGCATCCCCGCGGACGCCGCGCTCGCCGCGGACGCCGCACTGGTGTTCGCGGCCGCACGGAGCGGTGATCCGGTCGCGCGCACCATCGTCGACCGCCTGGGCGACCGCCTGGCCCGGGTCTGCGTCCTGCTCGCGAGCCTGCTCGACATCGACCGCGTGGTGGTCGCCGGCGCGATCGCCCAACCGGCGGTCGCCGTCATTGACCGTGCCCGCGACCTGCTCGCCGAGGGGCACTTCGACCCGGTGCCCGAACTCGTCGCGTCGTCGCTCGGCGCCGACGTCGTCGTCATCGGGGCCGTGGCCCACGCGGTCGATGCGGTGCGGGCCGACCCGCTGTCCTTTCCGCTGCTCAGCCGGGCAGCGGCACCTCGTGGTCCCGGTCCCACGGTTCCGTCCAGCCGAGTCGGTCGAACAGTGCATCCAGCAGCATCGCGGTGAAGCCCCACACCAGGTGGTCGTCGCCGTCGGCCTCGATCGTGAACGCTGCTCCGCGCCACTCCTGACCACCGCGGCGGATCACCGTCACGCCGCGGTTCGCCGGGTCGAGCAGATCGGCAACCGGCACCCGGAACACCGCGGCCGACTCGTGCTCGTCGACGACGTGGATCGGTGACGGGTCCCGCCACCAGCCGATGACCGGCTGGACCAGGTGGTTCGAGAACGCCAGCGGTACGGCGGGCAGGGGGCCGAGCACCTCGACGCCGGCGGGATCGAGGCCCGTCTCCTCCTGCGCCTCGCGCAGTGCGGCGGCGACGGCGTCCACGTCGCCCGGGTCGATGCGCCCGCCGGGGAACGCGACCTCGCCGGCGTGGGCGCGCAGGGTCGTGGCCCGGGCGAGGAGCAGGACGTCGAGGTCGCGCGGGACCCCGGGTGCCGTCGCGGGTCGGTCGCTCGGGATGCGGTCGAGGACGCCGAAGAGCATCAGGACGGCCGCCCGTCGCGGGGTGGACGTCCCGCCGGGC
The DNA here is from genome assembly GCF_001864905.1 of Curtobacterium sp. MCBA15_007. Taxonomy (NCBI): domain Bacteria; kingdom Bacillati; phylum Actinomycetota; class Actinomycetes; order Micrococcales; family Microbacteriaceae; genus Curtobacterium; species Curtobacterium sp. MCBA15_007. The sequence goes on from NZ_MJGM01000056.1 coordinate 117,111, forward strand.
TCGCCGATCGGCCCGGCGTCGCCCCAGCCGTCCGCAGCGACCGCGGCGAGTGCTGCCCGTGCTGATCCGTCGTGCGTCACCCGTTCACCATAGATGCGGCCACCGGGAGCTCCGGTGACGCTGGCGCGCAGGAAGCTTCACTGGGGATTGTTCGGGCGTCTCCTGGGAGCGGGGCAGGTGGGAACTGTGGGAACCGGAAGCGCCTCGGTGCCCCGTTCGCAGCGGGCCACCGCCACGATGGCAACGTCCGCCGGGAGGCCCCATGTTCCACGATCTGCTCCGACCCCTGTTCCACATCGCCGTCGTCGCACCGTCCGTGCTCGTCCCGGTCGACGTCATCGCGGTGCTCCTCACCGTCGCCGCGCTCCTGCCCGCGTTCGGTCGTCGCTCCCGGCACCCGGTCCGGGGCCTGGTCTGGCGGCTCGGCGCCATGGCCGTCGGAGCCGTGCTCGGCTTGGTCGCGGTGTGGTGGTTCGGCGACGTGCAGGACCTGTACGGGGTGTCGTTCACGCCGGTCACCCGGATGTGGGTGGCCTTGGCCTTCGGCGGTGTCGGCCTGCTCGTCGTGGTCGTCGTCCAGGGCGGCTGGCTGCGCCGCGTCCTCGGCCTGCTCGCGGCGGTGGCGGTGGCGCTGGCCGCCGTCCTCGGCGTCAACGTCGACTTCGGCGCGTACCGCACGATCGAGCAGGCCGTGACGACGGATCCGTACCCATCCGGTCCGCTGGGACACGAGACGGGGGTGGGGCGCGCCTCCAGTCCGGTGGTGGACCCGGCCACCTGGCGGGCACCCGCCGGCATGCCGCGGCGTGGGAAGGTGCTCTCCGTCGACATCCCGTCGACCGTCTCCCACTTCCACGCACGGCCGGCGGTTGTGTACCTGCCGCCCGCAGCACTGACCGAACGACCGCCGACCCTGCCCGTCCTGATCAGCCTCGCCGGGCAACCCGGCCAGCCGAGCGACATGTTCCAGGCCGGCCGGCTCGGCGCGGTGATGGACGCCTTCGCTGCGGCACACCACGGGCTCGCCCCGATCGTCGTCGCACCCGACCAGCTCGGAGCGCCGGACCGCAACCCGATGTGCGTCGACTCGTCCCTCGGCCGCTCCGCGACGTACATCATGACCGACACCACGAACTGGATCCGGCAGCACCTGCGCGTCGGAGCGTCCCCCTCCGCCTGGGGCATCGTCGGGTTCTCGCAGGGCGCGACGTGCGCCATGCAGTTCTCCACCGCACACCCCGGCGTGTTCGGCACGACCTTCGCCATCTCGAGCGAGCTCGCACCCCTGAACGGCTCCGTCCAGCACAGCATCCAGTACGGGTTCGGCGGCTCGGCCTCGCGGTACGCCGCAGCGGCACCGCGGGCGATCATGCGTGCGCACGGTCCCTACCCCGGGCACCTGACGGTGTTCGCCTACGGCAGCGACGACGCCCCCTACGTCGCGTCGACCAGGGCACTCCGCGCCGCCGCGAACGCCGCCGGCATGCAGACCCGGCTGTTCGTGTCCGAGGGCTCCGCCCATGACTGGAACACCGTCCGCTACGCCCTGCGCGTCGGGATGCCCGGCGTCATCGCGCACCTGGGCCTCCGGTGAGCGCGATGGCCGCGGCCTTCGCATGGGCGAGACCGAAGCGTCTCGTGCCGGTGGCCCGTCGGTACCCGCTGACGAGCGTCGTCTCGGCCCTGACGGTCGTCGCCGGCATCGCCGCCGTGGTGCTCCGCTGCGTCGGTGCGCACGACGGCCGGACGCCCGACTCCCTGGGCGGGACGATGGGTCCGCTCGGCGTGGTCGCGGTGACGAGCAGCGTCGTCGGGTTCCTCGTCACCTTCGTCGCCGTCGTGGTGTGCACCGGGGCGTCCGAACGGCTGCTCGGCTGGCGGCGCACCCTGCTCGCGATGGTCGTCACGACCGTCGTGGGGACCGGCCTCGGAGCCGTGCTGCAGCTGTTCGACGGCGCCCCGGCGAACCGCGGTTTCCTCGTACACCTGGGGCACGTCGGACCCTGGACGTGGATCGTCGGCACCATCGTCACCGCGAGCGCGTTCGCCGGCGCCCTGTGGCGGCGCCGGATCCGGGTCGTGTCGATCGCCGTCGTCGCGGCACTGCTCCTCTACGCCGGACACGCGTCCGACCTGCACGCGGCGCTCGCCCTGGTCGTCGGCCTGGTGCTCGGTCGCGTGCTGCGACGGTCCCCGGTGCGGAGCGGCTGGACGCGGAGCTCCTCACGCGAGACCCGGGTGCTGCTGGTGGCCGCGGTGACGGTGTCGGCGGTCGGACCCGTGCTCGCGCTCGTCACCGGTGCCCAGTTCGGACTGCTCGCCCCGCTCGCCGTGGTGCTCGACACCGGGCCGACCGGGAGGATGCCGCACTGCTCGGTGACCGGGGTGACCGCCAGCTGTGTCCGGGCGCTCGCCGCGGTGCACCCGCACGGCTTGTTCCAGTCGCTGCTGGCCGTGATGCCGCTCGTGGTCCTGGCGGTCGGCGCCGTGGGACTCCGGCGTGGCAGCCGGTTCGCGCTGTGGCTTGTGGTGACCGTCGACCTGATCACCGGCATCGCGACCGCCGTGTCGTACGGGGTGCTGCCCGAGCGGCACCACGCCGTCGTGCAGCGTCTGGCATCGGACCACCTCGCGGTATCGCTCTCCCTCGTCGCATCGGTGTTGGTGCCGATCGCCACCGCCGTGGTGCTCGTCCTGCGCCGCGCCGACTTCCCGGTCCGGACCGACCGGCGACGACTGCTGACCTTCGCGATCACGGTCGCCGGCGCGGCCCTGGTGCTCGCGGTCGTCGTCGTCGGCGTCGCCGTGGCCTCGGGCGACAGCGTGCGGGAGCCCCTGCACCTGGCGCTCGCCGTGCTCGGCCCGATCGCCCCCGTGACCCTGCCCACACACCTGGCACTGGCCGAGCCGGCGCTGCGGTTCGTCGTGGGCATCTCGGGCCCACTCCTGTGGCTGGCGGTGGCGATCGCCGCGGTCCGGCCGACCGGTGCCGGACGCTCGGACAGCGACCTCGACGGGCAGGACGCCGCCCGGGTGGCCGCTCGTGCCCTGCTGGTCGCGGGCGGTGGCGACACCTTCGGGTGGATGACGACCTGGCCCGGCAACGAGTACTGGTTCACCGAGGACGGCCGCGCCGGGGTCGCGTACCACCGCACCGGCAGCGTCGCCGTGACGACCGGTGGCCCCTTCGGCCACGAGGACGCACGGCTCGCAGCACTCGAGGGCTTCGCACGGGCCGCGGACGACCACGGTTGGACGCCCGTCTTCTACGGCATCGACGCCACCCTCGGTGCTGCACTCGCACGACTGGGCTGGACGACCCTTCCCGTCGCCGAGGACGCCGACCTCGACCCGCGCACCTGGACGACCACGGGCAAGCGCAAGCAAGACGTCCGCACGGCCGTCAACAAGGCCGCACGCTCCGGCACCACCGCGCTCTGGTCGGACTGGGCCTCGCTGCCCGGCTCGGTCACCCGCCAGATCGAGGCGATCTCGGAGGAGTGGGTCGCCGAGCGCGAACTGCCCGAGATGGGGTTCACCCTGGGCGGGATCGACGAGATGCGCGACCCCGCCGTCCGCACGCTCGTCGCTCTGGGCGAGGACGGCACCGTGCTCGCCGTCACCAGCTGGCTGCCCGCCCACCGCGCCGGCCAGGTGGTCGGCTGGACACTCGACGTGATGCGCCGCGCCCCGGACGCCCCGAACGGCGTCATGGAGTTCCTGGTCGCGAGTGCGGTCGACCGGATGCGCGCCGACGGGGCCGAGCGGCTCAGCCTGTCCGCGGCACCGCTCGCGTCCTCGGCGGAACCGCAGACCGGCGGCCGGAGCGGCGTCGAATCGGTCCTCGACGTCGTCGGCGGAGCCCTCGAACCGGTCTACGGGTTCCGCTCCCTGCTGCGCTTCAAGGCGAAGTTCGGCCCCGACCTGCACCCACTGGTGATGGCGTACCCGGACCCGGTGGCGCTGCCCACGATCGGCGTCGCCATCGTCCGCACCTACCTGCCGGGGCTGTCGCTCCGCCAGGCGGTGGCGATCATGCGCGAACGGCGTCCGGCGCCCGCAGCCCGGGCCGAGCAGCCAGCCGCGCGCGTCGGCTGAACCGGACGGCTCCCCAGCGCCGTCGGTACGTTCGGTGCATGGGAACCGAACGCGCCGACGGACCGGCGGTGGACGAGCACGATCCGTACGAACGTCGCCCCGGCTACGTCACGAGCGTCGACGGCCGGACCGACCGGATGACCACGGACATGTTCGCGGGCGTCGTGGTCGGGTTCGTCCTGCTGCTCGTCTTCGGGTTCTTCCAGCTCGTCGAGTGGATCGCGATCGGAGCGGCCGTCGTCATCGGTGCGGCGGTGTGGTTGGTCCTGCGCAGCCGTCGACGGCGTGCAGATCGTCGCGCGGGTCGGTCCCCCGACGCCGTCCCACGTGCGCGTGACCGCGCCATCGCCGAGGCGAACGGTGGCCGCCACTTCTTCGTCGCCCAGAACCCGGTCGTCGTCATCGTGATGGGCGCGATCTTCATCGCTGTTGCGGTCGCCCCACTGCTGTTCGGCGGGTTCTCCGTCGGCCGGATCGTGACCGGGGTCATCGTCGTCGCGAGCGGCGTCCTGTGCATCGTGCAGGGGATCGGCACGCTGCGGGTGCGCCGCCGGGAGCGCAGCGGCGGCTGAACCGCGGTCGGCGGCCCGCCCGAAGTGGGCGCATCGGCGTGGCCCGAAGGCCAATAAGCTCACTTCCGTGACTGCAGTGCAGACCGGTCGACGCTTCGGCGCGACCCGAGGCGAATTCGCGCTCCTGATGACCGTGACCGTCGTCCTCGGACTCGTGGTCCCGGCCGGCGGGCTGCTCGCCGCCTTCGGCTCGCTGCTGACCGGCGTCCGCGACGACCGTCGCCGCGTCCGCGCCCTGTTCATCGTCGGCCTGGGCATGTTGGTGCTACAGGTGGCGTTCGTCGCCGTCGCACTCTGGGGCCCGGTGCAGGTGTGCAACTCGACGAACGGCAGCCCCGAGACCTGCCAGACGTACTGGCCCTGGGAAGGCTGACGCGTCTTCGACGCGACCACAGGGCGGACGGGAGGCCCGGTGCCAGCTGGCACCGTCCCTCCCGGCACGGCCGTCGC
>NZ_MJGM01000056.1:122879-143723 GCF_001864905.1 Curtobacterium sp. MCBA15_007
GGCGGGTGGGGCCCACCTCCAGGCACGGCCGTCGCCCCGCTGGCGCGGTGCGCCGTGTCCGGATCGGCCGTCGCACGACATCTCTCAGTGAGCGACCCTGCTCCCACCGAAGGAGAGAACCGATGAACACACGAACCCGCTTCAGCGTCACCGCGGTGGCTGCCTGCGTCGTGGTCGCCGCCCTCAGCGGTTGTGCTGCGAGCACCCCGACTCCGGCGCCGTCCGCCACCACGGCGATGACCGGGGACAAGACCCCCGTCCCGTCCCCGTCCCCGACCGCGACGGACGCCGCGACCACGGACGACCAGACTCCGTCGACGTCCCCGTCGAAGGCCCCCGGGACGTCGGCGCTCGCGCAGCACATCTACGACGAGTGCAGCAAGGGGGCCGCGGACGCCGGGGTCACCCTGACCTTTACGGACGACCCGTCGGGGTACCCGGGCAGCGACGGGACCTACCAGCTCGTCTACCCCTTCACCTTCGACGACGGGCACACCGATCCGTACGCCGTCTACAACTGCACGCTCACCGACGACACGGTGGACTCCTCGTACGTCAGCAGCGGGATGACCGACAGCCACTGACCTGCCGGGGTGCATCCGTTGCCGGACCGTGACCCGGTGGGGCGTTTCGGTGGGTCATGCTCGTCCTGTGCAGAAGCGCCTCGTCATCACCGCCGTCGGACTCGTGCTGGTCGTGCTTCCGCTCCTGTCGGGGTGCAGCCGGCAGCCGGCGGATCCCATCGCGTCGGCCAGAACCCTCGCCGACGCACCGGACTGGGTCAGCACGCCGACCGGCACAGATTGCGGCGAAGTGGAGCTCGAGACCGACGGCGCGCTCCCGGCCGAGAGCCTGCAGTGCCTGACGGACGCGAGCGGAGCCGGCGACGTGGCGTCACTCGCCTGGGTACGGCGGACGACCGAGGGCGATCCGACCCCGTACTTCGTCCAGACGGACGGGGCAGGGGCGACGGTCGCGTCGACGGCGGCCTACGACACCTACGGCCAAGGCGGGTGGCACGAGTACGGGTGCCCGGACATCGCAGCGTTGCCGGGCTGCTCGGACGAGGCAGATCGGTAGCTGATCGGCTGCCCGGACAACGCCCGCTGGCCGGCCCGTCGAGTGCGCCGAGACGGTGTCCGCACACTAGGTCGCACGAGCGGAGCGATCTGAACACCGTGTGAACGACCAAACCGGTCACCACGGTGGCCCCGAACGACTCCACGGTGGCCGAAGTCCGGCCGCCGACAGTCGACGAGGAGCTTCCCGTGAAGAAGAACACCCGCATTCTGAGCACCGCGACCATCGCCGTGGCGCTGACGCTCGGCGGTCTCGCAACGAACGCGACCGCTGCGAACGCCGCCGAGGACACCTCCACGAACGCGACGTCCCCGGCACTCATCCAGGGCCCCCTCGTCCAGGGCCCGCTCATCGACATCGGCGGGATCCTCGACTCGCTCCGCATCGGTCAGTTCCAGTAGCGCCCAGAGGAACCGGAACCAGCGGAACCGCGATCCGGCCCGGTAGCGGCCGCGTCCCGACAGGAAGAGTCTCTCTGTGACGAGCAAGCACCACCATGGCGACCGGGACGAGCAGGAGGCCGGCATCCGCGTCCCGTTGACCTCCGCGCAACGAGGCATCTGGTACGCCCAGCAGCTGGACCCGTCGAACGCGACGTACCAGATCGGGCAGTACCTCGACCTCCGGGGCGCGCTCGACCAGCGGCTCGTCCGGATCGCGCTGAACACGGTGGTCGCCGACCTCGACGCGCTGTCCATGCGCGTCCGGTCGGACGCGGACGGTCCCTACGGGGTCATCGTCCGTCCGCGTCCGACCGACGACGTCGTGCAGGTCGTCGATCTGCGTCACCTCGATCCGGATGCGGCGCTCTCCGAGGCGATGGCGTCCATGGACCGGGCGATGGAGACCCCGCGCGATCTGCAGGGTGACGACCTGTTCGGCGCGGTCCTGTTCCAGATCACGGACACCCGGTCGCTGCTCTTCCAACGGGTGCACCACCTGCTGCTCGACGGCTACTCGGCGGTCATCGCGCTGCGGTACCTGGCCGAGGTGTACACGCGTCTTTCTCAGCCCGCACCGTCGGGCCGGGGCCTCGACGTCGCTGCCGAGCCCCGCGCACACCTCGCCGCCCGGGAGCCGTCGGTGCTTCCCGGGTTGGACGACCTCCACCGCGACATCGCCGAGTACGAAGCATCCGCGCAGCGTGACGCCGACGAGGCCTACTGGCGCGGCGCACTGGACGACGACGCAACGGTCGCCGGCCTCGAGGGCACCGCGAGGTCGGCAGCGAGGTCCATCGTGCGGGTCGCCGTGCCCCTCGACGACGCGCGTGCTGCACGCCTCACGGCACTCGGCCGGGACCTCCCCAAGACCGTCGTCGCCATCGTCGCCCTGTACATGGCGAAGATCACGGGGGAGGAGCGTGTCGCGCTCGGGCTCCCGGTCACCGCCCGACGGGGAAGAGTGGCGAAGAGCACCCCGTCCATGCTCTCGAACATCCTGCCGCTGCGGATCGACGTCCCCGCGAACGCCGAGATCTCGGACGTCATCGCCCATGCTGGCGACGTCGTCCGGAGCGCGGTCGGACACCAGCGCTTCCGCGTCGAGTCCCTCGCCGGGGCACCTCGGCACGCGGGGCCTTCGGTGAACCTGTTGCCCGTCATCGACGAGATCCGCTTCGGCGACGCCGTCGGCGCGGTGAACATCCTCTCGACGGGTCCGGTCCACGACCTCTCCATCGTCCTGTCGGGGCTGTCCAGCGACGCTGCCACCGCAACCCTGCAGCTCGAAGGCGACGCTGAGCTCCACACGACGGCGAGTCTCGCCGAGCACGCGGACCGGTTTCTCGCGTTCGTCGACCGTGTGGTCGGCTGCCCCGAGGGTCTCACCGTCACGGGCGCGACGATCCTCGACGAGGACGAGGTCCCGCTCCTCCTCGGCCAAGGTGCCGGGGAGACCGTCACCCTCGACCCGGAACCGGTCATGGAGGCGTTCGCCGACGTCGCCCGTCGACGCCCGGACGACCTCGCCGTCGTCGCCGAGGACGGCACGACGACGTTCGCGGCGCTCGACGCCGACGCGACACGACTCGCGCACCACCTGATCCGCGAAGGCGTGGTTCCCGGGAGCCGGGTCGCCGTCCGCATCGAGCGCAGTGCTCTCCTGCCGATGCTCGTCCTCGCCGTGCTGCGCGCCGGCGCGGTCTACGTCCCGCTCGACCCGGAGTACCCGACCGACCGGGTCGCCGGGATGATCGAGGACGCGAGTCCGACGCTGGTCCTCACGAGCAGCGCGCAGCTCGTCCGTGACCGGGCCGCCGGCGCCTCCTGGCAGGTACCCTCGCTCCCTGTCGACGCCGACACCACGGTGTGGCGACGCCGGACGGACGACCCGAGTGCTCTGCCAGCGATCGCCCCGGACGCGCTCGCCTACATCGTCTTCACCTCCGGGAGCACCGGGCGCCCGAAGGGCGTCGGCGTGAACCGGGCCGCCCTGCGGAACCTGTTCCAGCACCACCGGGCCGAGATGTTCGACCCGGCCGAAGCGCGGCTCGGCCGGCCGCTCCGCGTCGCGCACACCGCTGGCCTGTCGTTCGACGCGGCGTGGGATCCGCTGCTCTGGCTCTTCGCCGGACATGAGCTGCACGTCGTCGCCGACGACGTGCGCCGTGACCCCGAGCGACTCGTCGAGTACTTCGTCCGCCACCGGATTGACGCCATCGAGACCACCCCGTCCTTCGCGGAGGCACTGCTCGCCGCGGGCATGCTCGACGCCGATGTCCACCCCACGGAGATCGCCGTCGGCGGCGAAGCGGTCGGCCCGGCCCTGTGGGACGCACTGGCCCACCGCGACGACGTGCACGCCATCAACCTCTACGGCCCCACCGAGGCCACGGTGGACAGTCTCACCGCAGTGCTGGAACCGGGACGCCCGCCGCACATCGGCTCGTCAGTGCGGAACACGCGGCACTACATCCTCGACGCTGCCCTCACACCGGTACCCGACCGCGCCGTCGGCGAGCTCTACCTCGCCGGGGCGAACGTGGCAGAGGGCTACGTGGGACAGCCCGGGCTCAGCGCCGAGCGGTTCGTGGCTGATCCGTTCTCCGCCGACGGTTCCCGCATGTACCGCACGGGAGACGTGGTCCGTCGTCGCCGTGACGGGTCCCTGCGGTTCGTGGGACGCATCGACGACCAGGTCAAGATCCGTGGCTACCGCGTGGAGCTCGCCGAGGTCGAGGCCGCGATGATCCGCCACCCCGGGGTGGACCTCGCAGCGGCCGTCGTGCTGGGCGAGGGTCCTTCCAGTCGCATCGTCGGCTACGTCACCTCCGACGGCGACCTCGGGAACCTCCCGGCGGCGGTCCGGGAGGGCATTCGCTCCGACGTCCCCGACTACATGGTCCCCTCGGTCGTCGTCGCGCTCCGCGAGATGCCCGTGACACCGAACGGCAAGCTCGATCGTCGCGCGCTGCCAGCACCGGAGCTGTCGGGTTCCGGCACGGTGCTGCCGCCACGGAACGACGACGAGCGCGTCGCCGCTGCGGTGTTCGCCGAGGTCCTCGGGGTCTCCGCGGTCGGGATCGACGACGACTTCTTCGCAGCGGGCGGCCACTCCCTGCTGGCAACCCGGCTCGCCGCGCGTCTGTCGGAACAGTTCGACCGGACGATCACCGTGCGGGACGTGTTCGAACGGCCGACCGTGGCTGCTCTCGTCGGAGCACTCGACACGGGCACGCCGACCGATCGCGCAGCCCGCCTGGCACGGAGGACGCGCCCGGACACGATGCCGTTGTCGCTCACGCAGCGGCGACTGTGGTTCCTGAACCGCCTCGAACCGGACTCCGCCGCCTACAACATCCCCGTCGTGCTCCGCCTCGACGGTCCCTTGTCCGCCGAGGCACTGCGCGCAGCGTTCGTGGACGTCGCGATGCGGCACGAGCCGCTCCGGACGATCGTCCCGTTCGTGGGCGACGGGCCGGTGCAGCAGGTCCTCGAGGGTGCTGCCGCCGAACCGCCGTTCCTGACGGTCACGGTCCCCGAGCACCGCATCGACGACGTCGTCCGCGCCGAGGCGACGCGTGGGTTCGACGTCACGAGCGAGACGCCACTCCGCGCGGTGCTGCTCCGCATCGACGACGACCACCACGTGCTCGTCGCGACGATGCACCACATCGCGTCGGACGGGTGGTCGCTCGCACCCTTCGCCCGCGACCTCGGGACCGCGTACGCGGCCCGTGTCGCCGGGACCGAACCAGCGTGGCTGCCGCTGCCGGTCGACTACGCCGACTTCACACTGTGGCAGCGGGAACAGCTCGGCGACGCCGAGGACCCCTCGAGCGAGCTCGCCCAGCAGCTGGCGTTCTGGCGGATGGCACTCGCGGGCGCGCCGGACGAGATCTCCCTGCCCCGGAACCGCGCACGTTCCGTCGACGACGGAACCGTCCGACAGGCCGTCGGTGCGGTGGAGCTGACCCTCGACCCCGCGCGGCACGCCGAGCTCCGCCGCTTCGCCGGGGACCACCGCACCAGTCTGTTCATCGTGCTGCACGCGGCCGTCGTCGCCGTGCTCCAGCAGCACGGCGCGGGTGAGGACGTCGTCATCGGGACCCCGGTCGCCGGACGGACGGACGCGCAGCTCGACGACCTGGTCGGTTTCTTCGTCAACACCGTCGCGCTCCGCACCTCGCTCGACGGTGATCCGAGCGTCGAGGACCTGCTCGAACGGATCCGATCGGGCAACTCCGCGGCGTACGCCCACCAGGACGTCCCGTTCGATGCTGTCGTCGACGCCGTCCGGCCACCCCGGTCGGTCGGTCGTCACCCGGTGTTCCAGGTGATGCTGACACTGCAGAACACCCGGCCGGCGGCCCTCGATCTCGGCGACGTCGCGGTGACGGTTCCCGCCCAGTCCACCAGTGCCGGGGTGAAGACGGACCTGCTCCTCGACGTGACGACCCCCGGTGGTGACGACGGTGGACTCGTCGTCACGTTCGGGTACGACGCGACACTGTTCGACGAGACGACCGTCACGCGGCTCCGCGACGCGCTCGACCGCGTGCTCACCGCCTTCGTCGAGGGTCCGCACCGTCGCCTGTCCGACATCCCGAACGTGGACGCTGAGACCGCCCTCGAACTCGACCACCAGTCGCGTGGCCGGACGTTCGTCGTGACGGGGACCGTGCTCGACCGCCTCGACACCACGGTTGCGAGCTCGCCCGACGCAGACGCACTCGTCGACACCGCCGGGACGGTGTCCTTCGCCGACCTGGCAGTGCAGACGACCGCGGTCGCGACCAACCTGGCGCGCCTCGGCGTGCGTCGGGGTGACCGCGTCGCCGTCGCGCTCCGGCGCAGTTCCGACGCGATCGCGGTGGTGCTCGGCGTCCTCCGGGCCGGTGCGGTGGCGGTGCCGATCGACGTCGCCTACCCGGACGCGCGCATCGGTCAGATCCTCGCCGGGGCGGAACCGACCGTCGTGGTCGCCCACGACGCGGAGCGCACCTGGTCGGTCGCCGACGCGGCAGGGGTGCCCGTGCAGGTCGTCGCGCCCTCGGCGCTCAACCGTGACGTCGGCGACGCCGCAGCTCCGGTCGCCCCTGCACCGGAGGACGTCGCCTACCTGGTCTACACGTCGGGGACCACCGGGGCGCCGAAGGGCGTGCAGGTGTCCCACGCGGCACTCGCCAACGTGCTCGCGCAGCACGAGGACGCGATGATCCGTCCGGTCCGCGACCGCGTCGGCGGTCGAGCCCCGCGGATGCTGCACCTGTCCGGGCTCGGCTTCGACGCGGCGTGGGACCCGATCGTCTGGCTCGTCGCCGGCACGACGCTCGAGGTGGCCGACGACGCCACCCGGACGAACGCGGAGACGGTCGTTCGGGACGTGGTCGAGCACGGCATCGACGTGATCGAGACCACGCCGTCGTACGCCCGTCAGCTGGCCGCGGTCGGACTCTTCGACGCCGTCGCGGAGCACGACGGTCACCTGACCGTCGCGGTGGGCGGAGAAGCCGTCCCCGCGGACTTCTGGAACGAGGTCGCCGCAGCCGACCACATCGACGGTTGGAACCTCTACGGACCGAGCGAGAGCACGGTCGACGCCGTCGTCGCGCGGATCGAGCCCGGCGCCGTCACCATCGGACGGCCGATCGCGAACGTGACGGCCCGCGTCCTGGACGACTTCCTGCAGCCGGTGCCGCCCGGAGTCGAGGGAGAGCTCTACCTGTCGGGCAGCTCCCTCGCGCACGGCTACCGCGGACGGTCCGCCGAGACCGCCAGCCGCTTCGTCGCCGACCCCCAGGGAGACGGCACCCGTATGTACCGCACCGGCGACGTCGTGCGTCGCCGCGTCACCGGGGAACTCGACTTCCTCCGCCGTGACGACGACCAGGTCAAGCTCCGCGGGTACCGGATCGAGCTGGCCGACGTCACCCAGGCCCTCGAACGGATCGACGGCGTCGAGGCTGCCGTTGCTCGTGTCGTCGTGCCCGGCGGACCGGACACCGCACGGCTCGTCGCGTGGGTCGTCGGGACCGTCGACGAACAGGGTGTCCGCCGGTCCGTCGCCGCCGATCTCCCCGACTACATGGTCCCCTCGGCCATCGCCGTCGTCGACGCGATCCCGCTGACCCCCAACGGCAAGGTGGACACCGCCGCGCTGCCCGAACCGACCTCGACCGGCGGCGACGGCCAGCCCGTGAGCGACGACGAGCGGACGATGTCGCGGGTGTTCGGCGAAGTGCTCGGTGTGCGCGACGTCGGCATGCACGACGACTTCTTCGCGCTCGGTGGACACTCGCTGCTCGCGGTCGGGCTGATCGGGCGCGTCCGGGACGAACTCGGTGCCACGCTGCCCCTCCGCAGCATCTTCGACGCCCCCACCCCGGCAGGTCTCCTCGCCGCGGTCGGATCCGCGGGAGCCGCCACCCAGCAGGGCGACCGGCAGACCGACCCGGCGCTCCGCGCGTGGGCCGCGCAGCACCCGCGACGGGAAGGCGAGCAGCTGCCGCTGTCGCCGAACCAGGCGCGGCTGTGGTTCCTCAACCGGCTCGACCCCACCTCCACCGACTACTCCGTGCTGTTGCAGGCGACGTTCCGCGGCGATCTCGACACGGACGCGTTCGCCGACGCCGTCGACGACGTGGTCGTCCGGCACGAGATCCTCCGGACGACGTACCCGGAAGTCGACGGTCAGCCGGTCCAGCGCATCCACGACGTGGTGCCGGGCATCGTCACCAGCGACGCGGTAGACACCTCAGCGGGCTTCGATCTCACGGTTGACCTGCCTGTCCGGGCCGGGCTCGTGGCGACGGGAGACCAGCAGTGGCGTCTCGACCTGTTGATCCACCACATCGCCACGGACGGGGCCTCGCTCGGCCCGCTGGCGCGCGACATCGCCACCGCGTACGCCGCGCGGACCGGGAGCACGGCGCGTGTGCAGCGTCCGCTCGAGGTGCAGTACGCCGACTTCGCGCGGATGCAGCGCGCCCTCCTGGAATCCGACGGTGGACGGCACGACACGTCGTTGTCGGCGTGGGTCGAGCAGCTCGCCGGCATCCCGGACGAGCTCGCCCTGCCCGCTGACGGACGTCGGCCGGAGTCGGCGACCCGAGCTGCCCGGCAACTGCGTTTCACACTGCCCGAGGACGTCGTCTCCGCGGTGCACGCCGCTGCCGGACAGGCGCAGGCCAGCAGCTTCCACGCGTGGCTCGCCGGGCTCGCCGGCTACCTGCACCGCATCGGTGCCGGTGACGACGTGGTGATCGGATCACCGTCCGCCGGGCGGTCCGACCCGGACACCGCTGACCTCGTGGGCTTCTTCGTGAACACGTTGCCGCTGCGCATCGGGATGACCGACGCCCCGGACCTGGTCGCGACCATCGAACGGGCCCGAGCAGCCACACTCCACGCCATCGAGCACGAGTCGGTACCGTTCGAGCGCATCGTCGAGGCGATGGCCCCCGAACGTCGACTCGGACGACACCCGCTCTTCCAGACCATGCTCTCGGTGGAGGAGGACAGCGGGGTCTCGATCTCGCTGCCCGGCGTGACGACCGACCGACTCGAGCCCGACAGCACCGGAGCAGCCAAGGTCGACCTGTCGTTCGTCCTGCGCCCGCGTTCCTCGGGAGAGGTCGACGGCGTCCTGGAGTACGACGCGTCGATGTTCAGCGATCGCGCGGCGCGAGGGTTCGTCGAACGGTGGACGGCGTTCCTGGCAGCAGCGGCGACCGCCCCCCGGCGGCCACTCCTCGACGTCCCCGTGCAGGCCGGCACCGGGCGCCTCGATGCCTGGCCGGCCGCGACCGACCACCGGCAGCAGTCGATCCTCGAGGCGTTCGCCGACTCCGTCGCCGCCCGCCCGACCGCACCCGCCGTCGTGGCCGGAGGCGTCTCGCTCACCACGGCGGAACTCGACGCTCGCGTCGACGGGATCGCGGCCCGGATGATCGCCGCCGGGCTCCGACGCGGCGACGTCGTCGCGCTGCCCCTGGGCCGTGGCGTCGACACCGTCGCCGCGCTCCTCGCGGCGTGGCGCGCCGGCGCGGTCGCCGCTCCGATCGACGTCGAGCTGCCCCGCGACCGGATCGCCACGATGCTGCGGAGCGCCGACGTGCGTCTGGTGCTGCACCACGGCGTCGGCGGCGGGACGACGGACGCCACACCTGCGGACGTGGCGACCCTCGCAGCGTCCGACGCGGGCGTGCCGTCGGACCGGCTGCTCCGGATCGACGACGATGCGGCATCGGGGCCCGCCGTGCCGGCGCGCGTCGAGCCGCCGCGGCTCGACGACCCCGCCTACCTGGTGTTCACGTCCGGTACGACGGGCGAGCCGAAGGCCGTGCAGGTGCCGCACCGCGCGCTGGCCGCGCTGCTGTCGAGCCACCGTGCGACGCTGCTGCCCGACCCCGAGGAACGACGCGTCCGCGTCGCGCACACCACCGGCGTCGGGTTCGACGCGGCGATGGACCCCGTGGTCTGGCTCGCGGCAGGCCACGAGGTGCACGTCGTCGACGACTCCACCCGGCGCGACCCCCAGGCCCTCGTCGCGCTCCTCGCCGAGCGTCGGATCAGCGCGTGGGAGACCACGCCGAGCTACGTCACCGCCCTCGCCGGCCAGACGGAGCTCGAAGCGCTGTTCGATGACCGCGACGAGGCCGACCCGTTCGTGCTCCTGCTCGGTGGCGAACCGCTCGACGCAGGTCTCTGGTCGTGGCTGCGCGACCGGCCGGCCGTCGCAGCGTGGAACCTGTACGGTCCGACCGAGGTCGGCGTCGACTCCATGGTGGCGAGCGTGGCCGACAGCCCCGCCCCGGTACTCGGCGCGACGACGGTCGACACCGTCGGGTACGTCCTCGACTCCCGCCTGCGCCCGACGCCGGTCGGCAGCGTCGGTGAGCTGTGGCTGGCGGGCGAGCAGCTGGCACACGGCTACCGCGGCCGGCCCGGCTCGAGCGCCGAGCGGTTCGTGGCCGATCCCTTCGCCTCGGACGGATCGCGGATGTACCGGACCGGTGACCTCGTCGTCCGACGAGACGCCGACGGGGACGAGCGTCCCGGCGTCGTCTCCCTGGGCCGCAGTGACGGGCAGGTGAAGATCCGTGGCCACCGTGTCGAACCCGGCGAGGTCGAGGCGGTCCTGCGCGGTGCCGGCGGCGTCACGCACGCCGTGGTCCGTCCGGTCGACACCGCACGCGGCACGGAACTCGGCGCCTGGGTCGTGACGGACGGAGTCGCCTCCGATGCGTTCCTCACCGCACTGTCCGACCGTCTCCGCTCCCGTGTACCCGACTACATGGTGCCCGCCGGGATCGCGGCGATCGACGCCGTCCCACTGACGCCGAACGGGAAGGTCGACGTGCGGGCACTCCCCGAGCTCCGGATCGGTGGCGGTGCAGGGGCGGCTCCGAGCGGACCCGCGGAACTCGCGATCGCCGCGGCGTTCGCCGCGACACTCGGTGTCGACGGCGTCCGCGCCGACGATTCCTTCTTCGCGCTGGGCGGTCACTCGTTCGTCGCGCAGCCGACGATCCAGGCGGTCAACGAAGCCCTCGACGCGGACCTTCCCGTGCAGGCGCTCTTCCAAGCGCCGACCGTGGCCGGACTCGCCGCCTTGGTCGAGTCCGGCGGTGCGGACGTAGCGGAGTCGCTCCGGACGATCCTGCCCCTCCGGCCCACCGGGCAGGGTGCCCCCGTGTTCGCGGTGCACCCTGCGAGCGGCGTCGCGTGGAAGTTCTCCACGTTCGTCTCTCGTCTGGCCACGACCCGACCGATCCTCGGCGTCCAGATGCCCGGGATCGCGCCGGACCGTCCGGAACCCGCGACGGCCGGATCGTTGGACGAGCTGCTCACCGAGTACGTCACCGCCATCCGCGGCGAGCAACCCCACGGCCCCTACCTGCTCACCGGGTACTCGTTCGGCGGCCGGCTTGCGCACCACATCGCGGCGCGGCTGCAGGCCGAGGGCGAAGAGGTGGCGCTCCTCGCGGTGCTCGACGCGTACCCGACCGAAGCATCAGCGTTCGACGGTGTGGCCGACACCGATGACATGTGGCGCGGTTTCCTCGACGCGAACGGTGTGACGCCTCCTGGTGGCCACCTCGACGGCGAACGGGTGCTCTCCCTCCTCGCCGAGGCTGGCAACCCGCTGGCCGACGTTCCGGGGCACGTCGTCGACCGCATGGTGCGGCGGTTCCGCCGGCTCGGGGAGCTCCTCGACGACGCTCCGGTCCGCGTCGTCCACGGTGATCTCCACGTGTTCGCCGCGACCGAGGACGTCCCCGCGAACCGTCCGGCCCCTGCGGTGTGGGAGCAGTTCGTCACCGGGACGGTGACGTCGAGTTCCGTGGGAGCCCGTCACCAGGACATGCTCACCGACCGGGCACTCGACGACGTCGCACCGGTGCTCGACCACCTCCTCGAGAACGTCCGACACACCGACGCACGCAGAGCGAACCGACTCGGCGCCGGCTCCGAAGACCCAGGTAGGAACACCCCTGCAGCTGACCCAGAGGAGCATCGACCGTGACGAACCCGTTCGACGATCAGGACGGCACCTTCCGGGTGCTCGTGAACGAAGCCGGACAGCACTCGCTCTGGCCCGAGTTCGCCGACGTTCCCCGAGGGTGGGTCGCCGTGTTCGGTCCCGCCGTCAAGACGGCGTGCACCGACTACGTGTCGGAGCACTGGCACGACATCACACCGTCCTTCGAGAGCACCCGCGTCGCGTCGTGATCTCCGTACGAGGGATCACCAAGCGGTTCGGGACCCACCAGGCGCTCGACGGCGTCGAACTCGAGGTGCCCGAGGGCACGGTGCAAGGGCTCCTCGGGCCCAACGGCGCCGGTAAGACGACGACCGTGCGCGTCCTCACGACGCTGCTGCAGCCCGACTCCGGCGACGCCTTCGTCGCCGGACGATCGGTGTTGACCGAAGGCCACGCCGTGCGACAGCGTCTCGGCGTGTCTGGCCAGTACGCAGCGGTCGACGAGAAGCTCACCGGCTTCGAGAACCTGACGATGGTCGGCGAGCTGTACGGCATGCGTCGGAAGGACGCGAAGGCTCGAGCACGTGAGCTCCTCCGGGAGTTCCGCCTCGACGACGTCCCCGACGACAAACGTGCGGGCACGTACTCGGGGGGGATGCGCCGCCGGCTCGACCTGGCCGGGGCGATCGTCGCCCGGCCCCCGGTCGTCATCCTCGACGAACCGACCACCGGGCTGGACCCCCGCGGTCGTCGCGACACCTGGGACGCGATCGAGTCGCTGGCATCAGGTGGGACCACCGTGCTCCTCACCACCCAGTACCTCGAGGAAGCCGACCAGCTCGCTGACTCCATCGCGGTGATCGACGGAGGACGCATCATCGCAGAGGGCACGGCCGCGCAACTCAAGGCCCAGACCGGCGGAGCACGGCTCGACATCGTGCTCGCCCCCGGCAGCGACGTCGACCTTGCCGTGGACGCTGTCCGTCGGGTGGGTCACGAACCCGCCGTCGACAGGCGAGTGGGTCGCCTCACCGTCGGTGCCGGCGGAGGCAGCAGTGATCTCCTCGACGTCGTCGGCGCACTCCGAGCCGTCGGACTCGAGACGTCCGAAGCGGCACTCCGGCAGCCGACGCTCGACGAGGTCTTCCTGCAGCTGACCGGGACGCCAGCTGATCCGGACGCGCCCGTCGCAGCGGTGGGGGCGAGGTCCTCCGAGCCCGACCCGGTGATCGCCGGGGGACCGACGGAGGCGAGCCGATGAGCATCGGGAGCGTCCTCCGCGACGGCCGGGTCATCGCCCGACGGAACATGCTCGGCGTCCGCCGAACGCCCGGGGCGCTGGTGACCGGTGTCGCGCAGCCCATCATCTTCGTGCTCATCCTCGGGTTCGTGTTCGCCGACGCACTCGGCGGAGACGACTACCGCGAGTTCCTCATCGGCGGTGTCCTCGCGCAGACGCTGACCTTCAACTCGTCCTTCACCGCCGTGTACCTGGCGAAGGACCTGCAGACGGGCCTCATCGACCGGTTCCGGGCCCTGCCGATGTCGCGGGTCGGGGTCATCCTCGGGCGCACGACCTCGGACCTCATGACGAACGCCATCTCGATCGTCGTCGTGATCGCGTGCGGCCTGGTGATCGGCTGGCGTGTGCACTCCGACATCGGGTCCGTGGTGCTGACGTTCGGGCTGCTGCTGCTCTTCGCGTTCGCGACGTCCTGGATCGGGGCGTTCATCGCGCTGACCGCTCGCAGCGTCGAGGTCGCACAGTCCCTCGGCCTGCTCTGGCTGTTCCCCGTGTGCTTCGTCTCCGGAGCGTTCGTGTCCGCCGACATGCTCCCCGGTCCGCTCCGGGTGGTCGCCGAGTGGAACCCCGTCACCGCCGTCGCCACCGCGGTGCGGCGGGGCTTCGGGAACGAACCGCCGTCCGGGTTCGCCGTCGGGCACGGATGGCCGGCCGACAACGCGCTGCTCTACGCGTCCTTGTGCTGCGTCGCCATCATCGCTGTCTTCGCACCCATCGCCGTCGTGCAGTACCGACGCATCAGCAAGCGGTGATCCATCTCCTGCTGACCACCGTCGACGACGTCCTCGCCACCGGGGATCGCCTGCTCGGATCGACGGGCGGCGCGGGTGCTGCCTCGCTCGTCAGCGCAGCCGATCGTGCCGCTGCCGACAGCAGGCGAGCAGACCTGGATCGACGGCGGACCCTCGCCGGGCGACTCGCGCTCCGGTTCCTGGCCTGCGCCGTGCAGGGCCGTTCGTGGTCCGACGCCGCGTCCGTCCCGGTGGACCGGACCTGCGAGCACTGCAGCGCGCCGCACGGTCGCCCTCGTATCGCTGGGTCCTCCGCGTCCACCTCGACCTCTGGACGACTGGTGCTCGTTGCTGTCGGCGATGACGCGGCTCGGCTCGGGGTCGACGTCGAGGAGTACCCCGAGACCCTGTGGGACGGGTTCGACGACTACGCGCTGCACCCGTCAGAGCGGGCGGCGATGCCGACCGGACGCGATGGCCTCGTCCACCGGGTCCAGGTGTGGACCGACAAGGAGGCACTCCTCAAGTCAGTCGGTGTCGGCTTGCGCGGCGAACCGTCGGGGCTCCGCGTCGCCGCGGCATCGGCCGGCGTCACGACGGCAGCTCCCCTCCTCGGATGGCGCCCCGTGGCGCAGTCAGCCGACCCGCGGCTCGCGACGGCGTGGACCGTCACCATCAACGCCGGTCGCCGGGCGGCTGCCTCGATCGCGGCGGCGCACCCGACCCCGATCCGCCCCTGGAGGATGGACCGACAGGGGGCCGAACCGGTGCAGCCGGACGTCCGCCGCGACACGGCAGCCAGCGTCCCTGCAGCGACAGCGTGAGCAGCCGGGCCTGGAGGGACGGTGCAAGCTGGCACCGGTCCTCCCGTCCGCCTCCTGGCGCACTCCACGACGGCAGCCCGCGCGCTCGTCACGTCGAGAGCACGGAATGCAGTTGCGGCTCGACCGCTGCGGCGAGGGCGGCGTGGCCGTGGTCGTTCGGGTGCACGCCATCGGAGCAGAGCAGCGCGGGGCTGCGGTTGATCGCCGTGGCGAGCCCGGGAACGAGCGAGAGACCCACTCGTCGGGTCTCCTCGTCCAGGATCCTCCTGACCGCCCGCCACCCCGGCGGGTAGTCCGTCCCGTACGGCGAGTACAGGTCCAGAACCGCGAGCCGACCGCTGGGGAATCGCCCGTGGAGAGCTTCCAGGTCCCGGGCGATCGCCGCGCGCACGTCGTCCTCCCGACCGAGAACGATCACCGAGTCGTTCACGCCGAGCGCGACGACACACGCGTCCGCGCCGGAGGCCAGGACATCGGAGAGCAGCCCGAGCGTCGCTCCGTCGTCCGATCGGTCGATCCCGCGACGTCGCACGAAGCCGACACCGTCGATCGCGAAGTGCAGCGCACCCCACCCGAGACGCTTCGCGACGATCGTCGACCACCGGTTCTCCGTCCTGCTGATCCCGCGCCACCCCGTGACGATGGAGTCTCCGTAGAACGCGACTGTCGGCACGACTGCAGCGTAGAGCGCAGCGTCGACGCCACGCGGAAACGTGACACCGATGCAGGCCCGGACGTCCACCGAGGGTCGTGCGTGCCCTGCGCGAATAGCCCCCTGGTCGTCCTCTCATGGCGCGGGGCGTCGTACCGACCTACCGTCTACTTGTCAGACGATCGTCTGTCGAATAGGCCCTCTGGAAGGAACCTGCTCCATGCGTCACGCTCCTCGCCTCCGCCGGACCAACGCGCTGCTGATCACCAGCGGTGTCCTCACGGCGGCAGCGCTCGCTGTCGGGGCAGCCGGGCCCGTCTCCGCGGCCAACGCCGACGGCACGGCGCCCACCCAGTCCGTGGCCGCCGCCAGCGGTGGGAACTACGTGGCCCTCGGCGACTCGTACGCGGGCGGCTTCGGCGTCGCCCCCTACAGCTCGGGTCCGGCGGCCGGCTGCTTCCAGTCCACCACCGACTACCCGCACCAGGTCGCAGCATCGCTGGGACTCCAGCTCGACGACCGCGCCTGCGCCGGTGCCACCACCGGCAACATCTCCCGGGTCGCGCAGAAGACCGGAGCCGGAAGCGCCACTGCGCCCGTCCAGGCCGATGCGCTGTCCAAGAACACGGACGTCGTCACGGTGTCGATCGGCGGGAACGACCTGGGGTTCGCCGGAGTCATCGCGAACTGCGTCGCGCTGGACAAGGCCGGCCCGGTGTTCGCGGAGATCCACGGGAAGACCTACAACCACTGCAAGGACTACTACGCACCGGTCGTGCACGGGGTCGAGCGGGACCGTCTCGCAGCGCGCGTCCGCACCGTCGTGGCACCTCGGCTCGCGCAGACGTTCCGCGTGATCGCGCAGCGCGCGCCGCAGGCGAAGGTGTTCGTCGTCGGCTACCCGATGCTCGCGCCCGGCACGGCGCAGGCCCCGAGGGGATGCTTCTCGAGCCTCCTCGGTGACTCCGGACTCGAGCCGCCGTTCCCGCAGAACGCGTTCCCCTTCACCCCGACCGACACCGCTTACTTCCACCGCACCCAGAACGCGCTCGACGGAGCGGTCAAGGCTGCGGCGAAGGCTCGTGGGTTCACCTACGTCTCGACGCTCCAGGGCTCTGCTGCGCACACCCCCTGCGCTGCGTCGGGCTCGGCATGGATGTCGGGACTCACCCTGACCGATCGCGGTACCGCTGCGGACAGCACCCCGCTGGCCGGGACGAAGTACTCCATCCTGTTCGGCGCACTCCACCCGAACGCTGCCGGCATCGCGTACCTGCGTGACCAGACCAAGGCCGCGATCGTCGGATCGCGCTGACACTCCGACGGCGGATCTGGTCGCGTCGCTGACGCGACCACGAGACGGACGGGAGGAACGGTGCCAGCTGGCACCGGGCCTCCCGTCCGTCTGCTGGATGCAGCTTCCGTGCCCTCCTGACCGTCAGCACGGGTGGCGGTCGGTCTTCAGGCCGCCCGCGTGGCAGCGATCAGTCGGTGCGCTCGAAGAGCGCTCAGGCCGTCGCGGACACGGGTCTTGGCCGTCCCGACGGTGATGCCGAGCTGACTGGCGACTTCTGCGGTGCTCCGTTCGCCGAAGTACCGCAACACCACAGCGTCCCGCTGTTTGTCCGAGAGGTCAGCCAGAGCGATGCGCAGGGTGGGGCGGAGGAACAACGCGTCGCGCTGGTCGTCGTCGCGGTCGACGCTGTGGTGGTCACGAGTGCCGATGCGGAGCTCGCGTTTCCGCAGGGCTTCGAGACTGCGGATCCGGTCGATCGCCCGACGATGCGCCACGGTGCGCAACCACGACTGCAGATCGGCTCGGTCCGGATCGTACCGATCCGGGTGCTGCCAGAACTCGAGGAACGCTTCGTGCACGACGTCCTCCGCGAGGTGTCGGTCGACGATGACGGTCCCCACGAATCGTCGCAGTCCCGGAGCGTGCTGCTGGTACGCAGCGATGAAGGCGGCGGGTTCGGACTGATCGGCACTGTGTGTTCGACACATGTTGCCCCCTTGCGTTGCTTCAACGTAGATCGTTCTGGACGGATCCGTCTCCCCCCTTTCGGGGCGTGCGAGCAGGCGACGAAGCGCCGTGGGTGATCTGATCGTGGGGCGCGGGGGCGCGGGGGTGACGGCCGAGACGGGAGGCACGGTGCCAGCTGGCACCGTGCCTCCCGTCAGGTTCCGTGTGGACTTCCGGGCCTCGGACTGCCCGCGCTCAGGCGGACTGGCCGAGGAGGCCTCCGGTGAACTCGCGCAGGGCCCGGGTCGCACGCTGCGACAGGGTTGCCTCCGGCATCATGCTGGTCGACCCGTGGAACGCTCCCGGCCACACGTGCAGTTCCGCCTGGACACCAGCGGCCCAGAGCGCGCTGGCGTAGGCGACGGTCTCGTCGCGGAACACCTCGGTGCTGCCGCAGTCGACGTACGCGGGCGGGAGCCCGGCGAGGTCCCTCGCGCGGCCGGGGGCGGCGTAGATCGACACGTCCTCGCCACCCCGCCGGTCACCGAGGTAGGCGTCCCAGCCGAACCGTGTCATCTCCCGGTCGGCGACCCCGACACCGTCGAACTGCCGAGCCGACAGGGTCGCGTCGCGGTCGTCGAGCATGGGACTCACGAGCACCTGGCCGATCACGGTCGGCCCCTGTCGGTCGCGGGCGAGGAGGGCCGTGCCTGCGGCGAGACCGGCACCGGCGCTCTGCCCGACGAGGACGATGCGCTCCGGGTCGATGCCGAGTTCGTCGGCGTGCTCGGCAGCCCAGACGAGTCCGGCGTAGCAGTCCTCGACCGGGTAGGGGTCCGGGTGCTCCGGAGCCAGGCGGTAGTCGGGGCTGACCAGGACGACGTCGTGCACGAGCAGCCACTCGTCGTAGGAGTCGAGGTTGCCGAGGTGGTGGCCGAACATCATGCCGCCGCCGTGGATCGCGTAGGCCAGGGCGGCCGTGCCGGTGCGGCCGGTGCGCTGGATCACGGCGAGGTCGATCGGGTCGCCGCGGTGCCCCGGGACCGTGACGCTGCGGCGCTCGAGGCCGCGAGCACGCAGTCCTTCGTCGAGCTGCGCCTCGGTCATGTCGAGCTGGCGCATCTGCGGCAGCATCTGGGTCGTGAGGTGGAAGCGGCCGCGCGCGTCCATGGCGGTGAGGAAGGGGACGAACTCAGGATCGAACGGCGGGCGGGGGAGGGCGATGGTGTCAGACACGGGAGGGCTCCTCGGTGATGGTGGTCTGGTCGGTGTGTGCGGGGGTGGGGCCGGCAGGGTCGGCGCGGATCGTGCCTTCCCGGACGTCGCTCGTCCGGGCTCGGAGCATGCCGGCCACGACGAGCAGGGCTGCGATCACGGCGAGGCCGAGACCGGCGATGGTGAGAGCGTCCTGGAACCCCTCGAGCCGGGCGGCGGTCCAGGTGGTCGTGGTGATGCTCCCGGCGACGAAGGATGCGACGATCGTCCCCGCCGTGGCGACCGCAACACCGCTCGCGAGCTCGCTCGAGGTGTCGACGAGCGCGGCCCCGACCGAGGTGCGGTCCGCGGGGAGACCGGTGAGGACGGAGGCGCCGGCGACGACGCCCACCACGCGCATGCCAGCAGCGACGAGCACGAGCGCGACGAGCACCCACGGGTACCCGTACCGGCTCAGGGTGCCGAAGACCACGAGCCCTGCGACGACCGAGACGGCGCTCGTCCAGGCGGCGCGGCCCAGGCCGACCCGCTGCACGAACGGTCCGACGAAGCGGCCTCCGACGAGCAGCACGACCACCTGCGGCAGCGTTCCGAGCGCGGCCAGGGCCGGCGGCCAGCCCCAGGCGAACTGCAGCTGCAGGGTCACGAGGTACGACAGCCCCGCGACGGCGAGACCCGACGCGGCCTTGAACGCCAGTCCGCTCGAGACCAGTGGACGAGCGAGCAGGTGCAGGTCGATCAGCGGGTGCCGGGCGGTCCGCTCCCGGACGACGAACCCTACCGCGCAGGCGACGGTCAGGGCGAGGGCGGCCCACCCCGACCAGTCCGCTGTTCCGGACTCGACCAGGATCGTCGGTGTCACGAGCGCCCCTGCGGTCGTCGCGGTGCCGAGCAGTGCCCCGATCACGTCGACCGGGTCGCGGCGGAGTCCTGCAGCCTCGTCGCGGACGACACCGGACCGGATGCCGACGAGCGCGAGGACCGCGATCGGCACGTCGGCCAGCAGCAGCACCTGCCACGGTGCGACGGCGAGCACGAACCCGCCGACGGTCGGCCCGATGGCAAGTCCCACGAGCCCGGCCGTCGAGATGACGGTGAGCGCCCGGACCCGGAGCCCTTCGTCGTCGAAGAGCCGGAACGCCAGCGCCATCGACCCGGGCGTCGTCATCGCCGCAGCGATGCCCATCGCGACCCGCACGGCGATCAGTTGCTCGGTCGACGTGACCACCGCCGTGGCGAGGCTCGCCAGGGCCAGCAGGACGAGCCCGGCGAGCATGACCCGGCGGCGACCGATGCGGTCGGCGACGGCGCCGAACAGGAGCATCAGCCCGCCGAAGGCGACCGAGTAGGCACCCGAGACCCACTGCAGGCCCGTCGTCGACGAGCCCAGGTCGCGACCGATCGTGGGCAGGGCGACGTTGAGCACGGAGTTGTCGAGCATCTCGAACAGGAACACCGCCGACAGTCCGGCGAGGGCGATCCATGCGTCGCGCAGACGAGGAGACCGGCCACCGGCGGGCACGTGCCCGGGGCTGCGAGGGGAACTGGGGGACACGATGGCGCACTCCTTCGAGGGAAGAAGTGGCGACTCGTTCGATGCCGCGTGCTGGTGCGTCGCAGATCGCGGCGCCTTTTACCTCAGTGATCCAGACCATACACGGACCGACCGGTCGACGGAAGTCCACGCGCGGGAGCGGTCGCCGCAGGACCTACCCTGGACGGATGCTCTCCCGCCGCGAAGCCGCCGTCCGGCTCGACATCCCCCTCGAGATGGCGACCCGCCACGGCATCCCGTCGCGCCTGAGCGAAGCGGAGCTCGACGCGATCGAGCAGGACCCGCCCGCCTGGCTCGTGCAGTCCCGCGCCAACCGCACCGGCACCAAGAAGGTCTGGGCCCGTCTGGAGTGCGTGGTCTGCGGCTTCGACGAAGAGGCACGTCCGAAGAAGTGGTGGCCCGAGTGGGACTACCTGATGTGCGACTACCACGCCCCGTACCAGGCGCCCGAGCCCACCGCCGGGCTGACGCGGCGCGAGGTCGAGGGCATCGGCAGCCGCTTCATCGCCCTCGTCGACGAGAAGCCCTAGCCCACAGGCCCCGCCGGGCGCGCTGCGGCAAGCAGACGCGACCACGCAGACGGACGGGAGGC
>NZ_MJGM01000056.1:144190-205588 GCF_001864905.1 Curtobacterium sp. MCBA15_007
GGCCTCCCGTCCGTCGTGGTGCGGCCTGCGGACGCTACTCGGTCGTCGAGACCCAGTCGATGAGCAGGTTGCCCTGCTCGCCCCAGTTGCCGACCTGGAACATGAAGCGGTGCGGGGTCGTCGGCACGTCCTCCGTGACGGTGTCGAGGACCGTGCCGTCGACGCTGTAGGTCACGGATTCACCGGGCACCCAGTCCACCTTGTACGTGTGCCACTCGCGCCACGAGACACCGGTGCCGACCTGGACCCGGTCGGACTCCTTGCCCGGGGTCATCGAGTGGTGGAACGCCGAGGGGCTGTCCTCGAAGTTGCCCTCGGGGAAGTCGATCTCGCCGTCGGACCACACGTTCGACGTCGGCCACAGCATGAAGGCCGCGCCGTTGCCGTCGCCGCCGGTCGCTTTCGCGCGCACCGAGAACGAGCCGCCGACGTGGTCCCAGGCGCCGTCGGAGGAACCGAAGGTGCCGGCCGCTCCGGCACCGGTGCCGAGGGCGACGTCCATCACGCCGTCGTGGACCGAGACGGTCTTGCTCGGCGCGTAGATGCCCGAGGTGCCGTCGGGGTACGGGTGCCACGACTGCGGGTAGAGCGACTGGACCAGGCCGGTGACGGCGTTCGTGGTGAAGTCCTCGACGAACGGGGCGTCGGGCGCGAGTGCGGACAGGTCTGCGGGGGAGGCGTCGGCGTCCGGGGCAGCGTCCACTCCGGGTTCCGCGTCGGGCGCGGGCGCGGACGCGGGTTCGGGTTCGACGACGGGCGCGGTGTCCTCGACCGGCGCGGAGTCCTGCGTGGGCTCCGCCTCCGGGGTCCACTCGTCGGTGGGGGCCGTGGGCTCCGTCTCGTCCGGGACCGGTGTCGGGGTAGGGTCCACCGGGGCGTGGTGCCGGTGGCGCTCCCCGTCCCAGCCCCACCAGGTGCGGGCGGAAGCGGCGGTCGGGACGCCGAGGACCAGGGCGCCGGCGGTCGCGGCCGCCAGGATCGCGCGGTGGCGGATCATCGGGTGCGCCCGTCGGTGGGTGCAGAGGCGGTCGTGGACCGGGGAGTGGACGGGTGTCGTGGGGTCGTGCCGCGCGGCGGCGTGCACGTGCTTCGGGTCGAGATGTCGGGCTCCTCGTGGATGCTCGGGCGCAGGATGCGGGGAGGGACGGACGCAGCAGCCGGCCGGGTGCCGAGGGTTTCGTTGACGCGTCCACGCACATCTTGCATCATCTGTGACCCGTTCGGGGGGTGTCACGGAAATCGACCGACGAACATCCGGTGGCCGCAGTCGAACGCGCGATCAGGCCCGGGGGATCGGCTGCAGGCGCTGCAGCTGCGTCACGTGTCCCGGCTCGAGCTCGTCGAGCGAGGCCACCCCGAGCAGCCGCATGGTCCGCTCGATCTGCTCGGACAGGATCTGGATCATCCGGTCCACCCCGGCCTCGCCGCCGGCCATCAGCCCGTACAGGTAGGCACGGCCGACCATCGTGAACGTCGCGCCGAGGGCCACGGCGGCGACGATGTCGGCGCCGGACATGATGCCCGTGTCGAGGTGCACCTCGGTGTCGTTGCCGACCTCCTTGACCACGGAGGGCAGCAGGTGGAACGGCACCGGTGCCCGGTCGAGCTGCCGACCGCCGTGGTTCGACAGCGTGATCCCGTCGACCCCCAGGTCGGCGAGGCGCTTCGCGTCCGCCAGGGACTGCACGCCCTTGACGACGACCTTGCCCTGCCACTGGTCGCGGATCCAGGCGAGGTCCTCGTAGGTGACCGTCGGGTCGAACATGTGGTCGAGCAGCTCCCCGACGGTGCCGGACCAGCGGTCGAGCGACGCGAACGCCAGCGGCTCGGTGGTCAGGAAGTCGAACCACCACCACGGCCGCGGGATGGCGTTCACCACGGTCCGAGCGCTCAACTGCGGCGGGATCGAGAACCCGTTCCGCTTGTCCCGCAGCCGCGCACCCGCGACGGGGACGTCCACGGTGACCAGGAGCGTGTCGAACCCGGCCTGCTGGGCCCGGGAGACCAGCGCCATCGACTTCTCGCGGTCCTTCCACATGTACAGCTGGAACCAGTTGCGGCCGTGCGGGTTGGCGTCGCGGACGTCCTCGATCGCGGTGGTGCCCATCGTGGACAGCGAGAACGGGATGCCCGCTCGCCCGGCCGCCCGGGCGCCGGCCCGCTCGCCCTCGGTCTGCATCATCCGCGTGAAGCCCGTCGGCGCGATGCCGAACGGGTACGACACCGGCGCCCCGAGCACCTGACGCGAGGTGTCCACCTTCGACACGTCCCGCAGGATCGCCGGGGTGAACTCGATGTCCTCGAACGCCTGCCGCGCACGGGCGAGCGAGATCTCCGCCTCGGCCGCGCC
The DNA here is from genome assembly GCF_001864905.1 of Curtobacterium sp. MCBA15_007. Lineage (NCBI taxonomy): Bacteria > Bacillati > Actinomycetota > Actinomycetes > Micrococcales > Microbacteriaceae > Curtobacterium > Curtobacterium sp. MCBA15_007. Next base: position 146,541 of record NZ_MJGM01000056.1, read on the forward strand.
CTCGGTGTAGTCGAACGCGGCCTTCGGGGTACGGCGGGCGGCGATGTCCCGCAGGTCCCAGATCGTCAAGGCCTGTTCGAGGCGCTGACGCCGACCCGGCAGCGACGGCTTCTTGAACTGCATGAGCGGCGCGAGGTCCCGCACCGTCGGCAGCTGCCGCTTGACCCGCGTGCGAGCGGCGGACGCAGGTCCGGTCGCGGGTGCCGGTGCCCCGGTGGCGGGGTCGATCCGGTGCTGGTCGTCCGTCGAGGTCATGCAGACATCCTACGTCTCCGGATCGATCGAGGGCAGAGACGATCTGCCGTGGCCGCCGCACCGGACTGACGGGGGCCGTGGCTACCGTGGACGCATGCAGCCGCCAGCAGCCGGGACCCTCCGCATCCTCCACCTCTCCGACACCCACCTGACCGGCGACGGGGCCCTGCACCAGGGCGCGGTCGACACCACGGTCGCGCTCGAACGGCTGCTCGCCCACGTCGACGACGTCCCCGGCATCGGGCTGGTGGTGGTCTCCGGCGACGTCTCCGAGGACGGCAGTCCCGAGTCCTACGCCACCGTGCGGGACCGCGTCGGCGGCTGGGCGCAACGGCACGGTGCAGCCCTCGTCGCGGTGCCCGGCAACCACGACCTGCGCGAGGGCTTCCGTCAGGTCCTGACCAACGGGCACGTCCTGGGCGAGGGCGGCGCGGCGCTCGTGCACACCATGGAGTACCTGCCGCCGACGGTCCCGGTCTCCGGGCAGTCGGTCGTGGCCGGTTGCCGGATCGTGACCGTCGACACGAGCGTGCCGGGTGCCGGGTACGGCGAGCTCAGCGACACGGCGCTCGAGCACCTGCGCACGGCCCTCGCCGACGCGGACGGCGCAACCGACGCCCCGCACGGCACCGTCGTCGTGCTGCACCACCCACCGCTGCCCGCCCCGACCGAGCTGCACGAGGCACTCCGCCTGCAGAACCCCGAGGCGCTCGCCGACGTCATCCGCGGTTCCGACGTCCGCGTCGTCCTCGGCGGCCACTACCACCACCACTTCGCCGGGTCGCTCGCCGGCGTCCCGGTCCTCGTCGCCCCCGGCGTCGCGAACGACACCGACGTCGTCGGCCCCTACGACGAAGAGTCCGCCGTCGTCGACAGCGGCGCACTCGTCGTCGACGTCGCCGCGGACGGCTCGGTCTGGTCCACACCGGTCCGCGTGCCGCGCGGCGCCGCCGACCCGCAGGCCTTCCACCTCGACGCCGAGACGGTCCGGTCCGTCATCGCGGCCGCCGGCAAGCACTGATCCGAGCGCCAGCAGGCGTCGTGCCCGGCCGTTGCGTGCGGTGCACGCGCGTCAGGACGGACGGGAGGCTCGTGGCGGGGCCGCCACGGGCCTCCCGTCCGTCGTCTGGTCGCGTCCACAGCCGCGGTACCCCGCGTCTTCGGGTTGCATGCGGGAACACCGAGTAGCACGGACGCACACCTGAGCGAAGGAGCACCCATGCGAGTCGGCAGTGCAGTGCAGTACGACCGGTACGGAGACTTCGACGTCGTCGAGCTCGTCCCCCAGGAGAAGCCCACGGCAGGTCCGGGCGAGATCGTCGTCGAGATCGTGGCCGCGGGCCTGAACCACATCGAGCGGTTCCTGCGCGAGGGGAAGCTCCGCGACCACGTCGACCTCGAGTTCCCCGCACACCAGGGCGTCGACTTCGCCGGCATCGTCCGCGCGCGTGGCGACGGCGTGAAGGACCTGCGCATCGGCGACGAGGTGATGGGGCACGCGCCGACCGGCGGCGCCCACGCCACCTGGATCGCGGTGCCGCGCGGCGCCGTCATCAAGAAGCCGGAGCACGTCGGGTGGGAGGTCGCCGGCGGCCTGTACCTGGCGGGCTGCACGGCGGTGTCGATCGTCCGGTCGCTGCGGCTCGGACCGCAGGACACCGTCGTCATCTCGGCCGCGGCGGGTGGTGTCGGGCACATCGAGTGCCAGTTGGCGCACGACGCCGGCGCGACCGTGATCGCCCTGGGCAGCCCGCGCAACCACGACTACCTGCGACAGATCGGGACGCTGCCCGTCGCGTACGGCGAGGGCGAGGAGGACCGCATCCGCGACATCGCCGACGGACGGCCCATCACCGCGTTCATCGACAACCACGGCGAGAGCAACGCCGAGCTGCTGGCCGAGCGCCTCGGCGTCGGGCAGGAGCGGTTCGTGTCGTCCGAGGAACGCCGGGACATCGAGGTCCGGTTCCTCCGCGCGCCCGCCGAGGACGAGGAGACCCGCGAGCTGCTGACCCTGCTGGCGAAGGCCGTGCAGGACCGTCGCGTGCAGGTCCTGATCTCGGGCTTCTACCCGTTCGAGTACATCGTCGAGGCGTACGAGGACCTGGCCGAGATGAAGTCCCGCGGCAAGGTCGTCATCGGGATGCAGACCGTGGAGACCGGGGCGCGGCTCGACTGGTACCGCTCCGAGAAGGCGCGTGACCTGCGCGACCGGTACGCCGACGCGCGGGGGACCGACACGGAGACGATGGCCGGCGGATCGGCCTCGCCCGCGAGCTGAGCGAGCTGAGCGTTGCCGGGGCCCGGCACCTTCGTGCCGGGCCCCGTCCGCGTCAGCTCAGGATGTCCTTCGAGGCGAACCGGCTGTAGGCCAGCGCTCCGAACACCACGACGTACCCGAGCTGCAGCACCGCGTTCGATCCGAACGAGTCGAACGAGATCGGGTCGCGCAGCAGGTCGCCGAAGCCGAGCCACTGGTGCGAGAACAGGTACGGGTGCAGCCAGTCGAGCTGGGGGAGCTGGTCGAGCACCTGCGACGCCCCGGCGAGCACGACCGTCGCCGCCATCGCCCCGACCGGCACGTTCGTCAGGGTCGAGGCGAACATGCCGATCGCCACGAGCCCGAGCATCGACATCGCGACGTACAGCGCGAGCAGCAGGGCCCGGCCGGCGTACGACCAGCCGTCGACCTGCGTGCCGGACAGCAGCGTGACCGGCCCGATCGGGAACAGCACGGCACCGATCGCGGCGCCGACCAGCACGACGAGCAGCGTGGCGGCCAGGCAGAACGCGACGGCGCCGACGAACTTCACCAGGACGAACCGCACCCGGCCGGTCGGTGCGACGAGCAGGTAGCGGATCGTGCCGTGGCTGGCCTCGCCCGCGACGGTGTCCCCGGCCACCACACCCACGGTGAGCGGCAGGAACAGCGGAATCGACACGGTCAGCGCGGTGAACGCCACGAACAGCCCGTTGTTGGTGATGTCGCCGAGGAACGCCGGCCCGCCGTCGTCGCCGTCGGTGGTCAGCCGCACGGCGACCGCGATCAGGATCGGCACGAGTGCCAGCGCCCCGAGCATCGCCCAGGTGCGGCGTCGCCGGAACACCAGCGCGAGCTCCGAACCGAGCAGTGCGAACGTGCGCTGCCGACGGCGCACGGGCACCTCGCGCACGGCCACGTCAGGCTGCGACATCGAATCCCTCTCCGGTGAGTGCGACGAACAGGTCCTCGAGGGTGCCACCGCCGACGTCCAGGCCACGGACCCGGACGTCGGCGCGCACGAGTTCGGCGGTGATGGTCTCGGGCAGCAGCTCGTTCGGCAGGTCGGCCACGAGCACGTCGGCCCCGCCGTCGTGCCGAGGAGTCAGCCCGAGCCGCGTGAGGACGGTGCCGGCCTGGCCGACGTCGGGCGTCCGCACGGTCACGGTCCGGGCGCCGGCTGCGCGCAGCTCGTCGAGGGGGCCCTGCGCGACGATCTTGCCCGTCCGCATGACGGCCGCGTGCGTGCAGACCTGTTCGATCTCGGCCAGCAGGTGGCTCGACACGAACACCGTCGTGCCGTCGTCGGCCAGGGACCGGATCAGGTTGCGGACCTCGCGCGTGCCCTGCGGGTCGAGGCCGTTGGTCGGCTCGTCGAGCACCAGCAGGTCACGCGGGGACAGCAGGGCGTTCGCCAGGCCGAGCCGCTGCTTCATACCGAGGGAGTACGCGTGCGCCTTCTTGTCGGCGGCGTGGGTCAGCCCGACGCGGTCGAGGGCACGGGCGACGCGGGTCTTGCGCGTTCGCGGGTCGGACGTGGGGTCGGCCGCGTCGAAGCGCTGCAGGTTCGCCCGACCAGACAGGTACGGGTAGAAGGCCGGCCCCTCGACGAGCGCGCCGACGCGGGGCAGGACATCGTGCAGCGCCTTCGGCATCGGTTCACCGAGCAGTTCGATGGTGCCGCCGCTCGCGCTCGACAGACCGAGCAGCATCCGGATGGTGGTGGTCTTGCCGGAACCGTTCGGCCCGAGGAACCCGAAGACCGCGCCGCGCGGCACCGCCAGGTCGATGCCGTCGACCGCGCGCTGCTTGCGGAACACCTTCTGGAGGCCCGTGGTGCGGATCGCCAGGTCGGGCGCCGGCCCGGCCGTGCTCACCTGGTGGTCGGCCGTGCTCACTTCGCGGCGTCGACCAGGGAGGCCACCGGCACGGCGCCCGCGAAGACGCGGCCGTCGTCGGTCAGGTAGACCGACACGAGCGACGTCTGCACCGCGCGGCCGCCGTCGACGGGCTTCGTCAGCTGGTCGAGCAGGCCCGAGGCGTCTCCGTCGAGCCCGGACTGGTCGGCGGTGCCCGTGGGGAGCTCGGCGATGGTGCCCCAGCCCGTGCCCGTGAAGGTCGGCTCGTCACCGCTCGGGGTGCCACGGCGGTCGCCGTGCTCGCCCTTCGTGTGGGTGCCGGCGTCGGACAGGTCCTTCTCCGTCACCTTCGCGTTCGACGGCGGGGTGAAGTCGAAGAGCCGGGCTGCCGGGGCGCCGTAGTCGAGGCTGGTGAACCCGACCTGCACCGCGGGCTCGTCCGCGCCGGCGGCCTGGACGCTTGCACGGAGCGGGAGCCCGGTCTGCTGGTCGACGGCCAACCGGACGGCTCCGACGAGGGTGTCGGACGACTTCGGGGTCAGGGTGATCTGCCAGGCGTCGTGGCCGGCGACGCTGACCTGGGTCGGCTTCGACACGGTGGTGGTCGGGGTGATGGCGTCGATGGCCTGCTCCGCGATGTCGGCCGGGGCCGTCGTGCCGTCCTGCGGGTCCTTCGCGGTGTCGCTCGGCAGCGTCACGTGCGTGGCGGTGCGCTCCTTCGAGTCCCAGGTCCAGACGTCGGAGCCGTTCCGGACGACGTCCTGCTCGGCGAGCTGCTGCGTCAGCTGGACGCGCTGCTTGTCGGGGCCGTCGACGTAGACACGGGCGGTGTGCGACGCGGTGAGGAGTCCGAGCACGTCGGAGGCGTCGCCTTCCACCGAGGAGCCGCCGGACCCGGTGGGCAGTTCGGGGAGCCCGAGCGCGCTCGTCTGCGAGAGCTTGCCCGAGTACTGGGCGTCCGACGACTTCGCGATGCTGGCGATGACGGCCGCCGCAGTGGGGTTCGTCCCCGCGATCGGGTCGTTCGCGGCGTTCGCGATCATCGGCGCGGCCACGGCGCCGGCGACGACGACCGGTGCGATGACGGCTGGCAGCCAGGCTGACTTCTTCATCGGGTTCCCCTCGTGGAGCATTCGAGTCGTGGGTACCGTACGTCCGGCCCCCGACAGGCAGCTGGGCGTCGCTCGTAGACTCGTGGGGCGACCGGCGGCGGTCGTGTGGCGGCGAAGGAGGCGGCATGCGCGCGGTGCTCGGTCTGGACATCGGGACGTCGAGCACGAAGGCCTTGCTGGCCCGGTTCGACGGCACCGTGCTCGCCGAGGTGAGCCGTCGCCACGAGGTCGACCGGCCCGAGCAGGGCCTGGTCGAGATGGACTCCGACGTCTGGTGGGAGGAGTTCACGTCGCTCACCCGCTCCCTGCTCGACCGTGTGCCCGACGTCGAGGTGCAGGCGGTCGGCGTGAGCGGCATCGGACCGTGCGCGCTGCTGACCGACGTCGACGGTTCGCCGCTCGGTCCGGCGATCCTGTACGGCATCGACACCCGGACGGCGACGCTGCTCGACGACGTCACGGCGGAGCTCGGCGGCGAGGGGGCGATCCGCGCCCGCTGCGGGTCCGCCCTGAGCACGCAGGCCGCCGGCGTGAAGCTCGCCTGGCTCGCGCGGCACGAACCCGACGTCTGGGCGCGGGCCGTACGGTTCACGATGCCGTCGTCCCGCGTGGTCGAACGGCTGACGGGGGAGTACGTCCTCGACCACCACTCGGCCAGTCAGACGACACCCCTCTACGACGTGCACGCGAACGCCTGGATCCCGGAGTGGTGCGACCGACTGGCACCCGGTCTCGCGATGCCGCGCCTGCTGTGGTCCGGCGACCAGGCGGGCGTCGTGACGCCCGAGGCGGCCGCGGCCACGGGCCTCCAGGCCGGCATCCCCGTGACGGCCGGGACCATCGACGCCTGGGCCGAGGGCGTGAGCGTCGGCGAGTCCGTGCCGGGCCGGATGTTCCTGCAGTACGGCACCACGATGTTCATGATCGTGCCGACCGCCGAACCCACGTCGGTGCCGGGCATGTGGACGACCGTCGGCACGCACCCGGGGCAGCCGAGCGTGTCCGGTGGGATGGCGACCTCCGGGGCGATCACGGACTGGCTGCGACGGCTGGTCGACGGCGAGTGGTCGACCATGCTCGAGGAAGCGCGGTGCTCCGGCATCGGGGCGAACGGGCTGCTGATGCTGCCGTACTTCGCGGGGGAACGGACGCCGATCGCCGACCCGGACGCTCGCGGCGTGCTCGCGGGGTTGACAGTCCGGCACACGCGCGGCGACATCTACCGGGCGACGCTCGAGGCGACGGCGTACGCGGTGCGGCACCACCTCGAGGCCCTCGGCGACGCGGGGGTCGAGGTCCGCGAACTCGTCGGGGCTGGCGGCGGGCTGCTCGGACGGCTGTGGCCCACGATCGTGTCGGACGTCACCGGGCTGCGGCAGACGGTGCCGAGCGTGACGATCGGTGCGTGCTTCGGCTCGGCGTTCCTGGCGGCCGAACTCGTCGCGGGGCCGGGCGACACCGTGGACATCGGTGCGTGGAACCCGCCGGCGACGGTGATCGAGCCGGACCCCGAGGCGACGGCGGCGTACGAGGCGGGGTACCGCGACTACCGCGACCTGTACGAGGCGACGAAGGCGGTCGTGCACCGCTTGGCCGCGCGGGGCTGAGCGGCGGCGGCGCCGCTCCGCGGAACACCGGTGTTCGCGTGCCGAACACCCGAATGGGCGTGTTCAGTGCGCGAACACCGGTGTCGTGCGGAACCCTGCCTACGCCTGCGCGTCGACCCCGGCGGGAGCGCTGCCGTCGTACTCGCAGATCGCCTGCACCTTCGAAGCGCTGGCACTGGAACGGTCGAACTCGTAGCCGAGCCACTCCTTCGCCAGCCGACGGGCGAGCTCGACGCCGACGACGCGCTGCCCCATGCAGAGCACCTGGGCGTCGTTCGACAGGATCGAGCGCTCCACGCTGTACGAATCGTGCGCGGTGACGGCACGGATGCCCGGCACCTTGTTGGCGCTGATCGCCACACCGAGGCCGGTGCCGCAGATCAGGATCGCCCGGTCGGCCTCGCCGTTCGCCACCAGGCGCGCAGCGTCCACGGCGACGTGGGGGTAGGCGGTGTGGCCGTCCGCGTCGACGCCGACGTCGGTGACGTCCGACACCCGGTCGTCGGCGAGCAGGTCGGCCTTGATGATCTCCTTGTAGTCGAACCCGGCGTCGTCGGACCCGATCACGAGACGGTACGTCATGCGTGTGTTCCTTCCTTGTCAGCACGGGCGGCGAGGACCTCGCCGATCCGCGTGAGGATCATCCCCATCGAGGTGGCACCCGCGTCGGGTGTCCCCAGGCTCTTCTCGGCCAGCGGCCTGGCCCGTCCGACCTTCGGCGTGAGGTCGGCGGTCTTGTCGGCCTCGTCCCGAGCGACTTCCGCTGCAGCTTGCCACGCTCCGGCGAGTGGCTGACCAGCTTCGACCGAGGAACGCAACTGCTCCACGAACGGCAGCAGTGCGTCGAGCAGTGTCTTGTCACCGCGCGACGCCCCGCCCAGGTGGACGATCGAGTCGGCGAAGGCCTGTGCCGCGTCGACGACGTCGGCTGCCTGGTACGACTCGCGGTCGTCGCCGAGGGAGCGGCCGAACGCCTCGAGTGCGGCGCCCCACAGGACACCGGAGGTGCCGCCCGCGAACGCGGCCCACGCATCACCGGCGCGTCCGAGGACGAAGGCGACCCCGGCCTCCGGGCCGAGCCCGTCGACCGCCTTGCGCGCCGCACCGATCCCCTTGACCATGCCGCGGCCGTGGTCGCCGTCCCCGGCGACCGCGTCGATGCGGCCGAGCGTCTCCTCGTGCTCGCGCAGGAGCGCGTCCATCGCCTCGACGGCGGCTCGCGCCGTCTGCGCGGCCTGCCGGGAGGCATCGGTCGCCTCCGGCACGACCGTCGCCTCGTCCTCGGCGGCGTCCACCGCATCGGCCGGCACGAGCGCCGCGACCGGTGCCGCCACCTTGCGGTACGCGGGCGTGTAGGCGTCGGCGCGCCAGAGCCGTTCGAGTTCGTCGTCGAGCCACTGCAGCGTCAGCGAGCAGCCGCCCATGTCGAGGCTCGTGACGAGTTCGCCGACCTCGGGTTCGACGACCTCGAGCCCGGCGTCCTGCAGCAGCGGCAGCACCCGGCCCCAGAGCAGGAAGAGCTCCTCGTACTTGGTGTCACCGAGCCCGTTGAGGATCGGGGCGACCCGGGTGCCGGCCGTCGCGGGGCGGTCGGCGAGCAGTCGTTCGGCGAGCAGCGACGCCAGGTCCGTCGCACGGAGCAGCGGGACGTCCTGGATGCCCGGCTCGCCGTGGATGCCGAGCCCCAGGCCGAGGTGGCCGTCGGGGACGGTGAACAGCGGTTCGGTCGCACCGGGCATGGTGCAGCCGGAGAACGCGACGCCGATGGTGCGGGTGGCGGCGTTCGACGCCCGGCCGATCCGTTCGACCTCGTCGAGGTCGGCGCCCTCGGCAGCGGCGGCGCCCATCGCCTTGAAGACGGAGAAGTCACCGGCGATGCCGCGGCGCTTCGTCTCGTCGTCGGCACTGGCGATGTCGTCGGTGACCACGACGATGCGGGTGTCGATGCCCTCGGCACGCAGCCGCTCGGCCGCGAGCCCGAAGTTCATGGTGTCACCGGCGTAGTTGCCGAACGACAGCACGACACCGCGGCCCTGGTCGGCGGCCTTGGCGACCGAGTAGACCTGCGCGGTCGACGGCGAGGTGAAGACGTTGCCGACGACGGCGCCGGTGGCGAAGCCCGGGCCGACGACGCCGCAGAACGCGGGGTAGTGGCCGGAGCCACCCCCGACGACGACGGCGACCTGCGGTGCGGCCCCCTCGGTGGGCAGGGTCACGACGCCGCCGTGGACGCCGCGGACCCGGTCGGCGTAGAGCGCGAGCCAGCCGCTCAGTTGGTCTTCGGCGAACTCGTCCGGGTCGTCGTGGATCGTGGTCATGGTGCGGGTCCTCCGGAGGTGGTGGTGGGGTGGTGCACCGGGCGACGACGGGACGACCGTCGTCGCCCGGGTCTCAGTGTCCTCGGTCGCCCTGCGGGACCTTGAGGAAGTGGATCATCACGAACGCGCAGGCGTACAGGCCGACGAACGTCCACGTGGCGGCCTGGCCACCGCCGCCCAGGGCGAAGACCGCGGCGACGACACCGGTGCCGAGGAACGCGGCACCGCCGGCGGCCGTGGTGTACATCGCCATGGCGGCGCCCTTGTGCTCGGGGGCCAGCGCCGGCATGATCGCGCCCATCGGCACGAACCCGGCGAGCAGGCAGCCGAACACGCAGCCGGCGACGACGGAGAGCACGTAGCCCCAGTCTGAACCGGCGGGGACGAGCTGCGGCACGTACCACCAGGCGATGAGCCCGAGGGCGGAGCCGACGATGCCGAACCACTTGACGGTGCGCTGCCAGCCGATCTTGTCGCCGACCCAGCCGAACAGGGCGTTGACCAGGATGTTCGTGGCGTAGACGCAGACCGTCATGAGCAGCCAGCGGCTCTGGCCCCAGCCGCGCTCGTTCGCGATCACGGCGGGCAGGACGACGAACATGCCGAACTCGGGTGCGGTGTTGATGAGTCGGACGAGGAAGCCCATCAGGATCTTCGGTCGCGTGACCGTCAGGCGGATGCCGCTCGTCAGCACCTGCCAGGCGCTCTCACCGGCGGGGGCGATGCGCGTGAACCCGTTCGGCAGCCGGACGCCGAACAGCATGATGAGGAACCCGATCACGACGAGGGCGATCGAGGCGACCATCGCCCCGGTCTCGCCGACGGTCCCGCCGCCGAACACCGGGATCGCACCGATCGCGAACAGCGAGCCGAGGGTCGGCAGACCACCCGTGAAGGCGACGTAGAACCAGCCGACCGCGGAGCCGTTCCGTTCGACCGGGGTGGTGATGTTCACCCAGACCAGGAACGCGAAGGCGAACAGCGGGTACCCGAAGCCGCGCAACGCGTACGTGACGGCGGCGAACGGGACGCTGCCGGCGCCGAGTGCCAGCAGGAACAGGACCTCGAACACGACCCAGACGGCGAAGCCGAGGATCATCACCCGGCGTGGCCCGACCAGGTCGGACAGGGCACCCGAGACGTAGCTGCCGATCAGTGCGGCCAGGCTGTAGAACGTGACGATCGTCGCCACGGTGGCCTCGGGGCTGCCGAGCACCGCCACCATGTGCGGCGTGATGAAGTTCGACTCGACGCCGTTCCCGGTCATGAAGACCAGGACGGCGACGAACCCGAGGGCGAGCGGACGGGGGATGCCCATCCGGTCCAGGCGGCCCTCGGCGCGGGGGGTGGTCGTGCGGGCGCCGGTGGCGCGTGATGTCGTCGCTGACATGCTCGTTCTCTCCCTGCTGGTGGAGTCGGTCAGGCCTGCGGCGCGGCCGTGGTGGGGGCGGTCAGGGACGGGATGATCGACACCTTGACGCTGGCACCGGCGGAGTCGCCGACCAGGTCGAGCGCCTCCTGGAACTGCTCGAGCGGGAACTGGTGCGTGCAGATCTCCGACATCGGCAGGGTCTCGGCCTCGAGCAGCTTGATCGCCGCCGGCCAGGTGTGCGGGCCGAGGTGGGCGCCGCGGACGTCGAGCTCCTTGTCGTCGGAGATGATCGACCAGTCCACGGACACGTCGTCCTTGAACACCGAGTACTCGACGAAGGTCCCGAGCTTGCGGAGCAGGTTCAGTCCCTGCGGCACCGCGGACGGGTGCCCGGTCGCCTCGATGTAGACGTCGGCCCCGTAGCCGTCGGTGAGCTCCTTGACCCGGGCGACCGCGTCCTCCTGGGCGATGTTGATCGTCAGGTCGGCACCGACCTTGCGGGCCAGCTCGAGCTTCGCCTCGACCACGTCGAGCGCGATGATCCGGAGCGGGTTCTTCTGCCGCGCACCGGCGATGGCGGAGAGGCCGATCGGGCCGGCGCCGGCGATCACCACGGTGTCGCCGAACTTGATGTCACCGCGCTCGACGGCGTGGAAGGCGCACGACAGCGGCTCGGAGAACGCGGCGACCTGGCCGGGCAGGGCCTTCGACACCGGGTGGGTCAGTGCCTTGGCGGGCACGAGGACGTACTCGGCCATCGCGCCGTCGTAGCCCTTGAAGCCGAACATGTCGTGCACGTTGCACATCCAGTACGCGCCCTCGAGGCAGTAGCGGCACTCCCAGCACGGCACGATCTGCTCGCAGGCGATCCGGTCGCCGAGGTCGACGCCGCGCTTGGCCAGGGCGGCGTCGTCGCCGGCGACGATCGTGCCGACGAACTCGTGCCCGGGGATGCGGTCGCGCTCGGCCCAGGCCGCACGGTTCTCGTCGCCCCAGAACTTCGCGGCGCCGTGGTAGCACTTCAGGTCGCTCGCACAGATGCCGACGGCGTCGGTGCGGAGCAGGAGTTCCCCGGGGCCGGGCGTCGGCACCGGACGCTCCTCGAGCCGGTAGTCACCGGGGCCGTGGACGACGACGGCGCGCATCGTCGTGGGGATCGTGGTGGGGGCGGTCGTGGCCGCGTTCTCGGTCGTCGTCGACATGAGCTGTTCCTCCGTTGGGTGGCTTCGGCGATGACTGTACACCTTCGAGAACGTTTGTCCAGAACACAATTTCTGGTACGTTCGGCACCGAACGCAAGGGAGCGAACATGACGACGGACTTCGCCGCGGCCCTCCGACCGGGCCCCGACACGATCGACCTGACCAACGACTTCAGCGGCCGCACGGCGGTGGTCACCGGCGGGGCGTCCGGCATCGGCAACGCGATCGCCCGGGCCCTGGCGGCCCGGGGCGCCCGCGTCGCCATCGTCGACGTCCGGGCCGACGGTGCCACGTCGGCCGCGGCCGACCTGCCCACGTCCGCCGTGCCGTCGACGGCCGCACCGGACACCGCCGCCGACGGGGCGGACGCGGCCACGAGCCTCCACGCCGGGTTCGCCTGCGACGTGACCGACGCCGACTCGGTGACCCGCACCGTGGCGGACGTCGTCCGGCACTTCGGCGGCGTCGACGTGCTGGTGAACTGCGCCGGCATCGCCGCCCTCGCCGCGGCCGAAGACCTGGCAGCCGACACCTGGGCGAAGACCATCGACGTCAACCTGACCGGCACGTTCCGCGTGGCGCAGGCCGTCGGCCGGCACATGCTCGACGCCGGGTACGGGCGGATCGTGAACATCGCGTCGCAGGCGGCCCACGTCGGCATCGACGGGCACGCCGCCTACTGCGCGTCGAAGGCCGGCGTCATCGGCCTGACGACGGTGCTCGCGCTCGAGTGGGGCGGACGCGGCGTCACCGTGAACACCGTGTCGCCGACCGTCGTCCTGACCGACCTCGGCCGTGCTGCCTGGGCGAACGAGAACGGCATCCGGCACCAGGACGAGATCCCCACCGGCCGCTTCGCGACGCCCGACGAGATCGCCGCGGCCGTGCTGTTCCTGGCGGGGGAGTCGAGCGCGATGGTGAACGGCGCGGACCTCCGTGTGGACGGCGGGTTCACGATCCGCTGAGCCGTGCTCGGACTACGATCGCGGTGTCCGATCGAGTCGAAGGGTCCCGCTCCATGTCGTCCGAGAGCACTGCCGGCCCCGGCCCCGACTCGTCGCGGACCCGGTTCCCGCTGGACACCGTCTACCAGGCGGCGCGGATGTACTACCTCGAGGACGCCACCCAGGTCGAGATCGCCTCGCGCCTCGGGGTCTCGCGCCCGACCGTCTCGCGGCTCGTGGCCGAGGCCCGCAAGGCCGGACTCGTCCGCATCGAGGTCGTCGACCCGTTCCAGGACGAGACCGTGGCGCTCGCCGAACGCCTGCAGGTCGTGCTCGGGCTCCGCGCCGTGCACCTCGCCGCGGTCACCCACGCCGCGACGCTCGGCGCCGACCTGGCCGCACCGCTGGCCGCCGCGGTCGAGGGCATGGGACTCGTCCCCGGCGACGCCGTCCTGATGTCGTCCGGTCGCACCGTGTACGACGTCGCACGATCGGGCATGCCGACCATGCCCGGCGTCCAGCTCGTCCCGACCGTGGGTGGGCAGGCCGACCCGATGCCGTGGTTCCAGACGAACGAGATCACCCGGACGGCCGCGGAGCGCTCCGGCGCGATCCCGGCGTTCCTGTTCGCCCAGGCGCTGCCGTCCCCGGCGATGCGGTCCACCCTCGACGAGGACCCGGCGTTCCAGCACGTCGTCGGACTCTGGAGCCGGGCGAAGGGCGCGATCCTCGGCATCGGTGCGCCGACCCACACCCGCGACGCGCTGGCCCGGGGCATCCCGGTCGAGGACGCCGCGTTCGACCGGGCCGCCGGTGACGTCTGCCTGAACTTCTACGCGGCCGACGGCTCGGCGATCGAGTTCCCCGGCAGCGACCGGATGGTGCGGACCTCGCGCGAGGTCCTGTCGACCGTGCCGCACGCCGTCGGGGTGGCCGTGGGCAGCGCCAAGGTCACGAGCATCGTCGCCGCGGTGCGGGGCGGGCTGGTCAACGAGCTGGTCACGGACGCCGCGACGGCGCGTGCGGTGCTCGACGCACTCGCCTGAGCGACCGTTCCTTCCCATCACGCGCGCGCTGGATGGTGCTTCCGGGCATCCCTGGTCCTTTGTTCGTGGCAGGTACGCCCGGTTCCGGCAGGTACGCCCGGTTCCGGGGGCGACCGCCTGCGGCCGGGAGGCGCGGGGCGGGGCCGCACCGCGCCTCCCGACCGGTGGTCCCACGTCTAGCGCGTGCCGCGCACGTCCCACAGGTGGTGCACCGGGTCGTGCGCGTAGTAGGTGGCGAGCGTCGCGACGGTGAAGGCGCTGCCGTCGGACCGGAGCCCGGTGCGCTCGAGCACCTCGTCGGGGACGGCGGCGAAGGCCCGGGCCGCGCGGTCCGCCGACTCCCGCAGCTGCCGGGCGACGACCGCGGGGTCCTGCTCGCCGTAGCGGTCCTCGACGGCGGTGGCGTCCTGGTCCCAGTTCGCGAAGGCGGGGGCGTCCTCGGTGAGCATCAGGTCCAGGCGTTCGGCCATCTTCCGGTGCACGTCCCGCACGTGGGCGCCGTACTCGAGCGGTGACCACGTGTGGTCGTCCGGGCGGTCCCGGACCTCGTCGCGTCCGAGGACCTCGGGCCACCCTGCGGTGTTGTCGTCGATGATGCCCGGCACGTCGCGGATCGTCACGGCGCTGCCGTCGTAGCCGCACTCGGGGCACGCGGTCTCGATGACCCACGTCCAGCTCTTCGTCTCGGGTTCGATCGCCACGGGCCCGATGTTACGGCGTCGTTACACAGTTCCGTCCTTCCGCGCGCTGGTGCGGATCGGGCGTGACCCCCGTCCGGGTGACACGCCGGTTCCTGAGAATCCCCGGCCAATGACATTTCGGTTGCTCGGTAACGTCGCTCGCTGTTCTGGGCCGGTACCCGACGGCCCACCGATCTTCTCGAGGAGCAAGGCATGGGTTCCGACCCCAGCAGTACCAACACCCGACCACACCGACGGCTGCGTGAGAGCGACGTCACCGTGGTCGACAAGAGCATGATGCGACGAGCCGTCAGCGGCATGGTCGTCGGCAACACCATGGAGTGGTACGACGTCGGCGTGTACGGCTACCTGGCCGTCACGATGGGGAAGGTCTTCCTGCCGACGGCCGAACCCTCGGTGCAGATCCTGTTCAGCCTCGGTGTCTTCGCGGCGACGTACATCGCACGCCCCCTGGGCGGCATCGTGTTCGGACGCCTGGGCGACAAGATCGGCCGCCAGAAGGTGCTCGCGACGACGCTGATCATGATGGCGGCGTCGACGTTCCTGATCGGTGCGCTGCCCGCGTACGCCACCATCGGCGTCTTCGGTCCGATCCTGCTCGTCGTGCTGAAGCTCGCGCAGGGCTTCTCGACCGGTGGCGAGTACGCCGGGGCCACGACCTTCGTCACCGAGTACGCCCCGGACCGCCGTCGCGGCTTCTTCGCGAGCATCCTGGACTTCGGTAGCTACCTGGGCTTCGCGCTCGGTGCAACCGTCGTGTCGGTGCTGCAGATCACCCTGGGCGAGGAGGCGATGACCGCCTACGGCTGGCGTTTCCCGTTCCTGGCGGCCGGTGTGATCGGTGTCGTGGCCATCTACTTCCGTCTGCGCATCGAGGAGTCGCCGGTGTTCCAGGCGACCCAGGCCGCGCAGGAGGCCGCGAGCGAGTCCCGTGCGTCCTTCGACGGTGAGCGTCCGGCGAACGTCGTCGCGATGGTCCGCCAGCACTGGCGCCCGATCGTCATCGCGATCATGCTCGTCGCCGCGTCGAACACCGTGGGCTACGCCCTGACCTCGTACATGCCGACGTACCTGACCGACTCGCTCGGCTACTCCGCCATCGACGGCACCCTGCTGACGATCCCGGTGCTCCTGCTGCTCGCGGTGATGCTCCCGCTGACCGGCAAGCTCTCCGACCGCCTCGGCCGTCGCGTCGTGATGTGGATCGGTGCGGCCACCACGGTCGTGCTCGTCGTGCCGGCCTTCATGCTGATCGGGCACGGGGCGCAGTGGTCGACGCTCGCCGGCCTCGGGCTGCTCGCGCTGATGACCGCGCTGTGGGTGTCGAACCAGGCCGCGTCGCTGCCGGCGCTGTTCCCGACGTCGACGCGGTACGGCGGCATGGGCTTCGCCTACAACATCGCGATCGCGGTGTTCGGCGGGACCACGCCCCTGATCGTGCAGGCGCTGCTCACGGCGACGGGTGACGAGCTCGCCCCGGCGTACTTCCTGATGGCGATGAGCGTCGTCGGCGCGATCGGTGTCTTCTGCATGAAGGAGTCCTCGCAGCGCCCGCTGCCCGGCTCGATGCCGGCCGTGGAGACCGAGGACGAGGCGAAGGAGCTCGTGCTCACGCAGGACACGAACCCGCACCTGGACCTCGGCGACCTGCCGTTCGCCGCGCAGGACGCCGCGGCTGCCGCTGCGCGCGAGGCTGCTGCGCGTGAGGCGTCACCGGCGCGTTGACGCTGCGGCTCTCGACGTGACCACGGACGGGAGGCGCGGTGCGGGTCCGACCCGCACCGCGCCTCCCGTCCGTGCGTGCGTGCGTGCGCTGCGACGATGCACGCGACGATCGACTCGTGCTCTGTCGCAACCTGCGCACGCAGCGGGTGTGTGCGCATGAGACGACGATGCACGCGACGATCGACTCGTGCTCTGTCGCGGGACGTGTGCGCACCCACGCGCGCCCTCACTCGTGCCGGTGCTCTGACGCCGGGTCCACCGCGGGCCACTCCGGGAACGGGTCCGCCCAGCTGCGCCACACGTCCGGCCCGGCGAGCAGCTCCGACGGCGTGAGCAGCGCCCCGTCGAGGGCCCGCTCGATCGCCCGGACGTCGAGCTGCTCGCCGACGAACCACAGCGCCTGCCCGATCGGGGCATCGGCGTCCCACGACGGGTTCGCGGTGGGGTCGAGCGCGAGCATCGACCCGAAGCTCGACCACGAGCCGACGTGGTCCGGCCGCGATGCCAGGCGGAAGAACCCCCGCGACCGCAGCACGCGACCGTTCACCCCGGCGGACAGGTCCTCGGCGATGACGGACGACAGTCGCCCGGGGTGGAACGGCAGCGGCTCCCGGTAGCGCATCGAGACCAGGGCGTCGCGGGCGTCGCGCCCGGTGTCCGCGCCGCTCGACAGTGCGCGCATCCAGCCGGCGCCGGTGGCGAGCACCCGTGCCGCGCCGCCGTTCGAGGCCGGCAGGTCGGCGGCGCTCCGGATCGCGGGCAGGGCGACGATCACGGCCTGGGGCGCCATCCGGTGCAGCAGGGACACGAGCGCCCGACGCCGACGGCCGGACAGCGGTTCGATGCGGTCGAGGGCGATCACCGTCGCGTACTCGACGAGTGCCGCCATCCGGTCCGCGGCCACGAAGGCGTCGTCGACGTCCGACCAGAGCAGGTGTGCGACGTCGTCGGCCCGCAGCACCCCGACGACGTGCCGGAGCACCCGGTCGTCGCCGGTCTCGGACCGTGCCGCGTTGGCGAGCAGCATGCCGACGGCGCGGGCATCGGCCCCCGGGTGCAGGGTGACGACGAGCCCGTGGTCGGCCTCGGGCCCGCAGAGCCGGTCGAGCTGGTCGGCGCGGTCCGCCACGGCACGGGCGGTGGCGAAGGCGCTCCCGGCGACGTGCATCCGGTGCCCGTCGGAGATCCGGGCGGCGACGCGGTCGGCGTCGACCTGGTGCAGGGCGGTGACGAGGGTGATGGCAGCAGCACGCATGTGGGCTACTGTAACTGAAAACCGTTATCAACAAGGAGGCTCGTCGTGAAGGTCCGCAACTCCCTCAAGGCGCTCAAGAAGATCCCCGGCTCCCAGGTCGTCCGGCGCCGCGGCCGCGTCTACGTCATCAACAAGAAGAACCCCCGCTGGAACACCCGGCAGGGCTGACGTCAGCGGCGGTCCGTAGGGTGGCGGCATGCGACTGCTGCTCATCCGCCACGGCCAGACCCCCGCGAACGTGCACGGCATCCTCGATGCCGTGGTGCCCGGACCAGGACTGACCGAGCTCGGGCAGCAGCAGGCCGACGCCCTGCCCGCAGCGCTCGCCGACCGTGGGATCGAGCGGTTGTTCGTGTCGTCGATGGTCCGCACGCAGGTCACGGCGGCACCCCTGGCGGCCTCGCTCGGCCTCGAGCCCGTGGTGCTGCCGGGCCTCCGCGAGATCGAGGCGGGCGACACCCAGGGCAAGAGCGACACGGTTTCCGTGCAGACCTACATCTCCACCGTGCACGGCTGGTCCGGCGGTGACCGGACGACTCGGATGCCCGGCGCCGAGAGCGGCGTCGAGTTCTTCGAGCGCTACGACGATGCCGTCCGCCAGATCGAGGCCACCGGGGTGGCGGTGGCCGCCGCCGTCAGTCACGGTGCCGCGATCCGCACGTGGGCGAGCGCAGCTGCGCAGAACACCCCCGACCACTTCGGCACAAAGCGCCACCTGGAGAACACCGGCATCGTCGAACTCGAGGGCTCGTTCGCCGACGGCTGGCGCCTGGTCGACTGGGAAGGCGAGCCCGTCGGCGGCGACCAGCTCATCGACCGCACGGCGCTCGACCCCACCGGCGAGCGTTTCTGACGCGACCAGCGGGCCGCCAACGCGACCCCGAACGGACGGGAGGCCCGGTACCAGCTGGTACCGGGCCTCCCGTCCGTCCGTCGGGGCGTCGACTACGCGAGCTGCGACGTCGGCGCCGAAGCGGACGTCAGCGGCACGATCACGCCGTGCGACTCGCGCAGGACGTCGAGCGTGCGCTGGACCTCGTCCGCGCGCTCCTCGGTCGTCCAGCCGAGCGCACCGGCGAGCACGTCGGCCAGCTCGTCGAGCAGGTCGATCGTGACCCCACCGACGAACGCCAGGTTCGTGCGGCGCAGGACGACGTCCACCAGGTGGACGGCCTGCTCGTGGCGGGCGAAGTAGGCGACCTCGGCGCGGGTGAGCGACGGGTCGGACTCGAGCGGCTCCACCGGGCCGTCGGTCAGGACGTCCACGACCTCGGCGGCACGGGTGCCGTAGCGCTCGAGCAGCCCCTCGACCAGTGACTCGTCCAGCCCGTCGCGGTGCGACTTGATCCACAGGGCGCGCTGGGCGTCGGTGGTCGGGAACTCCTTGCCACCGCCGATCGGCATGCCGGTGGTGTCGACCTTGCGGCTCATGCCGAGCTTGGTCGTCGCCTCGGTGGACAGGTGTGCAGCGAGGGCACGGAACGTCGTCCACTTGCCGCCGACGAGCGACAGCACGGTCGACTTCGGCAGGCCGGCGATCTGGGTGTCCACGATCCGGTAGTCACGCGACACGAAGCCGGGGGCGGTGTCCTCGTGGCGGGGGAGCGGGCGGATGCCGGAGTAGCTGTAGACGATGTGGTCGCGGGTGACCTCGATCTGCGGGAACACGTGCTTGACGAGCCCGAAGAAGTAGTCGATCTCCTCGTCGGTCGTCGTGACCGGCTTCGCGGGGTCGGCGTCGATGTCGGTCGTGCCGATGAGCACCCGGCCCTTGAGCGGGTAGATGAGGACGATGCGGCCGTCGTCGTTCTCGAAGAACAGCTCGCGGCCCTTGGTGGCTTCGAGCAGCTCGTCGTTGTGGACGACGATGTGCGAGCCCTTCGTGCCGCCCATGAACTTCGTCTCGCCGCCGAACGCCTCGTTCGTCAGGTCGGTCCAGGGGCCGGAGGCGTTGATCACGACGTCGGCCGTGAAGACGAACTCGTCGCCGGTCTCGCGGTCGCGCAGCAGGACGCCGCCGTCGCGGGTGCCGGCTGCCTCGACGTAGTTGACGGCGCGTGCCTTGTCGGCTCCCGCGGCCAGGCCGTCCTTGAGGACGTCGAGGGCCAGGCGCTCGGGCTCGTGCACGCTCGCGTCGTAGTAGGTGCCCGTGTACTTCAGGTCCTTGTTGAGGGCCGGCATGTCCTCGAGCGCCGCCTTCTTGGTGCGGAAGACGTGCTTCGGGACGGAGCCGCCGTCGCGCGAGAAGGAGTCGTAGATCGTCATGCCGATCTTGATGAGCATCGCGCCGCGCTCCTTGGTGGAGCGCTGCTTGTGCGTCAGCATGCGCAGCGGGGCGTTCATGATGCCGGAGAACGTCGAGAAGATCGGCATGGTCGTCTGCAGCGGCTTGACGTAGTGCGGGGCGATGCGGATCAGGCCGTTGCGCTCCTGCACGCTCTCGCGCACCAGGCGGAACTCGCCGTTCTCGAGGTAGCGGATGCCGCCGTGGATCATGTGGCTCGAGGCCGCGGAGGCGCCGGAGGCGTAGTCGCCACGCTCGACCAGGGCGACGTCGACGCCCTGGAGTGCGAGGTCACGGAACGTCGCGATGCCGTTGATGCCGCCGCCGACGACGAGGACCTGCGCGTTCGGGCGCTCGGTGAGGGCGGTCACCGTGTTCCGGGGCTGTGTCTTCTTCGACATGGTTCGTCGCTTCCTTCGTCTGTTCGTGGGGTCAGGATCGATCGTGCGCTCGTTCGACAGGGCGGGCAACTCGCGTGCACGAACGTGCAGCACACGTGTCGTCCAGGCCCGACGCGGCGGTCTGGAGGCGCGGCCGGGGTTGCAGAGGCCCTGCACGTCCGTGCATGGTTGCGTTCGACAGATCGGAGCACCATGAGTGACGCGGCTCAGCCCATGCGCACGCAGCAGGCGCTGCGCGCCGCCCACCTGTACTACCTGCAGGACCTGACGATGGACGCGATCGCCGACGAACTCAGCACCTCGCGCTCGTCGGTGTCGCGGCTGCTGAAGTACGCCAGGGACACCGGGCTCGTCGACATCCAGATCCGGTCGCCCCTGGACCAGGCCGCCGCGCTGAGCCGGAGCATCCGATCCCGCTTCGGGGTGCACGCGCACGTCGTCCCGGTGCCGGACCACACGAGCGACGTCGACCGGCTCGAGCGCGTCGCACTGTCCGCCGCCCGGATCCTGACGCAGTACGTCGAGTCGAACATGGTGATCGGGATCTCGTGGGGTTCGACCGTGAGCGCGGTCAGCCGGTACCTGGTGCCGAAGACCACCCACGGCTCGACGATCGTGCAGATCAACGGCGCCGCGAACACCCGCACCACCGGCATCGTCTACGCGTCCGAGATCCTGCGGCGGTTCGGCGAGGCGTACGGGGCGTTCGTGCAGCAGTTCCCGGTGCCGGCGTTCTTCGACGACCCCGCGACGAAGGAGGCACTGTTCCGCGAGCGCTCGATCCGCCGCGTGCTCGACCTGCACGAGCGGATGGACCTCGTCGTGTTCGGTGTCGGCGCCCCGCAGGCCCCGGTGCCCTCGCACGTCTACTCCGGCGGGTACCTGGACCCCGAGGACCGCGATGAGCTCACGCAGGCCGGGGTCGTCGGGGACGTCTCGACGGTGTTCTACCGGTCCGACGGCTCGTGGAAGGACATCGGCGTGAACGCACGGGCCGGCGCTCCCGACCTCGACACGATCAAGCGCGCGCCCCGGCGGGTCTGCGTCGTCGCCGGGCGGTCGAAGGCGGCGTCACTGCGGGGTGCGCTGGCCGCCGGGCTGATCACGGACCTGATCCTCGACGAGAGCGTGGGGCAGGCGATCCTGCAGCCCTGAGTCGGGATCTGACGCAGTTTGTCGGTGGTCCGTCCTACGTTCTGGTGCATGGTGCTTTCTCTCGAACGGCCCGGGCCGCGGTACTTCCGGCGGATGGTCGGCAGCGACGTCGACCAGGCCCTCGCGTTCTTCACGGGCGACTACGACTTCCGTGCTCCCGTCGTCCGGCGCACCCACGAGAACGCCCACTGGGACTTCGCGGGCGTCGGTGACGAGCGGATGTCCCTGCGCTCGTCGCGGTTCATGGTCGACCTGCGCAGCGAGAGCCAGGTCGACGACGAGTTCCTGGTCGCGTGGCTGCGCAGCGGTTCGAGCCGGATCACCACGGGCGGCGAGACGTTCGAGCTCCAGGCCGGGGTGCCGGTCGTGCTGCCGTTCGCCGAGCCCTACGCCCTGCACCACCACGACATCGCCCTGAACCTGGTGCAGCTCGACCGCGACTTCGTCCGTGCCGTCGCCGGTGACGACGACTTCGCGTTCGAACCGATGCGCCGCCCGACCGCCGACGGCATCGCGCTGTGGCGATCGGTGGTGCGGAAGTACTCGGCCGTCTGGCTCGACGTCGAACAGGCCATGAGCCCGATGGTCCAGCACGACATCGCCGAGGCGTTCGCGACCGCGGCGATCCGTGCGTTCCCGCGGCGCAACAAGTGGCGTGCGTCGGTGTCCGGCAGCGGCCCCGAGCACGACCGCCTGCGCCGGGCGCTCGAGTTCGTGCACGAGCACGCGCGTGAAGCGATCGGCACGCCGGACATCGCGGCGGCGGCCGGCCTCAGCCCCCGCGGGTTGCAGCAGTCGCTCCGTCGGCACCTCGACCAGACGCCGGGGGAACTCCTGCGCGGCGTGCGGCTCGACGGCGCCCGGACGGACCTGGTCGGCGGTGCGCTGGACGAGACGACCGTGGCCGAGATCGCGCGGACGTGGGGCTTCGGGCACCTCGGTCGCTTCTCGGCGACCTACCGCAGCCGCTTCGGTGAGCTGCCGAGCGAGTCGCTGCGCGGGCACTGACCGACTGCTGCTGCGGACGGTTCCGCCGAATCTCGTGACACGGATCGCGCTGCCGCTGTCCGGATGTTCGGCTCAGCGCTGCTGTGGGCGAATCCGGTGCTGAATGGACGGGACGAACGCACCGCCCACGAAGGAGTCCGCATGCGCATCGGCGTCCCCACCGAGATCAAGAACAACGAGTACCGCGTCGCGGCCACCCCCGCCGGTGTCGCCGAGCTCGCATCGCACGGCCACCAGGTCCTGGTGCAGGCCGGCGCCGGGTCCGGTTCGGCGTTCACCGACGACGAGTACCGCACCGCCGGCGCCACGATCGTCGACACCGCGGCCGAGGTGTGGGAACGCGCCGAGCTGATCCTCAAGGTGAAGGAGCCGGTCGCGTCGGAGTACCCGATGATCCGCCCGGGGCAGGTGCTCTTCACCTACCTGCACCTCGCCGCAGACCGCCCCCTGACCGACGCCCTCATCGACTCGGGTGCGACGGCCATCGCCTACGAGACCGTGCAGCTGCCGGACCGCTCGCTGCCCCTGCTGTCGCCGATGTCCGAGGTCGCCGGGCGGCTGTCCGCCCAGGTCGGCGCGTTCCACCTGATGCGGACGAACGGCGGACGCGGACTGCTGCTCGGCGGGGTCCCCGGCACGCCGAAGGGCCGCGTGGTCGTCATCGGCGGCGGCGTCGCGGGGGAGCACGCCGCGACGATGGCGCTCGGCATGGGGGCCGACGTCACCGTGTTCGACATCAGCCTGCCGCGGCTCCGGGCCCTGGACGCCCGGTTCGACGGGCGTGTCACGACCCTGCGGTCGTCGGCGCACGCCATCGCCGAGGCCCTGCGCGACGCGGACCTGGTCATCGGCTCGGTGCTGATCCCCGGGGCCTCGGCTCCCAAGCTCGTCACCGACGCCATGGTCGCCGACATGCGACCCGGCTCGGTGCTGGTCGACATCGCGATCGACCAGGGCGGCTGCTTCGAGGGTTCCCGCCCGACGACCCACGACGACCCCACGTTCGCCGTGCACGACACCGTGTACTACTGCGTGGCGAACATGCCCGGCGCCGTCCCGCGCACGAGCACGATCTCGCTGACGAACGCCACGCTGCCCTACGCCGTCGCGATCGCCGACCGCGGGTGGGAAGCCGCGCTCGAGGCCGACCCCGCCCTCGCCGGAGGCCTGAACGTGCACGCCGGCCGGGTCACGAACGCCGCGGTCGCCGCCGCGCACGGCCTGGTCGTGTCCGCGCGCTGATTCTTCGCGCTGAGCGACACCTCACGGCCCAATCGCTGCGTGAGGTGTTGCTCAGCCCGAAACGACGCGCAGGCAGTCGCGCGTCAGGCCGCCACCGGAGCCGCCGCCCGACCGGCACGGCCGCCGACCCAGCCGGCGCGGGCCCGCACCACCACGGTCACCACGACCACGGCCGCCGCAGCCACCACGGCCGCCACCGCCGTCGGGACGGAGACGAGCGGCCCGTCGAACCGGGCCACCGCGACCCACGCCAGGCCCCACGCGACCGAGGCCATCGGTGCCAGGCGTCCCCGGCCCCACAGCGCGATGAGCACCCCGACGAGCCCGGCCACCGCGGCGACGAGCACGCCCCACGGGTCCTGTCCGAGTCCGAAGCCACGGAAGCCCGCCGCCGTCAGCACCGCGGCGGTGTTGGCGGCCGTCGCGACACAGACCCACCCGAGGTACAGCCCGAACGTGCCGTCGGTCAGGATCGCCTCGACCACGCCCCGGGACGGGGTCCGGCGCAGGATCGTGAACGTCCAGATCAGCACGACGAGCAGTGCGACGATGATCGGTTCGCTCGCCCACAGGAACCCGAACTGCACCGACAGGATCCACGCGGCGTTGAGCAGCAGGGAGAGCACCGCCGGCACCACCAGCCGCTCGTGCCGTTCGTCGTTCGCGGTGCGGAAGAGCTGCAGCACCGCGTAGCCGATGAGCCCGGCGTAGACCACACTCCAGATCGAGAAGGCCGGGCCGTCCGGGGCGATCGCGGTCGAGGACGCCGACAGGGCGCCACCGGCGGCGTCCTGGATGGGCGTGCCGCCGGCAGCGCCCGACCCCACGTACGCGCCGATGACGGCGACGACCGCGCTCACGGCCACCGCGATGCGCTTCCAGATCCTCTTCATGACAGTCCCTTTCGTCAGCATGCTGATGACCTGCACCGTAGGCGGCCGGTGGCGGCGGTCGTGCAGCGCGCGTTCAGGCAGGACGCGGGGCGTGTGGCGGAGCCGGCACGGGCCTCCAGGCCGGAGACCGGCCACCCTGCGTACGGTGGGCGCGTGAGCGTCGAACTGAACACCGTCTACATCGACCGGATCGCCCCGATCGCGAGTCCGTCCCTCGACGACACCTTCCGGATGCTCGACGAGCAGGGCGCCAGTGCGTGCATCGTCCTGCACCAGCCCGACGCCCAGGAACTCGGCGACGTCGCGGTCGCCCTCGGTCTGCACGAGCTCGCCGTCGAGGACTCCGCCGAGGGGCACCAGCGACCGAAGCTCGAGCGCTACGGATCGACGCTGTTCGTGGTGCTCAAGCCCGCGCTGTACAACGACCAGCAGGAAGAGGTGGCGTTCGGCGAGGTGCACGCCTTCGTCGGTGAGACGTTCTTCCTCGTCGTGGTGAAGGCCGACCCGCGGGGCAAGCAGACCGTTCCCCGGGCACTGCAGCGGATGAGCGGCAAGCCGGGTCTGGTGACGGTCGGGCCGCAGGCGCAGCTCTGGGCGCTCATGGACTCCATCGTGGACGGCTACGTGCCGGTGATCGACGGGCTCGAAGAGGACATCAACCAGATCGAGGACCAGCTGTTCTCCGGCGAGGCCGGGGTGTCCCGCCGGGTGTACGAGCTGTTCGGCGAGGTCGTCGACTTCCAGCGTGCAGCGCGTCCACTCGTCTACATCATCGAGAACCTGCACCGCGGTGCCGAGAAGTACCACCTGCCGGTGGAGATGCAGCGCCGGTTCCGCGACGTCCTCGACCACTCGATCCGGGTGGTGGAGCGGCTCGACACCTTCCGGCAGCTGCTGCAGAACGCCCTGACCGTCGACTCCACCCTGGCGGCCCAGAAGCAGAACGACGACACGAAGAAGATCTCCGGCTGGGCGGCGATCCTGTTCGCACCGACGCTCATCGCCGCGATCTACGGGATGAACTTCACGCACATGCCCGAACTCGGCTGGACGTGGGGGTACCCGCTGTCGATCGTCGCGATGGTCCTGTTCGCGGCGATCCTGTACGTGGTGTTCAAGGTGAAGCGCTGGTTCTGAGCCGCGCCGCAGCCGGATTTGCAGCGGACGGCCCCGGACCGGAAAGCTCTGACGTGCAACGACGCCGACTGGAGCCCGCATGCCGCACGAACTCGTCCACCTGAGCGCCGGTGGCGTCTCGCTCGTCCTCGACTGCCGCGACGACGCGCTCCCCGCCGTCGTGCACTGGGGAGCGGCGCTCGGCCCGCTCGACACCGCCGCGCTGACGGCCCTCGCCGACGCCGACGTCACCCCGGTGTCCCCGAACGAGATGGACGCCCCCGTCCGCCTGTCGGTGCTGCCCGAACCGCACCGGGGCTGGAGCGGCCGTCCGGGGCTCGCCGGGCACCGGGACGGTGCCGACTGGTCGCCGGCGTTCACGGTGACGGCCCTCGCGGTCACGGACACCACGGTCACCGCCGACGCCGCGGACACCACCGCCGGGCTCACGATCCGGGTGGTGGTCGAGATGCTCGGCTCCGGGCTCGTGCGGGCCCGGGCGAGCGTGACGAACACCGTCGACGGTGCCTACACCGTCGACGACCTGACGCTCGCGATGCCGATCCCGTCGGGGGCCCGCGAGATCCTGGACTTCGCCGGCCGCTGGGGCAAGGAACGGACCCCGCAGCGCCGGGAACTCGTCGTCGGCACCCACCAGCGCGAGGGACGGAAGGGCCGCACCGGCACCGACGCGGCGACCGTGCTGACGGTGGGGGAGCCGGGCTTCGGCTTCGCCCGCGGCCAGGTCTGGGGCGTCCACACCGCGTGGAGCGGGAACCACCGGCACCACGCCGAACGGCTCGCCACCGGCCGCCAGGTCATCGGCGGCGGCGAACTCCTGCTGCCCGGCGAGGTCCGGCTCGACACCGGTGCCACCTACGAGGGGCCGTGGGTGTACTTCGCGCACGGCGACGGACTCGACGACCAGGCCCGACGGTTCCACCGCTGGCTCCGCAGCCGCCCGCAGCACCCGACGACGCCGCGCCCGACGACGATCAACGTGTGGGAGGCCGTGTACTTCGACCACGACCTGGCCCGCCTCGTCGACCTCGCCGAGCGTGCTGCGGCCCTCGGCGTCGAACGCTACGTGCTCGACGACGGCTGGTTCCGCGGGCGCCGCGACGACCACGCCGGCCTCGGCGACTGGTACGTCGACGAGGACGTCTGGCCGGACGGGCTCGGACCCCTGGTCGACCGCGTCCGTGCACTCGGCATGGAGTTCGGCCTGTGGTTCGAACCCGAGATGGTGAACGAGGACAGCGACCTCGCCCGCGCCCACCCGGAGTGGATCCTGCAGGCCGACGGACGACTGCCCGCGCGCTCCCGCGACCAGCAGGTGCTCAACCTGGCGATCCCCGAGGCCTTCGCGTACGTGCTCGAGCGGATGACGGCGATCATCGGCGAGTACGGCATCGAGTACGTCAAGTGGGACCACAACCGCGACCTCGTCGAGGCGGGCTTCCCCGGTGGCGGTGCAGCGGTCCACGAGCAGACCCTCGCGGCGTACCGGTTGATGGCCACGCTCGGCGAGCGGTTCCCGGCGCTCGAGATCGAGTCGTGCTCGTCGGGTGGCGGCCGCGTCGACCTCGGCGTCATCGAGCACACCGCGCGGGTGTGGGTGTCTGACGACATCGACCCGCTCGAGCGTCAGCAGATGCACCGGTGGACGCAGCAGCTCCTGCCGCCGGAGCTGCTCGGCTCGCACATCGCCAGCGGCCGGAACCACACCACCGGTCGGGTCCACGACCTCGCCTTCCGCGCCGGTACCGCCCTGGTCGGGCACCTCGGCATCGAGTGGGACCTGGCCGGTGCGACCGCCGAGGAGTCCCGGGCGCTCACCGAGTGGATCGCGCTGTACCGGGAGCTCCGCCCGCTCCTGCACGGCGGCGACCTGGTGCGCTCGGACGAGGTCGACGACTCGCGGCTCGTGTACGGCACGGTCACGCCGGACCGGCAGCAGGCGGTCTTCTTCCTGGCGAGCATCGGGCGCTCCGAGGTGTCCGGCACCGGCCGGGTCACCTTCCGCGACCTCGACCCGGACACGTCGTACCGCGTCGACCCCGTGGTCATCGGGGCCGGCCATGACCTGGTTCGACCGGACTGGTGGTCCGGCCCGCGCGTCTTCAGCGGACGGGTGCTCGGCACGGTCGGCCTGCAGCCGCCGCTCATGCCGGCCGAGGGCGTGGTGCCGTTCCGGGTGACGGCCGTCTGACGGCGGGTGGTCGGGACACCCGGCCTGGAGGCCCGCCCCGCGTCCGGCGGGCCCGTCGCGGTCCGTCATCGGGTGCGTCCGGCCCGTTAGGCTTCCGGTCATGCCGCACTCCGGACACGCGACCCCGGTCTGGGCCCTCAAGCTCGCCGTCGTCACCGCCCTGGTGGGCGTCTCCGGCGGCATCGCCGGCATCGCGGTCTGGCTCGCGCTCCAGCTCATCCAGTTCGTCGCCTTCGGGTACGGGTTCGGTGGGCACCTCGAGGCGGCCGACGCCCCCTCCGGGCTGAACCGGTTCCTCGCGCTCACCGCCGCCGGGGTCCTGACCGGGTTCGCCTGGTGGGCGCTCCGTCGGTGGGGTCGTTCGATCGTCTCGGTCACCGCGGCCGTCGACGGCAAGCGGATGCCCGCCCTGGCGACGCTCGCGAACGCCGGCGTCCAGATCCTGGCCGTGGGGCTCGGGGCGTCCATCGGCAAGGAAGTCGCGCCGCGCGAGGTCGGGGCCTGGCTCGCCCAGCTCGTCACCCGTCGTGCGGGGCTGACGGCGCGCGAGACGAAGATCCTCGTGGCCTGCGGTGCCGCGGCCGGCCTCGCCGCCGTGTACGACGTGCCCCTCGGCGGTGCCCTGTTCGCGGTCGAGGTCCTGCTCGGCGAGATCAGCTTCGCGACCGCGCTGCCCGCCTTCGCCACGAGTGCCGTCGCCGCCATCACCGCCCGGCTCGTGATCCCGGACGAGGTGCTCTACCACGTGCCCGCGATGCACCTGTCGCCGTCGCTGCTGGTCTGGGCGATCGTCGTGGGGCCGGTGCTCGGGCTCGCCGGGGTCGGGTTCGTGAAGCTGACCAACCGACTGCAGGGCATCGCGCCGAAGGGCTGGCACCTGCTCGTCGTGCTGCCGCTGGTGTTCGCGATGGTCGGGCTCATCGCGATCCCGTTCCCGGAGATCCTCGGCAACGGGCGGGCGCTCGGCCTCGTCGCGATGAACAGCGCCCTGGACGATTCGTCGTTCGCCGGTCTCTCGCCGGTGGTGTTCCTGCTGCTGCTCGGGGTCCTGCGGACCGTGACCACCTCGGCCACCATCGGCGCTGGTGCGGTCGGTGGCACGCTGACCCCCTCGATCGCGATCGGTTCGGCGATCGGCGGCGGACTGGGTGGCGCGTGGCTGCTGCTCTGGCCGGCTGACGGCCCGAGCCTGGCGGCCTTCGCGTTCGTCGGTGCCGCGGCCTTCCTCGCCACCACCATGCGCGCACCGTTCACGGCGCTCGTGCTCGTCGTCGAGTTCACGCAGCAGGGCACCGACATCCTCGTGCCCTCGTTGCTCGCGGTGTCCGGCGCGGTCGCCGTCGGGTACGTCCTCGCCCGTCGTCGCAGCGCCCAGATGGTGTGAGGACCCCGGACGTTCCGGTGCGGACGGCGGCCCAGGGGCCTACTGTCGGCGCCAGGACGGAGCGACGGGCTCCGCACCGAGACGAGGAGCAGCCGATGGCGGGGTTCGACGACATCACGAAGAAGGCCCAGGAGTTCCTGAAGGACGGCAAGGTCCAGGACGCCCTGAAGAGCGAGAAGGCCGAGGACGTCAGCGACAAGGTGCTCGGCGGCGTGGCCGACGCGGTCAAGAAGGCCACGGGCGGCAAGTACGACGACAAGATCGACGGCGCCCGCGACGCAGCGGACGAGAAGATCGGCAACGAGTAACGAACGACGTGCGACGGCCCAGGTCCCGGCGTGGTCCTGGGCCGTCACCGTGCCGACTGGACGCGGTCGGGAACAACGGACACCATGGACGGGTTGCTCCGGACAGCAGCACCAGGAGGACGAGACGTGACAGTCGTGGCGCCGAACCAGCCGCTCACCGAGACCGAGGTCGAGGCGATCAAGCAGGACTTCCCGATCCTCGCGCAGGACGTGAACGGGCAGCCGTTGGCGTACCTGGACTCCGGGGCGACGGCGGAACGCCCGCGTCAGGTCCTCGACGCTGAGCGACGCTTCCTCGAGCACGACAACGCCGCCGTCCACCGCGGTGCGCACACGCTCGCGGCGCTCAGCACCGACGCCTACGAGGACGCCCGTGCCACCGTCGCCGGGTTCATCGGCGCGGCTGCCCCGGCCGAGGTCGTCTGGACCGAGAACGCCACCGACGCCCTCAACCTCGTCGCCTACGGCATGGCCAACGCCAGCCGCGGTCGCGGGGGCGTCGACGCCGCACGCTTCCGGCTCGGCGCCGGCGACGAGATCCTGGTGACCGAGGCCGAGCACCACGCCAACCTCGTGCCGTGGCAGGAACTCGCAGCCCTGACCGGTGCGACCCTGCGCTGGATCCCGGTCGCCGACGACGGCACCTGGACCGCCGACGACGCCGCAGCGCTGGTCACCGACCGCACGAGGGTCGTCGCGTTCTCGCACGTCTCGAACGTCACCGGGATGATCGCCCCCGTGGAGCAGGTCGTCGGCCTCGCCCACGCCCGCGGTGCCCTCGTGGTGCTCGACGCCTGCCAGTCCGCGCCGCACCGTCCCCTCGACGTGCAGCAGCTCGGTGTCGACTTCGCCGCGTTCTCCGGGCACAAGATGCTCGGCCCGAACGGCATCGGCGTGCTCTGGGGACGGAGCGAGCTGCTCAACGCCCTGCCGCCGTTCCGCACCGGCGGCTCGATGATCACCACCGTGACGATGGAGGGCTCCGAGTTCATGCCGGCGCCCGAGCGGTTCGAGGCCGGCACGCAGCCCGTGTCCCAGGCGGTCGCCCTGGCCGAGGCCGTGCGCTACCTGCAGGGCATCGGCATGGAACGGGTCCGCGCCCACGAGGAGCACCTCGCCCGCCGGATGCTCGTCGGCCTCGCTGCCGTGCCCGGCATCCGCCTGGTCGGCCCGCCCGCCGGTGTCCCGCGCTCCGGCCTGGTGTCCTTCGACGTCGACGGTGTGCACGCCCACGATGTCTCGCAGTACCTCGACGCGCAGGGCATCGCCGTGCGCTCCGGCCACCACTGCGCCCAGCCCCTGCACCGCCGGCTCGGCCTCGTCGCGACGAGCCGTGCCAGCACGTACGTGTACACGACCGAGCACGACGTCGACCGGTTCCTCGCAGCCGTCGCCGAGATCCGCGACTACTTCGGAGCGACCGCGTGAACGCCCTCGACAGCCTGTACCAGCAGGTCATCCTCGACCACGCGAAGGCGCGGCACGGCGACGGTGCGATGTCGGACGCGGACGCCTCGCACTTCGAGCGGAACCCCACGTGCGGCGACGAGATCACGGTCAGCCTGCGGCTCGAAGCCGGCACCGACCGCATCGCCGGGCTCGCCTGGCAGGGTGACGGCTGCTCGATCTCGATGGCCTCGGCATCGGTCCTCACCGACATGGCCGTCGGCCGCACGGTGCCCGAGTTCCTCGCACTGACCGAGGAGTTCCGCACCATGATGCGCTCACGCGGCGTCGGTGAACCCGACGAGGACGTCCTCGAGGACCTCGTCGCCTTCCACGGCGTCTCCAAGTTCGTCATGCGCGTCAAGTGCGGCATGCTCGCCTGGGTCGCGGCGGAAGCCGCCGCGCGCGAGGCGACCGCGTCCCGCTGAGCCGGGTGCGGCCACGCATGGGGCGCGATGATCTTCGAGACGGAGCGACCCGGCGCAGGCCGGGCCGACGCGATCGTGCGGGCCTACCTGACCGAGGTCGCGTCGCGGTGGTACGGGCGCGCGGCGACGTCGGCCGAGGTCGACCGTGCGCTCGACGAGGAGCCGTACGACGACCTGCAGGGTGACTCCGGGGTGTTCGTCGTCGCGAGTGAAGGGGAAGCCGCTGTCGCCTGCGCCGGCGTGCGCTTCGTCGGTGCCGTCGGCGAGCTGACGAAGGTGTTCACACTGCCGGAACACCGCGGCCGAGGCATCGGTTCGGCGCTCCTGCGCCACGTGGAGGACTTCTGCCGAGACCGCGGGACCACGTCGCTGCGGCTGGACACGCGGGCCGAGCTCGCCGAGGCCTGTGCGCTCTACGAACGGCTCGGCTTCGTCCGGGTGTCGCCGTTCAACGATGATCCGTACTCGGACCGCTGGTACGCGAAGCGGATCAGCTGATGACGCCGATCTCACGCAGCGCGTCACCGACGCTGATGCGCTCGTTCCGATCCTGCGCCTGCGCCCAGCGGGCCTCCGCGCGCGCGATGGCCTGCTCGTCGAGACCGAGGAGCTCGTAGAGCCCGTCGAGCTCACGCGGTGCGAGGTGCATGAACCGCAGCGGGAACTTCCGTTCGGGGCTCGCGTAGCTCTGCTGGGCGAGCTGGTCGAGGACGCCCGGATCGGTCTCTCGCTGTTCCATGAGCAGGACGACGGTTCGTGACCTCGTCGCCGTGAGGAAGGCCGACCGCACGTTCTCGTCCGGATCGGTCGCCAGTGCGATCTCGACGGCGAGGGGGAGGCCCTCTTCGCACGCGAGTTCCCACCGCTGCGAGGTGTCGCCGTGGATCGCCGTGAGCATGTCCGGATGGACGCCGAGGCCGCGCTCGCCGCGTTCCGGTCGCAGCGAGGTCGGGCGGGGGCCGTCCCCGACGCGGGCTGTGGGGAAGCCGACGCCCGTGTACACGGTGTGGGCGATCGGCAGGAACTGGAGCGCCTCGTGCAGTGCGGTCGCAGCGTCCTGCACCGCGGAGGCGGTCACGTCTCCGTCGGCGACCTGGAGCGCCGTGGCGTAGGCGGACAGTGCCGCGTGCTGCTGGTCGATGGCTCGGGCGAACATCTCCTTGCCCCTGGCGGCGTCGCCGAGGAGCCGCGGGTCCAGGTGCAGCGTGACGGCGCTCGGGTCCTGCAGGTGTCCCCGTGGCGTGCCTCCGCCCGACATCGTGAAGCTGAAGGTCTCGTCGTCGGGCACGTCGGCATCGGTCATGCTCCCGACGCTATCGGCTCAGGGGAGCGTGACGACGAGCTTCCGGGCGGAGACACCGGCGCGGAGCCCGGCCAGGGCGTCGGGGATCGCGGCGAGTCCCGATCCGACGACGGAGGCGGTCGGGGTGGCACGGTAACGACCCGTGCGGAGCGCTTCGGGCAGGAAGTCGCGGTAGATCGCCGGGCCGACCTCGGACTCCGTCGGGCGGCCGCCCCAGATCGCAGTGACGTGGACCCCGTGTCGGCGCTCGAGCCGCGCACGGATCGTCGTCACCGGTGTCGGGTACGCGGATGCGAGCCGGCCGGAGCCGGTGGCCGTCCGGACGATCGGGAGCGTGCGGGTCAACGAACCCTGACCGAAGGCGAGGGTGCCGGCGAGCTCCCGGTCGGCGAGTGCGTCGAGGATGCGGCGTGCGGCACCGTCGTCGCGGTAGTCGAACACGGCCTCGGCCCCGAGGTCCTGCACGAACCCGTGGTTCTTCGGCGATGCGGTGCCGATCACGGCGTACCCGGCGGCCCGGGCGAGCTGGACGGCGTTGGCACCGACGCTCGTGGACGCACCCCACACCAGGACGACGCCGTCGCGGTCGACCGTGTCTGCCGTCGGCAGTGACAGTGCGAGCTGGTCCGGTTCGAAGAGACCGGCCGCTGCGGTCGAGACGGCGAGTGGCAGGACCGCCGCCTGCTCGGCGGACAGGTCGTCGGGCACCGGGGTCGTCACGCGTTCGAGCAGCAGGACCTGGTGCTGGAAGGCGCCTTCGGCAGCGCTGTTCCGGTGCTGCTCCTGCCCCGCGGCGTGCCCGACGACCCGGTCGCCCACGCGGAAGCGCTCGACGTCCGGGCCGATCGCGACGACCGTGCCGGCGACGTCCGAGCCGAGGACCGCGGGGAACCGCAGCTTCGGGAACACCAGGTGCCGGAAGAGCCCGCCGACGGCGTCGACCGGGTTGACCGCGACGGCCTCGGCGCGGACGACGAGTTCGCCGGGGCCGGGCTGGGGGACCGGTGCGGGCCCGACGGTGAACCGCCCGGTCGACGTGGTCCAGAGTGCTGCGTTGCCCGATGGCGACATGGTGTCCCGATCTCTTGCTCGAAGTGAGTCATGACACGACGTGTCATCGTCCAGTCAACCATGACACGACGTGTCATCACCACTACTGTGGACACATGCGTTGGTCTCCGGATGCCCGAGGGCGACTCGAGCGTGCGGCGTTCGAGCTCTTCGCCGAGCAGGGCTACCAGGCGACGACCGTGCCGCAGATCACCGCACGGGCCGGCCTGACGACCCGCACCTTCTTCCGGTACTTCGCCGACAAGCGCGAGGTGATCTTCGCCGGTGACGAGATCCCCGACCTCGCCCGGGCTGCCATCGAGGGCGCGCCGACCGGGATCGACCCGCTCGACATCGTCGTGCACGGCCTCTGCACCGTCGCCGACGAGCGGTTCGAGGGGCGGCACGGCGAGGTCGGCTCGGTGCGGCGGCTGGTGCTGTCCGAGTCCTCGCTCCGGGAGCGCGACGCCCGGAAGCGTGCCGACCTGACGGACGCGGTGCGCGAGGCCTTCGTCCACCGCGGGCTCGATCCGTCCGAGGCGGCGGTCATCGCCGAGACGACCGTGATGCTGTTCCACCTGGCCCTCGAGGCCTGGCTCACCGGACCGGCCGAGCGCCGGATGGCCGACGTGGTCGACGAGCAGCTCAGTGCGCTCCGTGGGGTGCTCGATCGGCGGCCCGAAGCGTCATGAACACGTCGACGCCGTCGTCGGTGTCGAGCACGAAGCCGTGTCGTTCGTAGAGTCGGCGAGCCGGGCTGCCCACCAGCACGTTGAGCCGCGTCGGGCCGTCGTGGGGCTCGTCGAGGACGGCGCGCAGCACGGTCGACCCGACCCCACGGCCCTGGACGTCGGGCGCGAGGTAGAAGTGCTCGACCCAGCGGACGCCGTCCTCGTTGCGCACGGTGATCGAGCCCACGTCGCGGCCGTCGACCACGACGATGCGGGTCAGCTGTGGCTGGAACGCGTCGCGGAGGCGCTGTCGCACACGCGCCTCGTCGAACACCTCGAGTCGTGTCAGGTCGTCGCGCAGCACCACGGCCCGGAGCTCGACGAGCCACTCGAGGTCTTCGGTGGTGCTGTTCCGCAGTGCGACGTCCATCCGCTCAGCCTACGAACCCCGCGAGCGCTCAGACCGCACTGCGGAGTGAAGCGACCATGCTCCGCAGGATCTGACGGGCCTCGGTCTGCTCGTCCGCGGTCAGGTCGGCGAGCATCCGCTGCTCGACCCCGCGGATCGCCGCACTCGCCTGCGCCAGGCTCCGTCGTCCGCTGTCGGTCAGCTGCGTGGGGAGCGCCTTGCCGACCGACGGCTCGGTGGCACGGGTGACGAAGCCGTCCCGCTCCAGGGTCTGCAGCAGCACGTTCATCGACTGCCGGGTGACGAACGTGCCGCGCGCGAGCTCGGAGTTCGACAGGCCGGGTCGCTGCGCCAGCAGTTCGAGGCAGGAGTAGTGCGTCACCGTCATGCCGAGTGGGCGCAGCACGGCTTCCATCGAGGCACGGAGGGCGCTCGCGGTCTCCTTGAGCAGGTAGCCGATCGACGTCTCGAGGTGGATGCCGGTGTCGTCTTGACGCATGTCAGTAGTCTGACATAGCTTGTCCCATGTCAGAAGACTGACACGAACCTGAGGAGCACCACATGCCCGTCACCGGCCCCGACTTCATCTCCCTGCAGACCCGCGACCTCGATGCCTCGCAGGCGTTCTACGAGCGGTACCTCGGTCTCGTCCGCTCCCAGGCAGGCCCGCCGCACGCCGTCGTGTTCGAGACGACGCCGATCGCCTTCGCCCTGCGTGACATCGTCCCCGGCACGGACCTCGACGCGGTGGCACAGCCCGGCATCGGCGCCGCGATCTGGCTGCACGCGACCGACGTCCAGGCGATCCACGACGCGCTGGTGGCCGACGGGCACCGGATCGTCTCGGCGCCGATCGACGGCCCGTTCGGCCGGACGTTCACGTTCGCCGACCCCGACGGCTACCACGTCACGCTCCACGACCGCGCCTGAGCACCGGAGCCGACCACGCGTCGGGCGCGGGCGGCGCGCCGGACGCGGGGCGGGCCTCCAGTCCGTCGCCGGAGCCGACCGTCACGCTTCGTCACGATCCGTGACGGTCCGAGGTGTCCGACGTAGCGTCTCGACCCGTGACCACCAGCAGCGAGCACCGGCAGATCCGCTTCAACGCGTTCGACATGAACTGCGTCGCGCACCAGTCCTCCGGACTGTGGCGGCACCCCCGCGACCGGTCGCGGGACTACCGCGACCTGACCTACTGGACCGACCTGGCGAAGACGCTCGAGGGCGGGGCGTTCGACGGCATCTTCATCGCCGACGTCCTGGGCACCTACGACGTGTACGGCGGCTCGAACGAGGCCGCGCTCCGCACCGGGTCGCAGGTGCCCGTGAACGACCCGATCCTGCTCGTGTCGGCGATGGCGTCGGTGACCGAGCACCTGGGCTTCGGCATCACGGCCGGCACCGCGTACGAGCACCCGTACCCGTTCGCCCGACGCATGTCGACGCTCGACCACCTGACGAAGGGCCGGGTCGGCTGGAACGTCGTCACCGGGTACCTGCCGAGCGCCGCACGCAACATGGGCCAGACGGACCAGCTGTCGCACGACGACCGGTACGACGTGGCGGACGAGTACCTCGAGGTCCTCTACAAGCTGTGGGAGGGCTCGTGGGAGGACGACGCCGTCGTCGCCGACCGCGAAGCCGGGGTCTTCACGGACCCGGCGAAAGTGCACCCGATCGAGCACCACGGCACGCACTTCGACGTGCCCGGCATCCACCTGTCCGAACCGTCCGTGCAGCGCACGCCCGTCATCTACCAGGCGGGCGCGTCGCCGCGCGGCATCCGCTTCGCCGCGGAGAACGCGGAAGCGGTCTTCGTGGGTGCACCGACCGTCGAGCAGCTCGCGTCGACCGTCGCGAAGGTCCGGGACGCCCTGGAGGCAGCTGGTCGCGACCGGTACGCAGCCCGCGTCTACACGCTGCTCACCGTGATCACGGACGCCACCGACGAGCTGGCCCAAGCGAAGTACGAGGACTACCTGTCGTACGCGTCGGAGCTCGGTGCGCTGGTGCTCAAC
Organism: Curtobacterium sp. MCBA15_007; assembly: GCF_001864905.1. NCBI lineage: Bacteria > Bacillati > Actinomycetota > Actinomycetes > Micrococcales > Microbacteriaceae > Curtobacterium > Curtobacterium sp. MCBA15_007. The sequence continues at coordinate 183,525 of NZ_MJGM01000056.1, forward strand.
TCCGGCTGGATGGGCGTCGACCTGTCGCAGTGGGACCCGGACCAGCCCCTCGGCGACGTCGAGTCGAACGCGATCCAGTCGGCGGCGGCGAACATCGCGGCAGCGACCGGCGAGGACGGGTCGAAGTGGACGATCCGCGACCTGGCGCGGCAGACGGCGATCGGCGGGCTCGGCCCGGTGGCGGTCGGTGGGGGAGCGACCATCGCCGACCGGCTGCAGGAGATCCAGGAGCTGACCGACGTCGACGGCTTCAACCTGGCGTACGCGGTCACCCCGGGCACGTGGGAGGACGTCATCGAGTTCGTGATCCCGGAACTCCGTGCCCGCGGGGCCTACCCGAAGGAGTACGAGCCGGGTTCGCTCCGGCAGAAGCTGCACGGCCGCGGGGACCGGCTGCCCGACGAGCACCGTGGGGCGTCGTTCAGGATCGGGAGCCGGGCGGTCGTAGGCTGATCGGGTGATCGAGTCGTCCGTGGTCGTACGTCCTGCGGCCCCGGACGAGACCGACACCTGCATCGACCTGTGGGCTGCGGCCGTGGCGGCCCGTGACGGCGTCGCCGAGGACCCGGCGGTCCGGGAGCGCGCCCGGCAGAAGTTCGCCGCTGACCACGTCGCCTGGCTGGTGGCGCCCGGACCGGACGGCGCGGTGGACGGCTTCGTGCTGGTCACGGCACCCGGCACCGGACGGTCGACGGACCCGGCGGACGCCGCCTACCTGTCGTTGCTCGCGGTGCGTCCCGGCGTGCAGGCCCGCGGGGTCGGACGGTCGCTGCTGTCCGAGGCCGTGCACGATGCCCGGGCTGCCGGCCACCCGCGCGTGGTGCTGCACGTGCTCGGCGACAACGACCGGGCGGTGCGGCTGTACGAGGCGGGCGGCTTCGTGGCGACGGGCGACGAGTTCGCGCACGCGCTGAGCGGCGTCACCACCCGCGTGTACGTCGCGGGCTGACGCTGGCTACGCGTCCCGACCGTGCACCGGCGTCCACGTCGGGTAGGTCGCCGAACGCCCGTCGCCCGACGACGTGCGGGTGATCCGGCGCTGCAGCCACGGCAGGACGTACTCGCGGTAGTAGCGGAGCTCTTCTCCCAGGCGGGCCCGGGTGGCGCCGGCGTCCGCGGGCTCGAGCGGCGCGGGGCCGTCGAGGACCGCGTGCAGCGCCAGGTCCGCGACGCGCTGGTGCCCGGTGGCGTTCATGTGCAGCCGGTCGTCCGACCAGAACTCGGCGCGGCCGAGGTGCGGGTCGCGGGAGACGTCGACGAACGGCAGACCGCGGCGCCGGGCGAGGGTGCCGAGCGCCTCGGCCCAGGCATCACCGCGGCGGTTGATCAGGGATCCGAGGGGCAGGCGGGCGCTCGGGTCAGCCGGGCTGAAGAGTGCCAGGCGCGCCCCGGTGGCCTCGACGCGGTCGGCGGCAGTCTCGACCTGCCCGATCAGCGCGTCCACCTCGAAGCGCGGGCGCAGCAGGTCGTTGCCGCCGGCGCAGAAGGTGATCAGGGTCGGCGCCGGGTCGAGCGCGAGTGCGGCCTCGAGTTGACCGTCGAGGACGCCGGCGAGCAGTCGGCCGCGCACCGCGAGGTTCGCGTACGAGACGTGGGCGTCCGAGGCTCCCGCCATCGCGCTCGCGAGCCGTCCGGTCCAGCCGGGGAACGGAGCGGGTCCGGCGTCGCCGATGCCCTCCGAGAAGCTGTCGCCGATCGCGACGTAGCGGATGGTGTCGTGCATGCGCCCATCATCGTGCACATGCCTGTGCAGGTTCCCGGCACGACAGTCGTACCGGGAACCCGCATCAGCGAACCCTCACAGCACCGACTTCGGGACCCGGTGCAGGGTGACTGCGCCGACGGCGGCGAAGGGGTGCAACGGGTCCGGCGCGGTGGAGCCGGTCGGCCCGCCGAGCTTCGAGTCACCGACCGCGCTGAGCACCGCGTAGGCGTCCTCGGCGGTCCAGCCGTGCTCGTCGACGAGGAACGCGAAGGCGTCCTCGTACCCGCGCCGGACGCTCTCCTGCACGGGGTCGCCGAGACCGACGAACAGCCAGCCGTCAGCGGTCTCGATGCGGGGTGCGCGGAGCACGGGGCCGCCCTTGACCAGGTCGACGGAGACGATCGCGGTGCCCTGGGCCTCGATGGCGACGAACGACGACTCGCCCTCGGCCATGAGCGCGTGGATGTCGCCGATCGACAGCAGTGCGCCGGGGACCCGGACGGGCAGGGACACGGTCGAGCCGGGGCGGGCCTCGGTGACGTCCATGTTGCCGCCCTCCGGGTAGGCCGGCATGATCGTCGAGTTCTCACCCTCGGCCGGGGCCGTCCCGATGCACCCGATCATCGGCCGCACGGGGAACCGGTGCCGGTCGGACACCTGCACCGTGCCGTCCGAGATCCGGCATCGGCGGGCGAAGACCCGGTCGCCCATCACGTGCTGCAGGGCCCCGGAGCCGGGCAGGGACACCGACCACCCGTGCGTGGTCAGCTCGATGGCGTGGATGGTCACCACGAGGGTGTCGCCGGGTTCTGCCCCCTCGACGAACACCGGGCCGGTCACCGGGTTGATCGGTGCCTGCAGCTGCGCCATGTCGTGGTGCTGGTCGAGTTCGGCGTAGACGGCGTCGGTGGTCTCGAAGCCGATGGTCTCGCCGGTGCCGGGGCGGACCCGCAGCACGGGCTCCCGGTCTGCGGAGAACCCGGGGCGGCCGAGGGTGTTCGGCAGGAAGTGGTCCGGGGTCATCGTGCGTCCTCCGTCGTCGGTTCTGCTTCCGAGCCGACCTCGGTGGAACGGCCGGTGCGTCGGTAGTACAGGAACACGGCCGCGCCGACGATCAGCCAGACGATGCCGCCGACCTTCGCCTCGACCGCGGCGTTCAGCAGGACGTACCCGATGATCAGGAACCCGATCAGCGGCACGACCAGGTGCAGCAGCCAGTTGCGCGACTTCCCCTTGACGACGTGGTGCACGAAGACGGACACGTGCAGGAGCATGAAGCCGAACAGCGCGCCGAAGTTCACGAGCGACGAGATCGTGTCGATCTGCCCGACGAAGAACAGCACCAGGATCGCGGACAGCACCGAGACGACGATGATCGCGTTCTGCGGCACCTGGCGACCGTTGAGCTTGTGCAGGAACGCGGGCAGCTGACGGTCGCGGCTCATCGAGAAGAGGAGGCGGCTCGTCGCGGCCTGCGCGGCCATGGCGTTCGCGATGCCGACGGCGAGCACGTTGACGGCGAAGAACGCGGTGGCCCACCCGCTCGACGACGCCTGCTCGACGATGGTGAAGAAGGCGTTTCCGGCCTCACCCTTCGGGAACGCGTCACGACCCCCGGCGATGGCGCTGGCGAGCCAGGTCTGCAGGATGAACAGGAACGCCACGATGACGAGCGCCAGGATCATCGCCGTGCCGGCTCCGCCACGACGGCCGGTGGACTCCTCGGACAGGGTGGAGATGCCGTCGAAGCCCAGGAAGCTCAACACCGCGATCGACAGCGCCGACGCGATGAGCGGGGCCGACACCTTGGCCGGGTCCCAGATCTGCGCGGTGCTGAAGGACGCGTCCGGAATAGTGCCGCCGGTCAGCGCGACGATCGCGATGACGACGAAGATCGCGACGAAGACGAGCTCGATGAGCAGGAAGATGCGGTTCGCGAGCTTGAGCGAGGACACCCCGGCCAGGTTGATGACGGTGTTGATCGCGACGAACACGAGCGCCCACAGCCAGCGGGGCGTGCCCGGGAAGATGCCGACCATGCTCTCGGCGGCGAACACGTAGAGCAGCGTCGGGACGAGCAGGTAGTCGAGCAGGATCGCCCAGCCTGCGAAGAACCCGGCGGTGGGGTGGATGCCGCGGCCGACGTACGAGAACACGCTGCCGGCGAGGGGGATCGACTTCGCCATCTGCGCGTAGGCCAGAGCGGTGAAGATCATCGCGACGAGGCCGACCAGGTACACCAGCGGCACCATGCCGCTGGAGGCGTTGTAGACGGTCCCGAAGATCGCCCACGGGGCGATCGGGACCATGAAGACCAGCCCGTAGATGAGCAGGTCGGTGGTGCTGACGGAGCGCTTGAGCTCTTGCTTGTAGCCGTAGGCCTCGAGCTGCTGCTGTGCGGAGAGCTCGCTGTGCTGCTGCGACATGTCGGGTTCCGTTTCGGGTGGAGGGACGGGTGCGGCTGTGGGGGTGGGGACTTCCGGTCTGGAGGCGCGGGGCGGGCCCGCCCCGCGCCTCCAGGGATGGTCGTGGCCGGGTCAGGCGTCGTCGTGCGCGGCCAGGAAGGCCGCGACGACCCGGCGGAACTCCGCCGGCTGCTCCAGGTGCGAGCAGTGGCTCGCGTCGGGGAAGACGTGCTGTCGGACGTCGGCGATCCGCTCGACGAACGGGGCCCACGTGGCGGGGGTGGCCTCGTCGTGCTCGCCGGCGACGACGAGCGTCGGCACGGCGACGCGGTCGAGCCGGTCGACGATGGTCCAGTCGCGCATCGTGCCGACGACGTGGAACTCGTTCGGGCCGTTCATCGTGTGGTAGACCGTCGGCTCGCGCTCCATCTGCTCCTCGGAGTCGACGAAGTCCGGATGGCTCGGGACCACGCGGCAGACGTGCCGCTCGTAGAAGACCTGCGTCGCCGCAAGGTACTCGGGGTCGTCGACGGTGCCGGCCGTCTCGTGCCGGGTCAGGGCGTCCTGCACGTCGGCGGGCAGCTGCGCGCGGAGCTCGGCGGCGCCGTCGACCCAGAGCTGCATCGACGCGGGGGAGTTGCAGATCGCCAGCGAGCGGAGGCCCGCGGGCTGCTGCACTGCGATCTCTGCGCCGAGCATGCCGCCCCACGACTGCCCGAGCACGTGGTGGTCGCCGAGCCCGAGGTGCTCGACCAGGGCGGCGTACTCGTCGACGAACAGCTGCGGCTGCCAGGTGTCGGCCGGGGCGTCCGGGCGGTGGGTGCTCCGGCCGCAGCCGAACTGGTCGTGGTGGACGACGGTCCGGCCGGTCTCGTCGGCCAGGGCCGCGAGGTTCCGGAGGTAGTCGTGGGCCATGCCGGGCCCGCCGTGCAGGACGACGAGGGGCAGCGCGCCGGCGACCGGGGTGTCGGGCGTGGTGACCCGGTACCAGGTCTCGCCGTCGCGGAACGGCATCGTGGATTCGGTGATGCTGGACATGGGGGTCAGCATGGAGCGGAAAAAGGTCCCACGCAATACCTTTTCTGCTGCCTTAACGTGGTCGTAACACCGTGAAGGGGGGTCCGTGTGTCCGATCGTGCGACCGAGACGCGCGTCGACGAGGTCGAGGACCGCCTCGTGACCGCCGTCGCCGTGGGCGAGTACCTGCCCGGCGCGAACCTGCCGCCGGAACGCGAACTGGCCGGCCTGCTCGGCGTCGCCCGGGTCACCGTTCGCAGTGCGATCGCCCGGCTCGTCGAACGGGGGCTGCTCGAGACCCGTCGAGGCCGGGGCGGTGGCACGTTCGTCCGCACCGAGTGGCCGGACAGCTCGTCGGACGCCGTCGGGCGGGTGCTGCTCGCCCGGTGGGAGGCGATCCAGGACACCGCCGACGCCATCGCGCTGCTGCACGGGGCGCTCGCCACGGCCGCCGCGGAACGGGTGACCCCGGAGGACGCCGCCCTGATCCGGGCACGGCTCGAGGTGTTCCGCGACGCCACCTCGGGCCTCGAGAAGCAGCAGGCCGACGCCGTGCTGCACCGGACGATCATCGACGCCGCGCGGAACGACGCCCTGCGGACGGCGCTCGCCGGGTTGGAGGCGCAGATCTCCATCGCCGCTCCGGCGCACCTGTGGGGCACGGCCGAGGGCATGGCGGAGATGGAGACCCGTGCGCTCCACGAGCACGAACGGCTGGTGGACGCGGTGTGTTCTGGCCGCGCACCCGAGGCGGGCGTGATCGCCCGGCAGCACGTCGGGATCGACGTCGAACTGCTCGAACGGGCCGTGCGGCGGACGGGGCAGGTGCCCCGGCACTGAGGGGCGGTCTGCTGGTCGGTGTGTTGCTTCTCGGTTGGTCGGTCGGTGCGGCGGTTGCTCGTCAGTGCACGGCGGGTGCCGGCACCGGGTAGACGTCGTCCGGCATCGGCCACGGCGCCCACTTCGGCCGCGGCGCGTGCACCAGGTACGGCTGCGGCGTCGGGTAGCTGACGAGCTCGAGCGTCGATCCCCACGGCGTGCGGGTGTACACGAACCGGTTGCCGGGCCCCGCCTCGTCACCACGCAGGTCGCGGGGGTCGGAGTTCCGGGTGCCCCCGGCCGCCTCGACCCGGGCGAGCGTCTCGTCCAGGTCGTCGGCGTAGATCGCCAGGTGCTGCCACCCCAGGTCGGACGGGTGTGCGGCGTGCCGCTGCTCGGGTCCCAGGTACTCGAACAGCTCGAGCCCCGGGCCTTCGGGCAGCGCGAGCATCCGCATGGCCCCCTGCGCCATGGTGCTCGGGATCCCGAGGTACCCGTGGGCCTCGGGACTGCTGTTCGGCATCTCGTCACGACGGCGCATGTCGTACAGGACGACGGCGTCGAACGCCGCCTCGAAGAACTCCGTGGCTGCGTCGATGTCCGGCACCGTGACGCCCACGTGATCGATCCTGATTCCCCTGCTCATGGTCGATTCGTACCACCGGCAGTCGCCACCGCTTCTGTCCGTGCGGGGTGCGTGCGGGGTGCGTGCCCATCGATGCGGCAAGCCGCAGTGCGGGTCTCCTGCGACCTTCCGGAACGGTCGTTCCAGGACGGGGGCTGGGACACACGACCGTTACACGAGGGAAACGGCGGGGGCGAAGTCGCTCCGTAGCTTCGTGCTCAAGCACGCACCGCCCCGCTTCCCACTCCCTCGGAGGACGCCATGGCTACCGACATCGCGACACCAGTCGCCGCGCCCCACGCCCCCACCACGACCGCCGCTCCTGCCCCGGCGGGTGCCGGCGTCGTCAAGCCCGGGTACGACCCGGCGCTCACGAACGAGGACCTCGCCCCGCTCCGCGAGCAGCGCTGGACGAGCTACAACTTCTTCGCCTTCTGGATGTCGGATGTGCACTCGGTCGGCGGCTACGTCACCGCCGGGTCGCTCTTCGCCCTCGGCATCGCGAGCTGGCAGGTGCTCATCGCCCTGGTGGTCGGCATCCTGATCGTGCAGGTCTTCGCGAACCTGGTCGCCAAGCCGTCGCAACGCACGGGAGTGCCGTACCCCGTGATCAACCGCGCGGTGTTCGGAGTGCTCGGCGCGAACGTCCCCGCCATCATCCGCGGTCTCATCGCGATGGCCTGGTACGGCGTGCAGACCTTCCTGGCAGCACAGTCGCTGAACATCATCTTCCTCAAGTTCATCCCGGCGTCGGCGGGGCTGCTCGACCACTCGTTCCTCGGGCTGTCGGCCCTGGGGTGGATCTCGTACGCGATCCTCTGGGTGGCGCAGGGGGCGCTGTTCTGGATGGGCATGGAGGCCATCAAGCGGTTCATCGACTGGGCCGGACCGGCGGTCTACGTGGTGATGATCGTGCTCGCGGTCTACCTGGTCAGCCAGGCGGGCATCGGCAACATCTCGTTCACCCTGTCGGCGGGCGAGCCGCTGTCGTTCGGGGCGTCGATCCCGGTGATGCTGTCCGCGGTCGCCCTGGTGGTCAGCTACTTCTCCGGCCCGATGCTCAACTTCGGTGACTTCTCGCGCTACGGCCGGTCGTTCCGGGCGGTCAAGCGCGGCAACTTCTGGGGACTGCCGATCAACTTCCTGTTCTTCTCGGTCCTGACGGTGCTCTGCGCGAGTGCGACGGTGCCGGTGTTCGGCAAGCTCATCACCGACCCGATCGAGACCGTGCAGGCCATCGGAGCACCCTTCGCGATCCTGCTCGGTGGCCTGACGTTCGTCACCGCGACCGTCGGCATCAACATCGTCGCGAACTTCATCAGCCCCGCGTTCGACTTCTCGAACGTGGCGCCCCGGAAGATCTCGTGGCGTGCCGGCGGCACGATCGCCGCCGTCGGCTCGGTGCTCCTCACCCCGTGGAACTGGTACGGCAACGACCAGGCGATCCTGTACACGCTCGGTGTGCTCGGTGCGCTGATCGGCCCGCTGTTCGGCATCCTCATCGCGGGCTACTACATCGTCGGCAAGCAGCGCATCGCGATCGACGACATGTACTCCACCAGCCGCACTGCCCGGTACTGGTACCGCGGCGGCTTCAACCCGAACGCCATCTGGACCCTCGTGGTCACCGGCGCGGTCTCGGTCGCGAGCGCGGTCCTGCCCCCGGCGCTGGGCGTGCTGCCGTGGCTGTCGAGCTACAGCTGGTTCATCGGCTGCGGCCTGGGCCTCGTCGTCTTCTGGGCACTCGAGCGCGCCCGGCCGAGCATGCCCGTGCTCGACGCGGACGACCCGACGGTCGACGACGGCGCGGCCGTCGGTCGCGCCTGACCGTCGGCGTCGCCGCCCGTCCTCCACAGGGCGGGTCGCGACGCTCGCTCGTCCACGGATCCACACCACGGCCGGGAGGTCCGCCCCGGCCCCGCCACGATGGTCACCACCCAGCACCACCGGTTCCACCGCTCCACTCGTTCCACCCGCTCCACCGGAAGGACCCCGATGCGCATCCGCGTCGTCAACCCCAACACCACCGCGTCGATGACGCGTTCGATCGGCGTCGCAGCCCAGGCCGTCGCCGCGCCCGGCACCCTGATCGAAGCGGTCGAGCCCACGATGGGGCCGGCCTCGATCGAGAGCCACTACGAAGAGGCCCTGGCCGTCCCCGGGTTGCTCGAGCAGATCGCCCGCGGTGAGCAGGACGGGGTGGACGCCTTCGTCGTCGCCTGCTTCGGGGACCCGGGGCTCGACGCCGCGCGGGAACTCGCGACGGTGCCGGTGATCGGGATCGCCGAGGCCGGGTTCCACGCCGCCGCGATGCTCGGCCGCCGGTTCGGCGTCGTCACCACCCTGGCGCGGACGACCGGCCGCGCCCACGAGCTCGCCCAGCGCTACGGGTTCGCACCGCTCGTCACCGAGATCCGTGCGTGCGAGGTCCCGGTGCTCGAGCTCGACGACCCCGCGTCCGGTGCGCGGGCGCTCGTGACCGAGGAGTGCCGAGCCGTCATCGACGGGGGAGCCGATGCCGTCGTGCTCGGGTGTGCGGGCATGGCCGACTTCTGCGCCGAGATCTCGCTCGCGATCGGGGCGCCGGTCGTCGACGGTGTCGCGGCTGCCACGGTCCTGGCCGAGTCGCTCGTCCGCCTCGGGTTGTCCACGGGCAAGCGTGGTGAGTACGCCCTGCCGCCGACGAAGGCGATGTCGGGGCTGCTGGCCGGCTTCGAACGCCACCCGGTGGCGGTCGCGACGGCCGGGGCGGGCGCGTGACGGGCCTCCCGGCGGCGGCCGCCACCGCCGACCTCGTCGTCCGCGCGCACCGAGCCTGGGTCGACGGCACGTTCCGTCCGGCCGCGGTCGTCGTCCACGACGGACGGGTCACCGACGTCCTGCCGGTCGATGCGGTCGTCGACACCGTGCAGGACCACACCGTGCCGGACGGGCAGGTACTGCTCCCCGGGCTCGTCGACACCCACGTGCACGTCAACGAGCCCGGCCGCACCGAGTGGGAGGGCTTCGCATCCGCGACCCGGGCCGCTGCGATGGGCGGTGTCACCACGATCGTGGACATGCCGCTCAACTCGATCCCCGCGACGACCACGGTCGAGGCGCTCGCCGTCAAGCGGGCGAGCGCCGAGGGCCGGGTGGCGGTCGACGTCGGGTTCTGGGGCGGTGCGGTCCCCGCGAGCCTCGGGACGCTCGACGCCCTGCACGACGCTGGCGTCTTCGGCTTCAAGTGCTTCACGGCGCCGAGCGGTGTGGTCGAGTTCCCGCACCTCGACCCCGAGCAGCTCCGCGCCGCGATCGCCGAGGCCGCGCGGATCGACGCCCTGCTGATCGTGCACGCCGAGGACCCGGAACACCTCGTGCCGCACCAGGCGCTCGGTGGCCGGTACGCGGACTTCCTGGCCACCCGGCCCGTCGCCGCCGAACGGTCCGCGATCGCGCAGGTCATCGACGGCGCACGGGCCACCGGGGCACGGGTGCACGTGCTGCACCTGTCCGACGCGGGCGCGCTGCCGATGCTCCGCGCGGCGAAGGACGACGGCGTGCGCATCACGGTCGAGACGTGTCCGCACTACCTGTCGTTCGAGGCGGGCACGATCCCGGACGGCGCGACCGCCTACAAGTGCTGTCCGCCGATCCGTGACGACGCCAACCGCGACGCGCTGTGGGCGGGCGTGCTCGACGGCACGATCGACCTCGTGGTGTCGGACCACTCGCCCTCCACCGCGGACCTGAAGACCGACGACTGGGGCCTGGCCTGGGGTGGGGTCGCCGGGCTGCAGGTCGGGTTCCGGGCGGTGTGGACCGAGGCCGAGCGTCGCGGAGTCCCGCTCCAGGCACTGCTGCCGCTGTTCACGACCGGTCCCGCAGCCCTGGTCGGGCTGCACGACCGCGGCGTGATCGCGCCCGGTGCGCTGGCCCACTTCGCCGTGTTCGACCCGGCTGCCCGGTCCGTGGTCGACGTCGCCGGGCTCGAGCACCGCAACCCGGTCTCGGCGTTCGACGGGCTCCGTGTGCGCGGCAGCGTCACCGAGACCTGGCTCCGTGGCCGTCGCATCGCCACGGCCGACGGCGGCGTGGTGCGGGTCGAGGGTCGCCTGGCCAGTCGTCCCGTGCTCGCGTCGGAAACACCCCTGTAACGATCGTTCCGGTATCGTCGGATCGGGAACGGAAGGAACCACCATGCTCCCAGTGAACCCACCTGCCCGTCTCCTCATGGGCCCGGGGCCGATCGACGCCGACCCGCGCGTGCTCCGGGCGCTGTCGACGCCGCTCGTCGGCCAGTACGACCCGTGGATGACCGCGACGATGAACGAGACGCAGGCGCTCTACCGCCGCGTGTTCGGCACGCAGAACGACGCCACGCTGCTCGTCGACGGCACCTCGCGCGCGGGCATCGAAGCGGTGCTCGTGTCCCTGCTCGCCCCGGGGGACCGCGTGCTCGTGCCGGTGTTCGGCCGGTTCGGACACCTGCTCGCCGAGATCGCCGGCCGTGCCGGTGCCGAAGTCCACACCATCCAGACCGAGTGGGGCCAGGTCTTCACGCCGTCCGCGATCGAGTCGGCGATCGCCCGCGTCCGGCCGAAGGTGCTGGCGGTCGTGCAGGGCGACACCTCGACCACGATGAACCAGCCCCTCGACGAGCTCGGTGTGATCTGCGAGCGGTACGGGGTCCTGCTCTACACCGACGCGACCGCGACCGTGGGCGGCAACCCGCTCGAGGTCGACGCCTGGGGGATCGACGCCGTGAGCGCCGGGCTGCAGAAGTGCCTCGGCGGCCCGTCCGGCAGTGCTCCCGTCACGCTGTCGCCGAAGGCCGTGGCGGTGCTCGACGAGCGGCGGAGCGTCGAGGCCGGCATCCGCGAACCCGGCGACGTCGTCGCCGACGAACCGATCCGCTCGAACTACCTCGACCTCGCGATGATCCTCGACTACTGGGGTCCGCGCCGACTGAACCACCACACCGAGGCTGCGTCGATGCTCTACGCCGCCCACGAGTGCGCCCGCATCCTGCTCGAAGAAGGCCGCGACGCCGTCGTCACCCGCCACGAGACCGCCGGGCGCGCGATGCTCGACGGCGTGCAGGCACTCGGCCTCCGGGTCTTCGGCGACGTCGCCCACAAGATGCACAACGTCGTCGCCGTCGAGATCCCGTCCGACGTGGTCGGCGACCAGGTCCGCGCCGCGATGCTCGACGACCACGGCATCGAGATCGGCACGTCGTTCGGGCCGCTGCACGGGCGGGTCTGGCGCATCGGCACCATGGGCTACAACGCGCGGAAGGACACCGTCGTCACGACCCTGGCCGCGCTCGAGCACGCCCTGCGTCGGGCAGGGCACGCGGTGCCGCACGGCGGCGGGGTCGACGCCGCCCTCGACGTCTTCCGCGACCCCACCGCCACCGCCACCGCACGCGCCCAGGCCGAGGTGCTCGCGTGAGCGCCTTGCCCGTCCTGAACGCGACCGCCGTGGGCACCGCCGACGCCGAACTCGTCGCCGGCTGGTGCGACGAGCTCGCCGCCCTCAGCGCCGAACCGGGCCGGATCACCCGCGTCTACCTGTCGCCGGAACACGCTCGGGCCAACGCCCTCGTCGCGGGCTGGATGCAGGACGCCGGACTGTCCACGTGGCAGGACGCCGCCGGCAACCTGCACGGTCGGGCCGCGGGCGCGACGCCCGACGCCCCCGTGCTGCTGCTCGGCTCCCACCTGGACACCGTGGTGGACGCCGGCCGGTACGACGGCATCGTCGGGGTGCTCATGGCGATCCGCACCGCCGCCCGGCTCACCGCCGACGGCCCGCTGCCCGTCGCACTCCAGGTCATCGCGTTCTCCGACGAAGAAGGCACCCGCTTCGGCAAGGCACTGCTCGGGTCGTCCGCCGTGGCCGGGGTCTGGGACGACGCCTGGTGGGACCTTGCCGACGATGACGGCACGACCCTGCGGCAGGCCTTCACCGACTTCGGCCTCGACCCGGAGCGTGTCGGTGACGCTGCGGTCGACCCGGCCTCCGTGGTCGGCTACCTCGAAGCGCACATCGAGCAGGGGCCGCACCTGGAGCAGGCCGGCCAGGCCCTCGGGGTCGTCACGAGCATCGCGAGTGCCCGGCGGTTCTCGGTCGAGGCCGTGGGTGAAGCCCGGCACGCCGGCGGCACCCCCTACGAACGACGGCACGACGCCCTGCTCGCCGCTGCCGAAGCGGCGTTGGCGGTGGAACGGATCTGCCGGGCGTCGCACCAGGTCGGCACGGTCGGCACGATGACCGTCGAACCCGGAGCCGTCAACGTGGTCCCCGGACTCGCACGGTTCTCCGTCGACCTGCGGGGCGAGTTCGACGACGAGCGCGACGAGGTCTGGGACGAACTCACCAAGGCCTTCACGTTCATCGGTGAACGGCGCGGGGTGAGCGTCGCCCCGACCGAGGTGCACCGTGCGCCCGCGGTGTTCTGCTCGCCCCGGCTGATGGACGCCGTCCGCGCCGGGATCGTGTCGACGGGCGAAGCCGCACCGATGGAGCTGTTCTCACGAGCCGGCCACGACGCGATGTCGCTCGGGCTCATCACCGACGTCGCGATGCTGTTCCTCCGCAACCCCGACGGCATCAGCCACCACCCGGACGAGTTCGTGTCGACGCCGGACATCGCCCTCGGCCTCGACGCCCTGGCCGTCGCCGTCGATCGGGTGGCACGCGCATGAGCACCGCCGGCCCCGACGTCCGCGCCCGGATCGACTCCGTCTGGGAACAGCTCTCGCCCGCGGAACGACGGGTCGCCGCCATGGTGCGGCACGACCCGGAACTCCTGCTCGTCGGCACCTCCGCCGAACTCGCGGCCGAGTCCGGCACCTCGAAGGCCACGGTCTCGCGACTCGTGCGGTCCCTGGGGTTCCAGGACGCCGCCGAGGTCCGGCAGAACCTGATGTCGGCGCGGGGCTCGGGCCTGCCGTGGGTCGCCGAGGACGCTGCCCACGTCGACCAGCGTGCGGTGGAGGCACGGAACCTCGACGCAGCCTTCGCGTCCCTCGGCCGAGCGGACCGGCCGCGGCTGGCCCGTCGGATCGTCCGTGCCCGCCGGGTGCTCGTCCTCGGCGAACGCGGGGCCTACCCGATCGCGCTGCAACTGCGGTCACAACTGGCGCAGGTGCGGTCCGACGTCCGGGTCGGTCCGTCGCCCGGGCAGCGGCTCGGGGAAGAGGTCGCCGACCTCGACCGGCACGACCTCGTCGTCCTGGTGACCGTTCGTCGGCACACCGCCGGGGTCGAACGGATCGTCCGGCACTGCGTCGACTCCGGCGCGGACGTCGTCGTGCTCGGCGACCCGACGGCCGCAGTCATCGCGGCGCCGGCGGCCACCGCGATCCTCTGCCCGGTCGACTCACCGTCGGCGTTCGACTCGATGGCCGCGCTGTTCGCCGTCGTCGCGGCGATCACGAACGACGTCTACGACGCCTCGGGTCCTGGTGGCCGGGTGCGGGTCGACGCCGTCGCCACCGCCTACGACGCCCTGGGGGAACTCGCAGCGCCCTGATCGCCGTCCCCGCCGCGCAGCTCGGCGGCGAGCGAGGCGTTGCGGTCGGCGATGAGCTTCGGCATGTACCGGGCCAACGCGAGCACCTCGGCCAGGCGGCCCAGCGGACCGAGCGGAGCGCGGAACGTGATGGTGTCGACCATGCGCGTCCCGCCGGCCGACGGCTCGAACCGGTGCTCGTGGTGGAAGCGGGCGAACGGCCCACGCACCTGTTCGTCGACGAACCGGTGGGGAGCCTCCAGGGCGGTGATGCCGCTCGTCATCTTCCAGACGATCCCGAAGTGCCGCGCCCGCCAGGTGACGGTCTCGCCCAGGCCGATCGTGCCGGTCGTCGTGCCGGCGACGGCGCGTTCGTCGGTCGCTGCCATCGAGCGCTCGTGCGCGCCGATGTCCAGCGACAGTGCGAAGGCGCGCTCCGGCGGCACCGGCAGCTCCGTCACGACACGGAACGAGACGGTCACGACGTCGGCCAGACCGTCGGAGCGGACCGGTCGTCGTCGGCATCGCTGATCTCGGGGACCGAGAGCGCCAGGCGCTCGGTGCGGAGGGTGACGGGCTGCACAGAACGAGCCTAGCCACGACGGCGCGGGCGGTAGCGTCGGGGGATGACGTTCGACGCGCTCCCGTTCCCGGTCATCGACGGCCACAACGACCTGCCCTGGGAACGCCGTGACAGCCACGACTCCGGCGTCGACGGCATCGACACCGAGACCGACTCGCTGCACACCGACATCCCGAAGCTCCGTGCCGGCGGCGTGGTCGGGCAGTTCTGGTCGGTGTTCGTGCCCGCGGACGACCCGGACCCCGTGACGACCACCCTGCAGCAGGTCGATCTCGCACACCGGATCATCGAGCGTTACCCCGACGACCTCGCGCTCGCCCGCACCGCCGCCGAGGTCCGTGCGGCGGTCGACTCAGGCCGGATCGCGTCCCTGCTCGGCGCCGAGGGCGGGCACTCGATCGGCGACGACCTGGCCGTCCTCCGCACCCTCGCGCGGCTCGGCGTCCGCTACATGACGCTCACCCACAACGACGACACCCCCTGGGCCGACTCCGCGACCGGGGAACGGGCGCACGGCGGCCTGACCGACCGCGGGCGACAGGTCGTCGCCGAGATGGAGCGGATCGGCATGCTCGTCGACCTGTCCCACACCGCCCCGGCCACCATGCGGGACACCCTCGACATCGCGACCCAGCCCGTCGTGTTCAGCCACTCGTCGACCGTCGCGATCGACGACCACCCGCGGAACGTGCCCGACGACGTGCTCGCCCGGCTCGCCGACAACGGTGGCGTCGTGATGATCACCTTCGTGCCGAAGTTCGTGTCCCGGGCGTGGGCGGACTGGGAGGAGTCGGGCATGTCCGGCGAACCGCCCTTGGTCACGGTGGCTGACGTCGCCGACCACGTCGAGCACGCCCGTGACGTCGCCGGTGTGGCGCACCTGGGCCTCGGCGGTGACTACGACGGCACCCCGGTGCTGCCGCCGGACCTGCGCGACGTGTCGCGGTACCCGGTGCTCGCGGCGGAGCTGGTCCGCCGCGGCTGGGGCGAGTCGGACCTGCGTGCGCTGGCCGGCGGCAACGTGCTGCGGGTGCTCGAGGCGACCGACGAGCGGTTCGCCCTGACGGCGTTCGTGCGCTGACGCGGTCGATCGCGCCACGAAAGCGACTCTCCTCGGCGCTGGTCGTGCTCACTCCCGCGAAAGCGACAGAACCGTGCGAACCTTCCGCGGACACCTGTCGCTTTCGCAGGCCGGGGCAGCAACCGGCCCGGATGCGCGAATCGGGTCCGGCGCGCACGCGCCGTCACGGACAGGACCACCTGGGGTCCGGTGGCTAGGATCGGGCGCACACCGCGCCTCCAGGAAGAGCGATGCGCGACCTGAGCTGCGAAGGACGGACCGGATGAGCGGCACCATCTACGAGAACATCTCCCAGGCGTTCGGCAACACCCCCCTCGTCAAGCTGAACCGCCTGCCGAAGGCGGGCGGCGCCGAGGTGCTCGCGAAGCTCGAGTTCTACAACCCGGGCGCCAGCGTCAAGGACCGCCTGGGCGTCGCGATCATCGACGCCGCCGAGGCCTCCGGAGCGCTGCAGGCCGGCGGCACCATCGTCGAGGGCTCGTCCGGCAACACCGGGATCGCCCTGGCCCTGGTCGGCGCCGCCCGTGGGTACCGGGTCGTCATCACGATGCCCGAGACGATGAGCGTCGAACGCCGTGCGGTGATCCGTGCGTACGGGGCCGAGATCGTCCTGACCCCCGGGCCCGAGGGCATGAAGGGCGCGGTCGCCAAGGCCGAGTCGATCGTCGCGGAGACCCCCGGCGCGATCCTCGCCCACCAGTTCGAGACGGCCGCGAACGCCGAGATCCACCGGAAGACCACGGCGGAGGAGATCCTCCGCGACACCGAGGAGCACGTCGACGTGTTCGTCGCGGGTGTGGGCACCGGCGGCACGATCACCGGGGTCGGGCAGGTGCTCAAGGAGCGCGTGCCCGGCGTGCAGATCGTCGCCGTCGAGCCGAAGGACTCGCCCCTGCTCACCGAGGGCAAGGCTGGTCCGCACAAGATCCAGGGCATCGGCGCGAACTTCATCCCCGAGGTCCTCGACCAGAGCGTCATCGACGAGGTGTTCGACGTCGAGCTCGACGACGCACTCCGTGTCGCCCGCGCCCTGGCGACCGAGGAGGGCATCCTGTCGGGCATCTCGTCCGGCGCGATCATCCACGCGGCCCTCGAGATCGCCGCCCGCCCCGAGAACGCCGGCAAGCGGATCGTCGCCATCGTGTGCGACACCGGAGAGCGCTACCTGTCGACGGTGCTCTTCGAGGGACTCACTGCGTGAGTCGTCCCGTCCGACGAGGCGTGCTGCGGACCATCCGCGAGGACCTGGCCGCAGCACGCCGCGGTGACCCTGCTGCGCGCGGCGACCTGGAGAACGCGATCGTCTACTCCGGGTTGCACGCCATCTGGACGTACCGGGTGACCCACCGGCTCTGGAACGCACAGGGGCTGCCCGGGTCGCGGTTCGCGGCGCGGCTGCTCGGGCAGGTCGCGCGGTCGGTCACCGGGATCGAGATCCACCCGGGGGCGCGCATCGGCCGCCGGTTCTTCATCGACCACGGCATGGGTGTCGTCATCGGGGAGACCGCGGTCATCGGGGATGACGTGCTCGTGTTCCACGGTGTGACCCTGGGTGGACGCGGTGGCGACCACGGCCCGAGCGCCCGACGGCATCCGGTGGTGGGGGACCGCGTGGTGCTCGGCGCGGGGTCGTCGCTCATCGGGGCGATCACGATCGGTCCGGACTCCGTCGTCGGCGCCAACACCGTGGTCACGAAGGACGTACCGGCGGGGTCGGTGGTCACCGGGGTCGCCGGGACGCCTCGTCCCCGGTCCGGGCACGAGGGCGTCCCGTCGCTCTGAGCGCGTCGCACCGCGCCGGGCACGCAAAACACCGGTGTTCACGCATCGCACCCCCGCGTGCGGGTGTTCAGGACGCGAACACCGGTGTCTTGCCGGTGTCACCGAGCGAGCGGGAGCGTCAGCTCTTCTCGCAGGCGATGCCGTCCTTGTCGCGGTCGAGCTTGGTGTTCGCCCGGTACAGCGCGTCGTCCTTCTTCACCGTGCCCTTGAGCGCGCGGTAGGTGGCCTTGCCACCGGAGACGACCTTGTTCTTCTTGACGGACTTCTTCGCGATGCCGCCGGAGTAGACCTTGTGCACCGCGGTGCAGTTGGCGTAGGACTTCGGTGCTGCCTGGGCGGTCGAGGTCCCGCCGACGACGACGGTGGTCGCGAGGACGGCGGTGGCTGCGGCGATGCCGAGGGTACGGATGATGCGCACGGGTTCCCCCTGGAACTGGTGGTGATCGCGCGAGCGATCGCCGCGTCGGGTACGCGGCGTGGTGATCCTACGACGTGATCGACGCTCACGACCTGCCCCCGAACGGGGTGCGCTGTCGGCGGCCTCGGGCATCCTGGTCAGATGGACGGCGAGCAGTTGCACGAGATCGCGAGCCGCACGGCCCTGGCGCTGCCGGCGGCCGTCGAGACGCAGCCGTTCGGCGAGGGCTCCGTCGTCTACAAGGTCGTCGGCAAGATGTTCGTGATGGTCACCGAGGTACGCGGGACACCGATCGTCAACCTGAAGTGCGCGCCGCCGCACGGGGCGGCGCTGGTGCGCGACCACGACGAGATCACGCCGGGGTGGCACATGAACAAGCGGCACTGGATCACGCTGGCGCCGGGTGGCGGCATCGACGAGACCCTGGTCGAGGACCTCGTGGCGAACGCCTACGACCTGGTGGTCGCGGGACTGCCCGCGGCGAAGCGCCCGATCGACCCGTCGCGGGGCGCGCTGCCGGGCCGTGCGGACGCAAGGAGCTGACCGGACGCAAGGAGCTGACCGGACGCAAGGAGCTGACAGGACGCACGGAGCGGCGCGGACGCACGCGGCTCGACGGGCTCAGGCCCGCGCGGCGACCTTCGACAGGTCCTGCACGACCTTCGGCGCCAGCCGTTCCCCCGACTCGAGCACGGCCCGTGCACGTCCGGGCGACAGGTCGCTGAAGATCTCGCCGATGGTCACCCCGTGCTCGGGCCGGTACGTCACCGCGATGGGGTCACCCGCTGTCACCGATCCGGACTTGACCACGCGGAAGTACGCGCCGGGTCGGCCCTCGTCGGCGAACCGCTTCACCCACTTGTCGATCCCCATGCGCCTGGCGAAGGTGCCGCACGGGATCCGGGGGATCGTGACCTCGAGTTCCAGGGTGTCGCCGATCCGCCAGCGTTCCCCGGTCACGGCACCGGTGACGTCGATGCCGCTCGTGCGCAGGTTCTCGCCGAACAGGCCGGGCGTGATCTCGCGGTCGAGCAGCTCGGCGAAGTACGCGGCGTCCTCGTCGGCGTAGGCGTACACGGCCTGGTCCAGACCGCCGTGGTACTTGCGGTTCGCCTGCACGTCGGCACGCAGGCCGAGGGGCCGGACGCGGACGCTGCCGGCGACCGGGCGCTTGTCGATCGCGGTGACGCCGATGATGCCGGAGTCCGGCAGCAGGCGGTCGACGCGGCAGACGGCGGTGACGAGCGGCATGGAGCCACTCTGGCGCACGCGGGGCCCGTGCGCCAAGCCGCGCTCGCACCCACCTGACACGTTGGTGCTAGCGGGTGAGCCTCCCTCGGAACTACGGTGAACGAGTTCCGGCCTCCCGCCGACGTGGAGGCAGCGGCCAGCCCGCGTCACGAGTGGAACAGACAACCAGGGAGGCACGAGATGGCGTTCGTCACCACGAGCGATGGGGCAGAGATCTTCTACAAGGACTGGGGGCCGCGCGACGCGCAGCCGATCGTCTTCCACCACGGCTGGCCCCTGTCTTCGGACGACTGGGACGCCCAGATGCTGTTCTTCCTCGGCAAGGGCTACCGCGTGATCGCGCACGACCGTCGCGGGCACGGGCGGTCGTCGCAGATCGGCACCGGACACGACATGGACCACTACGCGAGCGACACGGACGCGCTCGTGCAGCACCTGGACCTGCGGAACGCGGTCCACATCGGCCACTCGACCGGCGGTGGCCAGGTCGCGCGGTACGTCGCCCAGTACGGCGAGCCCCAGGGCCGGGTCGCCAAGGCGGTCCTGGTGTCCTCGGTGCCGCCGATCATGGTGCAGAGCGACTCGAACCCGGAAGGCACGCCCATCTCGGTGTTCGACGGGTTCCGGAGCGCGCTCGCCGCGAACCGCGCGGAGTTCTTCCAGGCCGTCGCCGAGGGGCCGTTCTACGGCTTCAACCGGCCGGGGGCAGAGGTGTCCGCCCCGGTGGTCGCCAACTGGTGGCGCCAGGGGATGACGGGCAGCGCCCTGGCCCACTACGAGGGCATCAAGGCGTTCTCCGAGACCGACCAGACCGAGGACCTCAAGGCGATCTCGGTCCCGGTCCTCGTGACCCAGGGCGACGACGACCAGGTCGTGCCCTACAAGGCCGCAGCGATCAAGCAGGCGGAGCTGCTGCCCAACGCGACGCTCAAGATCTACGAGGGCTACCCGCACGGGATGCTGACGACCCACGCGGACGTCATCAACCCCGACCTGCTCGCCTTCATCCAGCAGTAGGACCGCCCAGCACACGAAGCGGCCCGGTCAGGGGCGCACACCGGCACCGTCCGGGCGCGTCCCTGACGTCGTGTGTGACGAAACGGGTCCGGCGTCCGTCTCATCGGTGACCACACCACGAGGAGCCGACGTGACCCGCACCGCTGCAGTCCCCAGGAACGCCCCCGCGCACGTGCTCGCCCTGGCGCGTGTCCGCTCGCTGGCCGCCCGACCGGTCGGACCGTTCACGGTCGTGCCGGCGCATCCGCGCACCCAGCCGTTCACCATCCACCACCAGTAGAAGGAACGCGTGCACCACCAGTCCCTCGCCGAGCTCGACGACGCGGTCCTCGCCGGCCGGTCGTCCGACGGCGACGTCCGGGCCTTCGAGGTCCTGATCCGTCGCCACACCCCGCTGCTCCGTGCCTACGCCCGTCGGACCCTCGGTTCCACCGACGAACTCGACGACGTCGTGCAGGAGACCTTCATCACCGCGTGGGACCGCCTCGACTCCCTCGACGACCTCGCCCGCGTGAAGTCGTGGTTGATGCGCATCCTCAGCCGGAAGTGCCTCGACCGCATCCGTGCGCGTCGCATCCACGACGACGTCACCGAGCTCGAGGTCGCCGCACCCGCGGACGACGCACCTGACCGGGTCGCTGAAGCGCGTTCCCGCGAGGACGCGGTGGAACGTGCACTGGCCGAACTGCCCGAAGCCCAACGACGGTGCTGGATCATGAAGGAGGTGCTCGAGTACCGGTACGAGGAGATCGCCGCCGAACTCGACCTGCCACCATCGACGGTCCGGGGACTGCTGTCCCGAGCGAGGAAGAACATGATCCGACTCATGGAGGGATGGCGATGACCGACCACGACGGCATCCGTCCGGACCTGCCCGACAGCTCCGAGGCGCTCGACGCCCTGGAGCCCGGCGACCTCGACGGTCACTCGATCGACGAGCTCACCGACTACCTCGACGCGGGGATGCAGCCGGCCGACCCGAGCATCGACGACTCACCCGCGTGCCAGAACGCCCTCGCGGCGATCATCCGTGTCCGTCACGCGTCGCTCCGATCACTCGAGGTGGCGGCGCGTGAGGAGGCCCCGGCCGACGAGTCGTGGATCAGTGGCGTCCTGGCGAACATCTCGATCGAGGCCCGATCCGGCCGCGACGTGCCGCTCCGCCCCCTGTCCGAGACGGAGCGCCCGGTGATGACCGAGGGCGCCATCCGTTCCCTCATCCGGCGGACCGGCGACGCCGTCACCGGCGTGCTCGTCGCCCGCTGTCAGCTGGAGGGCGACGTCACCGAGCTCGCGTCACCGGTGCGCGTGGTGGTCGAGATCGCGATCGCCCCGGGCCTGTCCATCCCGACGGCCGCCGACCTGGTCCGGACCGCGGTGGGCGAGGCGCTGGCGGAGCAGACCGACCTGCTCGTCGAGGCGATCGACGTGGTCGTCCGCGATCTGCTGCCGGAGCACGACGACGCGACCGGCACCGACCCGGAGGAGGCACGATGACGACCACCGACGAGGCCCTCGCGGCGATCGAGACCGCGGTGACCGAGGTCTCCGGGGTCACCGACCTCTACCGCTCCCGCCCGCTGGTCGCGAGCGCCGTGCAGGCGGTCCGGAGCATCGCCACGAACGCCGGCCCGCTCAGGATCGTCGTCGATGACGAAGGGGTCCTGCGCGTCGTCATCGGCACCGACGGCTTCCGCCCGGCCCCGGAGGTCGCCCGCGCCGTCCACGACGTCGCCCTGGCGACCGCCGCGGCCCACGACCTGGCGCTCAGCCGCGTCGACGTGCGCGTCGCGCGGGTGGGCTGACCGCGACCACACGACGAACGGGAGGCCCGTGGCGGATCCGCCACGGGCCTCCCGT